>NZ_CP088014.1:1200000-1500000 GCF_021044685.1 Bradyrhizobium daqingense
GACTTGCGCGTAGACCGCCAGGCCATGGCGCGTGAGCAAGCTCCGCAAGCTGCTGCTCTGGTCGGCCGCACTGCGCAGCCGATCGAGCTCCATCACGGAGGCTTTTCCGGGAACCAGCACGACGGCCGTGTTCAGCGCGCAGGCGTCACCCATGGTCGAGAGCGTCCCGAGCAGGCTGTCGCGGCCGATCATCGCGACCTGCACATGCTCGCCCTTGGCGAGCTTCACCACCAGCGAGATGACGCCGCGGTGAAGAAAATAGGCGAGTTTGAGCGTCTCGCCGGCCTCGACCAGCACCGCGTCGTGGGGCAGATCGACCGTGCGCAGATACGGGCGGATCAGGTCATAGTCGTCTGGCGACAGCGCGGAGAGGAAACCGTTGGCTGGACGCACCATCGTTTCCAAAGCTGACTCCCGTCTCCTGTACGGCGCGGCGTTGAAAGCGCTCCCTGCGAGCAAATTCCATCATGTTCCCGTCGGGATATATTGGCAATTGGGACAATATGTCCGAGCGCGGCGCGTTGGATGTTCTCCATGCTGCGACATGTGCACGTTCGCATGCCGTGCGGGGCGGCATGCTTCACGTCCTCCGCGGCCAGCATTTGCGATCTCGATCACCTTCCGTCGACCAGATGAGATCGACCGACATCGATCCACCTTACGAAGCAGACAGTCTGTACGGCGCCCGCCTGAGCTCAAGACAGGCTTCCTGACGTTTCTGGCCCTTCTAGCGGGGAACGCAGACCACATGAGACATTGAGCAATTGCAGCAATAGCGGGCTGTGGCCGCCATGCCCGAT
The DNA here is from genome assembly GCF_021044685.1 of Bradyrhizobium daqingense. Taxonomy (NCBI): domain Bacteria; kingdom Pseudomonadati; phylum Pseudomonadota; class Alphaproteobacteria; order Hyphomicrobiales; family Nitrobacteraceae; genus Bradyrhizobium; species Bradyrhizobium daqingense. The sequence continues at coordinate 1,200,801 of NZ_CP088014.1, forward strand.
CGATCCGGCGCCGTCGGGCGTCCCATCCACGCTCGTCATTAAGTTGCGCGGTTATGGGATTATACTTTAAAGGTTGTGTCGTGCCCATATAGCTGTTAGAGGGCAGACAGGCTGCGGCACTTGCGGCGGAAATAAGAATCGCCGCTGTTTCGCTCTTGGGTCTGGGCAACCGGTCCTGCAAAGGCGCGCAGGAAAAAGCGGTAGGGGGCTTCATGGGCCGGAAGCGTTGCATCCGTGTTATCGGACGACCCGCGCATGTTCGTACATTGGACGAATGCTTTCAGCGGTCGAGCATTGCTCAACCATGGCGCCGCGTGTGCCGCGTCCATCGGCTCCGTTTTCCCGGCGGCCCCACTGATATTGGCGACCATCCATTTGTCGATCGAAACCAAAGGAGAAAGGTGTGCCCAACGGATCGATGATTGAATTGCCGAAACAGGAGGCTCAAACGGAAGGGGAGGGTGTGCGCCATATTCTCGTTGTCGACGACGACCCGATGGTGTGCATGGCCATCGAGATCTATCTCCAGCGCAACAATTTTCGGGTGACGATCGCGCAGGGAGGTGAAGCCGGATTGCGGGCTCTCAAACACGAGCCGTTCGATCTGATGATCATCGATGTCTTCATGCCGCATATGCGCGGGTTCGAATCGATCCGGATCTTCCACGACCGGGCGCCCGCCATTCCGCTGATCGCGATGTCCGGTTACGCCTTCGCGAACCTGAATTCGCCCGCACCTGATTTCCTAAGGATGGCGCTGGAGCTCGGTGCCGCGCGCTGCCTGCGCAAGCCCTTCACGCCGCATGCACTGCTCGCCGCCATCAACGATTGCTTGGCGGAGCATCGTCCCAATGCCGGGATGAGCTTGCCCGCGCGGCTGGGTTAGCGCGGCGCGGATCGCAGCGGACCACGGGTAACCGTTCGTTTACCGAAAACACGAACTTTCTCGAACTCGGCGCCGCACGAAATGAAAGTCGCGGTGTCGTTCGCGATTGCGGCCGGCTCTGGTCTGCTTCGCGCAGGCCGTGCCTATCGTCCTTCACATGAAGGACTTTCTCGCGCGGCATTGCGTTCTCGTCGGTGCGTTCACCTCAGGCCTCCCCCGCATCGTGTCGCAGCGCCGGTCTTGCCGAAAAGCGCCCTTGCATGCAGCCGAATGGCAAACTTCTCTTCAATATCCGTATTAGCACGGAGGCTGAAATTAACGCGACCGTGAAAGGGGATGTCTAACGATCCAGGATGAGGGCTTCCGTCGATTCCGAGCCAGGCTCGGGCGTCGAAGTCGATTTCAGTAAGGCGTAGCTCATGGATGATCTGTTGCGGGAGTTTTTGACGGAGACCAGCGAGAGCCTGGACACTGTCGACAATCAGCTGGTGAAGTTCGAGCAGGAGCCGAACAACGCCAAGATCCTGGACAACATCTTCCGCCTCGTCCACACCATCAAGGGCACCTGCGGCTTCCTCGGCCTGCCCAGGCTTGAAGCGCTGGCGCATGCCGGCGAGACGCTGATGGGCAAATTCCGTGACGGCATGCCGGTGACCGGGCAGGCGGTGACGGTGATCCTGTCCTCGATCGACCGCATCAAGGAGATCCTCGCCGGCCTCGAAGCCACCGAAGCCGAGCCCGAGGGCAACGACCGCGACCTCATCGACAAGCTGGAAGCGATGGTCGAGCAGGGCATGGCGGCAATGGCCGCTGGAAGTGCCGCGGCTCCCGTCACTGAAGCTCCGCCGCTGGCGCCGGAAGCACCAGCTGCCGCTGCATCCGCACCCGCAAAAGAGATGACGGCGGGCACGCTGATCGAGCAGACGCTGGAGCGGCCCTTGCGTCCGGGCGAGGTCTCGCTCGACGAGCTCGAGCGCGCCTTCCGCGAGACCGCGATCGAAGCGCCGGCCCCCGCCGCCGTCGCCAAGGCCGAAGTCAAGGCCGAGCCGGCCGCTGAGGCCCCGGCCGCCAAGGACGCTGCCAAGGACGCCGCAAAGCCTGCCGCCAGGGAGAAGGCCGCGCCGAAGAAGTCGATGGCCGACGAGATGGCGAACGAAGGTGCCAGCATTGCCAACCAGTCGATCCGCGTCAACGTGGACACGCTGGAGCACCTGATGACCATGGTCTCCGAGCTGGTGCTGACCCGCAACCAGCTGCTGGAGATCTCCCGCCGCAACGAGGACACCGAGTTCAAGGTGCCCTTGCAGCGCCTGTCCAACGTCACCGCCGAGCTGCAGGAGGGCGTCATGAAGACGCGCATGCAGCCGATCGGCAATGCCTGGCAGAAGCTGCCCCGCATCGTCCGCGATCTCTCGAGCGAACTCGGCAAGCAGATCGAGCTGGAGATGCACGGCGCCGACACCGAGCTCGACCGCCAGGTGCTCGATTTGATCAAGGACCCGCTCACCCACATGGTGCGCAACTCCGCCGATCATGGCCTGGAGACCCCCGCCGAGCGCCTCGCCAGCGGCAAGGGCGAGCAGGGCACCATCCGCCTGTCCGCCTATCACGAGGGCGGCCACATCATCATCTGCATCGCCGACAACGGCCGCGGCCTCAACACCGAGAAGATCAAGGCCAAGGCGCTCTCGTCAGGCCTCGTCACCGAGGCTGAGCTCGAGAAGATGAGCGAAGCCCAGATCCACAAGTTCATCTTCGCGCCCGGCTTCTCCACGGCGGCCGCCATCACCTCGGTGTCGGGGCGCGGCGTCGGCATGGACGTGGTCCGCACCAATATCGACCAGATCGGCGGCACCATCGACATCAAGTCCGTGGCCGGCGAGGGCTCTTCGGTCACCATCAAGATCCCGCTGACGCTCGCCATCGTCTCGGTGCTGATCGTCGAAGCTGCCGGCGATCGCTTCGCGATTCCGCAGCTCTCGGTGGTCGAGCTGGTGCGGGCCCGCGCCAACTCCGAGCACCGCATCGAGCGCATCAAGGACACCGCGGTGCTGCGCCTGCGCAACAAGCTGCTGCCGCTGATCCACCTGAAGAAGCTGCTCAAGATCGACGACGGCGCGGCCTCCGATCCCGAGAACGGCTTCATCGTGGTGACCCAGGTCGGCAGCCAGACCTTCGGCATCGTCGTCGACGGCGTGTTCCACACCGAAGAGATCGTGGTCAAGCCGATGTCGACCAAGCTGCGCCACATCGACATGTTCTCCGGCAACACCATCCTGGGCGATGGCGCGGTCATCATGATCATCGATCCCAACGGCATTGCCAAGGCGCTCGGCGCCGCCGGCTCCTCCGCCCATGACATGGGCGACGAGAACGGGGCGCATCACATCGGCGCGGGCGAGCAGACCACCTCGCTCTTGGTGTTCCGCGCCGGCTCGTCGCAGCCCAAGGCGGTCCCGCTCGGGCTGGTCACGCGCCTCGAGGAGCTGCCCGCCGACAAGATCGAGTTCTCCAACGGCCGCTACATGGTGCAGTACCGCGAGCAGCTGATGCCGCTGGTCGCCATGGAGGGCGTCACCATTGCGAGCCAAGGCGCCCAGCCGATCCTGGTGTTCGCCGATGACGGCCGCTCCATGGGCCTCGTCGTCGACGAGATCATCGACATCGTCGAGGAGCGGCTCAACATCGAGGTCGGCGGCTCGTCCTCCGGCATTCTGGGCTCGGCCGTGATCAAGGGCCAGGCCACCGAGGTGATCGACGTCGGCCACTTCCTGCCGATGGCGTTCTCGGACTGGTTCACCCGCAAGGAGATGAAGCCGTCGCTGCATTCGCAGTCGGTGCTCCTGGTCGACGACAGCGCGTTCTTCCGCAACATGCTGGCCCCCGTCCTCAAGGCCGCCGGCTACCGCGTCCGCACCGCGCCGACCGCGCAGGAGGGCCTGGCTGCGCTGCGCGCCCAGAGCTTCGACGTGGTGCTGACCGACATCGAGATGCCCGACATGAACGGGTTCGAGTTCGCGGAGGTGATCCGCTCCGACAACAATCTTGGCTCGATGCCGATCATCGGCCTCTCTGCCCTGGTGTCGCCGGCGGCGATCGAGCGCGGCCGTCAGGCGGGCTTCCACGACTACGTCGCCAAGTTCGACCGTCCCGGTCTGATCGCGGCGCTGAAGGAGCAGACCGCGGGCGCCGCCGGCGCCTCCGAGCTGAGCCGCGCGGCGGCCTAAGCATGATCCGGAAAGAGCGGGATCAGGAGATACGCATATGAGCAAGAAGATCCAGTCCGGCGAAGGCGCCATGGTCGAATACGTCACCGCGATGATCGGCGGCCAGCTGTTCGGCCTGCCGATCTCCCGCGTCCAGGACGTGTTCATGCCCGAGCGCGTCACCCGCGTGCCGCTGTCCTCGCGCGAGATCGCGGGCGTGCTCAATCTGCGCGGCCGCATCGTCACCGTGGTCGACATGCGCGCACGCCTCGGACTGCCCAAGGCCGAGGACGGCAAGGTGCCGATGGCGGTCGGCGTCGACCTGCGCGGTGAATCCTACGGCCTCTTGATCGACCAGATCGGTGAAGTCCTGCGCCTGTCCGAGGACGGCAAGGAGGAGAACCCCGTCAACCTCGACCCCCGCATGGCCAAGCTCGCCGGTGGTGTCCATCGCCTCGACGGCCAGCTCATGGTCGTCCTCGACGTCGATCGCGTCCTCGAGCTCAAGACCGAAGTGCAAATGGCTGCCTGAACTTTCACGAAAGACATTTAAAGCCGGAGAACCAAGATGAAGACCTGTTTGGTGGTCGATGATTCCAGCGTCGTGCGCAAGATCGCACGCCGCATCCTGGAAGGCCTCGAATTCGAGGTCACCGAGGCCGAGGACGGCTCGAAGGCACTTGAAATCTGCCAGCGCAAGCTGCCCGATGCGGTGCTGCTCGACTGGAACATGCCGGTGATGGACGGCTTCGAGTTCATGGGCCACATGCGCCGCCTGCCTGGCGGCGACCAGCCCAAGGTGGTGTTCTGCACCACCGAGAACAACGTGGCTCATATCGCCCAGGCGCTCAGCGGCGGCGCCAACGAGTACATCATGAAGCCCTTCGACAAGGACATCATCGCCGACAAATTCGCTGAGGTTGGTTTGATCCCGGTCGGACAAGCCATGGTCTGAGTGTGTCTGGCCGAAGTGCTTTGGCCAGAGTGTTCCAGTACAGCTTCGAAGAGGCCATCCGTGACGCCGACCGAGTATGACTATCTGCGTAAGTTCCTGAAGGACAATTCCGGGCTCGACCTGTCCGCAGACAAGCAATATCTGATCGAAAGCCGCCTGCTGCCGCTCGCCCGCAAGACCGGGCTCTCCGGCATCGGAGAGCTCGTGCAGAAGCTGCAAGGCGGTTCGCGCACGCTGATCACCGACGTGGTCGAAGCCATGACCACCAACGAGACCTTCTTCTTCCGCGACAAGGTCCCCTTCGATCATTTCCGCGACACCATCATGCCCGAGATCATCAAGGCGCGCGCCGCTCGCCGCAGCGTGCGCATCTGGTGCGCGGCGGGTTCGACCGGGCAGGAGCCCTATTCGCTGGCGATGTGCCTGAAGGAGATGGGCGCGGCTCTGACCGGCTGGCGCATCGAGATCATCGCGACCGACCTGTCGCAGGAGGTGCTGGAAAAAGCCAAGGCCGGTATCTACAGCCAGTTCGAAGTGCAGCGCGGCCTGCCGATCCAGATGCTGGTCAAATATTTCAAGCAGACCGGCGAGACCTGGCAGATCAATCCCGAATTGCGGGCGATGATTCAGCACCGGCAGCTCAACCTGCTGCACGATTTCGCCCAGCTCGGCACGTTCGACGTCATCTTCTGCCGCAACGTGCTGATCTATTTCGACCAGGACACCAAGATCAACATCTTCAACCGTCTCGCGCGCCAGATCGAGCCCGATGGCTTCCTGGTGCTCGGCGCGGCCGAAACCGTGGTCGGACTGACCGACACATTCAGGCCGATTCCGGAGCGGCGCGGTCTCTACAAGCCGAACGACCCGCGCGCCGCGGCCGCCAAGCCGGCTCTCGCCGGCGCGGCGCCGCGCATGGCGGTCATGGCAGGACGCTAGCGATGGCCGAGGATGGCAAGGGCGCAGAACGGGTGACGTTCAGTCGCGGCTATGACGTCTGCATCATGGCCATCGACGGTACCTGGCGTCGTGACTGCAAGCTCAACGCGATCTCCGACACCGACGCCATCCTCACGGTGGAAGGCTCGATCCAGGGACTGAACTTGAAGGAGTTCTTCCTGCTGCTGTCGTCCACGGGCCTTGCCTATCGGCGCTGCGAGCTGGTGCGCGTCAACGGCGCCGAGATGGACATCCAGTTCCTGCGCGGCAAGAACCGGAAGAAGCGCGGCGCTGCCGGCGGCCGCGACGAGGCCGCCTGATCGAAATGGTTGCGGCCACGTTGCTTTAATATTGCTGAAACATCCGAACGAATTTGCCGTAGCGGCTTTACGCCGCTTAAGCGCGAACCGTGCAACCATTGCTGGTCTCAATCTCAGGATACAGCAATGTCCAGAAGCTCGCTCTCTCCAATCCCGTCAAACCTGCCCGACGTCGCCGAGCGGCGTGCGCTTCAGCTCCTGGTGGTCGATGACGACGCCACGCAGCGCAGCCTGATCACGGTCGCCGCCAAGCAGGCCGGCCACGAAGTCACCGTCGCGCCGTCGGTGGCGGAGGCGATCGAGAAGCTTCGTGCCGCGCGCTTCGACTGCGTGACGCTCGATCTCGTGCTGGAGGATGGCGACGGCGTCGACGTGTTGCACGAGATGGCGAAGGTGAAATTCGCCGGCGCGGTGATCGTCATCAGCGGCATGGACGGCAAGCGCCGCAGCGCCGCCCGTAGCTTCGCCCGCTCGGTCGGGATCGAGCTCCAGAGCCTGCCGAAGCCGCTGGACCTCGCGGCCCTGCGCATCAGCCTCGCCAATCTCGGCAAGACCGCGATGGGCTTGCCGGCGATTCACACCTGGGGTGGGGTCGCCACCGATGCGATCGTGGAGCGGCATCGCGCCTGAGGCGCGGAGCTGCCATGCGATCGAGGGTGGCCGCCGGCCGTGTCGATCGCGAGCGCCGCGCTTGCGGTGGCATAACGGGGCGTGACGTCGTCGAGTATGACGACGTCCGAGGAACTTTCGGGATCGCCGGCGTGTTCTTGGTCCATGGCTGCGGCGATCCGGCGCATGCTGGTCTCTGCGATCAGCAAGCGAAGGTCGGCGCGATCAACTCGCGGCTCTCGACTGCGGGCACTGCGACCAGAGGCGGCGTATCGGCGAAATTTAGCATGGATATTCTCCGTCCCCCGCAATTAGGCGCGCTGCCGCTACTTGTGCGGTAAGTCCATGTCCCGTACAAATACGGGTGGGCCGAATCCGCGCCGAGCGCCATAACGATTGGTGCGGACGCGAGTCCGTAATGCCAACTGGATGTGGCACATGGCCGAGCAAACCTCTCGTGGTGAAATCTTCGTCGTCGACGATGACCCCGCCGTTCGCGACACCCTGTCGATGGTGTTGAAGGCGGCGGGCTATGAAGTGATCTGTTTTGCGGACGGTGCAGCGCTGCTCTCCGTCGCGCGAAACCGCACGCCGGCCGCGATCCTGCTCGACGTTCACATTCCCGGAAAGTCCGGTCTCGACATTCTCAAGGAATTGCATGGCGAGGACTATCCGGCGCCGATCTTCATGATCTCCGGGCAGGGCGATATCGCGATGGCGGTGGGCGCCATCAAGAGCGGGGCGCTCGACTTCATCGAGAAGCCGTTCCGCGGCAGCGAGATCGTCGGCCGGCTCGACGAGGCGATCGGTGCCTATGCACGCAGGCAGGCGGAGAATGCGTCGCCGAAGTTCGGCTCGCTGCACTTCCCGGGTCGCGAGCCGTTGACGCGCAGGGAGCGCGAGGTGCTCGAGCAGTTTGCCTCCGGTGCGTCCAACAAGGAAGCCGGCCGCACGCTCGGCATCAGCCCGCGCACCATCGAGGACCACCGCGCCAACATCATGAAGAAGCTCGGCGCGCGCAATGCCGCCGACCTGATCCGCATCGTGATGACCGCGGCCCAGCGCGCGTCGTAGAAGCTTCTTGTAGCCCGGGTGAGCGCAGCGACACCCGGGAACGCCGGCGCAAAGTCTCGGATCTCGCTGCGGTCATCCGAGCTACGGCGTTTCAGGCTTGCAGCGCCCTCCGGATGATCCGCGCCAGATCCGATTTGCGATAGGGCTTGGCCAGCAGCAGAACGCCCGAATCCAGCCGGCCGTGATGGATGATCGCATTCTCGGTATAGCCTGACGTGTAGACGACCTTGAGATCGGGGCGCGTCTTCATCAGTTCGTCGGCGAGCTGACGTCCGTTCATCTTGCCGGGCATGATGACGTCGGTGAACAGGAGGTCGAACGGCTTGTCGGCAGCGACGATTGCGAGCGCCTCCGCGGCGTTCGCAGCCTGCAAGGTGACGTATCCCAGCGAATGCAACTGAGCCAGCACGTAGTCACGCACCAGCCGGTCGTCCTCGACCACCAGGATGGTCTCGCGTCCGCCCTCGATCGTCGCCGCGGTCACGCCCTCGCCGACCGCCGTCGGCGTCTTGCCCGGCGGCAGGTACATCTTGATCGTGGTGCCGTGGCCCTCTTCGCTGTAGATCTTGATGTGCCCCGCGGACTGCTTGATGAAGCCGTAGACCATCGAAAGCCCGAGGCCGGTGCCCTTGCCGGGTCCCTTCGAGGTGAAGAAGGGGTCGAACACCCTGGGCAGCATGGTCGCCGGAATTCCGGTGCCGGTGTCGCTCACGGCGATCAGCACGTAATGCCCGGGCCGGACGTCGTTGACGCTGGCATAGACCTCGTCGAGATAGGCGCCGCCCGTCTCCACGATCAGCTTGCCGCCGCCGGGCATGGCGTCGCGGGCGTTGAGCGCGAGGTTGAGCATCGCGGTGGTGAGCTGGTTGGGATCGACGATCGCGACGCAGTTCTCGTCCTCGAACACGGATTCGATCTGGATCTGCTCGCCCAGCGTCGGTCGCAGCAGTTTCGCGGTGTCGACGATCAGCGAGTTGATGTCGATCTCGCGCGGCTGGAGCGGCTGCTTGCGCGCAAAGGCGAGCAAATGCTGGGTCAGCTCGGCACCGCGCCCGGCGGCCTCGTCGATCATCTTGGTGATGGCCGCAAGCTGCGGCTCCTTCTCGACCGCCTCCGCAAGGATCTCGATCGTTCCGGTGATGACGGTGAGGATGTTGTTGAAATCGTGTGCCACGCCGCCGGTGAGCTGGCCGACCGCCTCCATCTTCTCGGCATGGCGGATGCGCTCCTCGGCCGCCATCTTGTCGGTGAGATCGCGGTAGAAGACGTTGAACAGCAGGCCTTCGCGGCGCTTCAGCGCGGTGACGCTCAGCTCGGCCCTGAACTCCTTGCCGTCGCGGCGACAGCACATCAGCTCGCGGCGGCGATTCAGGGTCCTGTCATCCTCGTTTTCGAGGAAACGCTTCAGGCCGGCCCTCACCCTCTCGCGTTCGCTCTCGGCGACGATCAGGTCGATCGTGCTCTTGCCGAGCACCTCGTCGCGGCGCCAGCCGAAGAGCTGTTCGGCTTGCGAATTCCAGTTCAGGATGCTGCCGGTCTGGTCGGTCTGGACGAAGGCGTCGAGCGAGGTCTCGACGATGTTGCGCGCGAGCCGCTCGCTTTCGCGCAGCGATTCCTGCGCGAGCCGCGCCTCCGTCATGTCGCGCCCGACGAAGAAGAAGCGCTTGGCCGGCTCCGACCAGTTGCCGAGCCAGGACAGCCAGACCGCGTGCCCGTTCTTGTGGAGGCAGCGTGTGTCGGCGAGCTTGGGGCGGTCGCCGCGCCGCAGCGAGCGCATGTCCTCGCGGGACTGCTCCAGATGGTCGGGATGGATGAAATCGGCGCCGCTACGGCCGATCATCTCTTCCGGGCTGTAGCCGAGAATGGTCTGGCTGCTCGGGCTGATCTGCGCGACATGACCTCGCGCATCCATCACCATGATCAGGTCCTGTGAGGTCTCGAAGATCTGCCGCCGCTCCTCGAGCTGCTGCTGGAGCGCCCGCTCCGCCCGCCGCGCCTCGGTCAGGCTGCGCGCGGTTCCAGAGGCACCGACGATCTCGCCCGACGGCCCCTTGATCGGCGACAGGCTCAGGGAGATCTCGACCGCCGTGCCGTCCTTGCGCAGGCGCACCGTCTCGAAACGCTCGATCGGCTCGCCGCGGGCGATCCGCGGCCGATAGTCCTTGCCCTGCTCGCGGCGATCAGGCGGGACAATGATCGCGGTGGACTTCCCGATCGCCTCGTCGGCCGAATAGCCATAGAGGCGTTCGGCTGCGGGATTCCAGCCCGTGATGATGGCATCGAGCGTTTGCATCACGATCGCATCATCGGACGATTCGACCGCGGCGCTGAACAAGCGCTCGCGCGCCGCGTGGTGGCTCCGCGCGACCTCGGTCCGGCGATGCTCCTCGACTTCGCGTTCGAGCGCGGCCGTCTTCGCCCGGGTCTCCTCGACCATCTGGGCAAAGGCCCGCGCCAGCACCCCCGTCTCGCCGCTGGCATCGATGGGGATGTCCGCCGCCCGCCCGCTGCCGATGGCCTCGACCGCCCGGGTCAGACGTCCGATCGGTCGTGTCAACGAGCGCGCCAGCAGCACCGCAAGCGCGGCTGCCGCGAGCACGGCCAGTACGCCGACCAGCAAGGATGTCGTCTGGATCGCGGCCGGCACGCGGCCGAACACCAGCGGAGGCACCGTCGCGATGATCGCGATCCATTCCTTGCCGACCAGCAGCGCCGGTGCGATCGCCGTGCCGCTCGGCCGGCCGGATTGGTCGGTCGTGAGATGCGTGGCTCCGTCCAGCGAGCCGGCCCGATCTGCGAAAAATGGAAAGTCATGGCGCCAGTCGGTGCGGTGACCACGCAATGAGCCGAACTCGCGCGTGCGATCGGGATGAACCAGATAGTCGCCGCGCGAATTCACGACATAGATTTCTCCTCCTGCGCCCGAGGTGGTGCGGACGCGGTCGAGGGCCGGCCGCATGTCGACATTGGCGATGATGATGCCGAACGGCCTGCCATCCGGCGTGAACAGGGGCGTGGCGACACGCAACGTCGGAACGTGAGGCTCCGCCGTCCCGCCCTGGCGGGTGGCGAGATCAATGGCGGACACATAGACCTCGCCAGGCGGCAGTCGGATCGTCTCCTGAAAGTAGGCTCGCTCGCTCTTGCGCTCCAATTCGTCATTGGCGACGATCCGCACCTTTCCGTTCGGGCCGGAGCGATCGACGCGGACCAGCTCACGCTGGTCGTCGTCGATACCGATGATTCGAAACTGCCCGTAGCTCGGCTTGGCGTCGATCTCCGCGGCGAGCCGCGCCGCGATTCGCTCGCGCCAGGTTTGCTCGGAAACGCCGTCGGAGGGGTCGATACCGCCACCGATACGAGCGCGGATCAGCCCGTTGATGGCTGCCGCCGAGCGATAGCCGAGCAGATCGCCGCGTGCTCCGGCAACATAGGCTTCGAGATTGGTCGCCAGCAGGCGAGTCTGTGCCTCGACCCGTTCCAGGACGCGCGGAATGACGGCCTGGGTAGTGTTGCGGTAGCCCAACCATCCGACTGCGGCCACCGTCACCGCCACGAGCAGGATCATCGCGATGGCAAGCCGCGTTGCGAGCGTCATGTGAAAATTCGCATCGCGCAAATGGACACCCCGCCTGCCCTGGCTCGAGACGGAAGGGATATCCTTGTCATCGGCTGCCGGTGCTGACATCGGCTGCCTCCGGCCACGCCGCCTTCAGGCAGCCATCGACCGCGGCGAGCAAAGCGCCGGGACGAAACGGTTTTTGCAGGCTTGCCACTGCGCCGAGCTTGGTCGCCATCTTCAGGAAGTCCGGTTCCGCATAGGCGTTCGGCGTGATCGAGCGGCCGGAAATGACGATGATGGGGATGGCCGGAGCCAGCACCCGGATGTGGCGCATCGTCTCGAGCCCGTCCATGCCGGGCATGAAGATGTCGAGAAACAGCAAGTCGAACTGGCCGGCCTCGAACAGCGCAAGTCCCTTGCGGCCATCGCCGGCGACGATGACGTGATGACCAGCCCTCTCAAGGAGCAGCCGGATCGTGGTCTGCACGGCCGGGTCGTCATCCACGATCAGGATGTTGGCCACGTCTGAAATCTCCGGGTTCGCATGGGAGTGTCCCAGCGACCGCAAATCAAAGCAACAAATGTGAAATTGTTGCGCGAATTCTCTCCGCGTCGCAAGCACCTCGCGAGCACCCGTTCCGTCGAGCTAGCCGACTGTCGTCGGTACCCTATGCATGCTCACGTGCATAGGGCGAACCATCCTGGGTTCCCGCTCAATCGGTCAGATATTCGGGGTGAAGGCTCCGGATCTTGTCGAGCTCACTGAGGGTACCTGACAGATGCTCGCGCAGGTGCTGCTGCGCAGCGTCGGGATCTTTGGCCTCGATCGCGCGCGTGATCAGCTTGTGGTGGCGGACGATGTTCTGGGCCTTACCGGGCGAGGGCAGGTGGAGCCGGCGCAAACGATCGCTGTGTCCGCTGCGGCTGCGCACCAGCGCCCACAGGTCCTGCTTGCCGGCGGCCGTGTAGAGCTGGGCGTGAAAATCGTTGTCGCCGGCCATGAAGGCTTCGAAATTCCCGGCCTTGGCGAATTGCTGTTGCAAGGCAATGACCTGATCCAGGCGAACGATCAGGAACGCGTCGTGATCTGTTGCGAGCAGGCGGACGATCTCCAGCTCCAGCGCCTGGCGCAGGAAATGCGCCTGTTGCGCCCGATCGACGTCGATCCGGCTGACCACGGTCGCATGCTGCGGAAACACGTCGACCAGACCTTCTTCCTCCAGCCGCATCAACGCATCGCGCACCGGCGTGGAGCTGACGCCGAATTGGCCGGCGAGCTCGGCGCGTGACAGCGGAGCTCCGGGCGGCAGTTCCAGGGCGATGATCGCATTGCGCAGCCGCTCGAACACCTGAGGCGCGGCTTGGCGGCCGCGATCGAGCCGGGTGGCTGGTCGTGGCGCCGCACGCGGCGCGGGGTGGGATGATTCCATGGCGGGTCCCGCGGGCTTGCCTTTGATGCACTAATATATTAGTGCATCAGCAACGTCAACGCAGCTCGACGATGACCGGAGGAAACCCACAACAATGATCACGCATCTTCGCAGCAGGCTTGCGGCCGTCGCCCTGGTTGCCGCCGTCGTTCTGGCGGCATCGGCCGCACACGCCCAGCAGAAATCCGAGATCGCGCTGTCGCGCCAGCCCGGCATCTTCTACATGCCGAGCCATATCATGGAGAAGCTGAAGCTGATCGAGAAGTATGCCGCTTCCCTCGGTGTCGCCGGCGTCACCACCAAATGGATCACCTTCTCCGGCGGCGGGGCACAGACCGACGCGCTGCTCGCCGGCGGCGTCGACATCCTCAACACCGGCACCGGCAACCTGCTCCTGCTGTGGGATCGGACCCGCGGCGGCGTGAAGGGCATCGTCGCCACCTCGGCGCAGCCGATGACGCTGATCAGCCGCGACGCGAACATCAAGTCGATCAAGGATTTTGGCCCGAGCGACAAGATCGCGGTGCCGACCGTCAAGGTCTCGACCCAGGCGATCGTGCTCCAGATCGCGGCCGCCGAGGCCTTTGGCGCCGACCAATGGTCGAAGCTCGACGCCAACACGGTGCAGCTCGGCCATCCCGACGCCTATGCCGCGCTGTCCAACCCGAAGCACGAGGTGCACAACCACTTCTCGATCCCGCCCTTCACCTTCCTGGAGCTGAAGAACGTGCCCGGCGCGCATGTCGTGCTGTCGTCGCCGGACGTGATGGGCGGGCCGCTGAGCCAAGCGCAATTCTTCACCACGACGAAGTTCGCCGACGCCAATCCAAAGATCATCCAGGCCGTGCGCGACGCCACCAAGGAAGCGCAGGACCTGATCCGCAGCGACACCAGGCAGGCGGTCGAGATCTACAAGGAGATCACCGGCGACAAGTCCTCGGTGGAAGAGCTGCTCGACCTGCTCAAGGAGCCTGGCATGATGGAGTGGAATCTCGAGCCGCAGGGCACGATGAAATTCGCAGCCCATCTCTACAAGACCGGCACGCTGAAGAATCAGCCCAAGGCCTGGACGGACTATTATCTCCCTGTTGCGCATGACCTTAAGGGCAACTGATGGCGCTGCTCGACGTCAATGGGGTGACGCTGCGCTACAAGACCTCCAGCGCCGTCGTCACCGCCACGGAAAGGGTCTCGTTCACCGTCGACAAGTCGGACCGCTTCGTGCTGCTCGGTCCATCCGGCTGCGGCAAGTCGACCCTGCTCAAGGCCGTCGGCGGCTACATGAGCCCGAGCGAAGGCCGCATGAGCATCGGCGGCCGCGAGATCCACGGTCCCGGCGCCGACCGCATGATGATCTTCCAGGAGTTCGATCAGCTCCTGCCCTGGAAGAGTGTGCTCGCCAACGTGATGTTTCCGCTGCTCACGGCGAGAAAGCTGTCGCGCAAGGATGCCGAGGCCAAGGCGCGGGCCTATATCGAAAAGGTCGGGCTCACGCGCGTGGTCGAGGCCTATCCTCACACGCTCTCCGGCGGCATGAAGCAGCGCGTCGCGATCGCGCGCGGCATGGCGATGGAGCCGGACATCCTGCTGATGGACGAGCCGTTCGCGGCGCTCGACGCGCTGACGCGCCGGACCTGCCAGGACGAGCTGCTCCAGCTCTGGAGCGAGACCAAATTCACCGTGCTGTTCGTGACCCATTCGATCGCGGAAGCGATCCGCATCGGCAACCGCATCCTGCTGCTGTCGCCACATCCCGGCCGGGTCAAGGCCGAGGTCATCGACGTCGACAAAGTCTCGAACGAGGACGGCAGCGCCGGACGGCTCGAGAAGGAGATCCACGATCTCCTGTTCGCCTCCGAAGCGACCGCGCACTGAGGAGCCACCATGGGTGAAGCGAGAATCTTGCTGCGTGACGCGCCGTTGGCTGTTGCCGGCACAGGCGAGGTCGAGCGCAAGCTGAGCGTTGCCGAGCTGCTGTGGAACGACGGCTTCGTCCGCAAGGCAGTCATCATCCTGTTCCTCGCGGCGGTTTGGGAGGTCTACGGCGTCGTCCTCGACAATCCCCTGCTGTTTCCGACACTGCACGACACCTTCGCGACGCTGTTCGAGCGCGTCAAGGACGGCACGATCCCGATGCGCGCGTGGACGTCGCTGAAAGTATTGTTCATGGGCTATTCGGCTGGCATCATCCTGGCCGCGATCTTCACCGTGCTCGCGATCTCCACCCGCATCGGCACGGACTTCCTGGAGACGGTGACGGCGATGTTCAACCCGTTGCCGGCGATCGCGCTGCTGCCGCTTGCCTTGATCTGGTTCGGCCTCGGCAATGGCAGCCTGGTCTTCGTGCTGATCCATTCGGTTCTGTGGCCGGTCGCGCTCAACACCCATTCGGGCTTCAAGAGCGTGTCCAACACGCTGCGCATGGTCGGCCGCAATTACGGCCTGCGCGGGCTGCCCTACGTCGCAAAGATCCTGATCCCCGCGGCCTTCGGCTCGATCCTCACCGGTCTCAAGATCGGGTGGGCCTTCGCCTGGCGCACGCTGATTGCGGCCGAGCTCGTGTTCGGCGTGTCCTCGGGCCAGGGTGGGCTCGGCTGGTTCATCTTCGAGAACCGCAATCTGCTCGACATACCCGCCGTGTTCGCAGGCCTCTTGACCGTGATCATCATCGGGCTCTTTGTCGAGAACCTGATCTTCCGCGCGATCGAGCGGAACACCGTCCAGAAATGGGGCACCCAATCATGACCAATAAGAAGAAAACGCCCGACCAGCTCCGCAGCGCGCGCTGGTTCGCGCCCGACGATCTGCGCTCGTTCGGCCACCGCTCGCGCACCATGCAGATGGGCTACGCGCCGGAAGAGTGGAAGGATCGCCCTGTTATCGCGATCCTCAACACCTGGTCGGATGCACAGCCCTGCCACATGCACTTCAAGTCGCGGGTCGATGACGTCAAGCGCGGCATCCTGATGGCCGGCGGCCTGCCGATCGAGCTGCCGGCGCTGTCGCTGTCGGAATCCCTGCTCAAGCCGACCACCATGCTCTACCGCAACCTGCTGGCGATGGACGCCGAGGAGCTCCTGCGCAGCCACCCCGTCGACGGCGTGGTGCTGATGGGCGGCTGCGACAAGACCACGCCCGCGCTGCTGCTCGGCGCGACCTCGATGAACATTCCGGCGATCTATTTGCCAGCCGGCCCGATGCTGCGCGGCAATTGGAAGGGCAAGACGCTCGGCTCGGGCTCGGACGGCTGGAAATACTGGGACGAACGCCGCGCCGGGAAAATTTCCGACAAGGACTGGCTCGACATCGAGGCCGGCATTGCCCGCAGCTACGGCACATGCATGACCATGGGCACCGCCTCCACCATGACAGCGATCGCCGAAGCGATCGGCATGACGCTGCCGGGCGCGTCCTCGATACCGGCCGCAGACGCCAACCACATCCGGATGGCTTCCGAATGCGGCCGCCGCATCGTCGAGATGGTGTGGGAGGATCTGACGCCGAAGATGATCCAGACCCGGAAGGCTTTCGAGAACGCCATTGCGGTCGCGATGGCGATGGGCTGCTCGACCAACGCGATCATCCATTTGATCGCGCAGGCCCGCCGCGCCGGCCAGGACATCGGTCTCGACGATTTCGAGATCGCGAGCCGCAAGGTACCCGTGATCGCCAACGTCCGCCCCAGCGGCGATGCCTATCTGATGGAGGATTTCTTCTATGCCGGCGGCCTGCCGGCGCTGATGGGCCAAATCAAGCAACATCTGCATCTCGACTGCGTCACTGTCACCGGCAAGACGGTGGCTGAGAACATCGACGGCGCCGAGGTGCACAATGCCGATGTGATCCGTTCCGTCGACAATCCCATCTACAAGGAAGGGGCGCTCGCCGTGCTCAAGGGCAATCTCGCGCCCGACGGCTGCGTCATCAAGCCCTCCGCCTGCGCGCCGCGCTTCCTCAAGCACACCGGTCCTGCGCTGGTGTTCGATGATTATCCGTCGATGAAGAAGGCGGTCGACGATCCCAACCTCGACGTCACCGAGGACCACATCCTGATCCTGCGCAATGCAGGGCCGCAAGGAGGACCGGGCATGCCGGAATGGGGCATGCTGCCGATCCCGACCAAGCTCGTGAAGCAGGGCGTGCGCGACATGGTGCGCATCTCGGATGCGCGCATGAGCGGCACCAGCTATGGCGCCTGCATCCTGCACGTCTCGCCCGAATCCTATATCGGCGGTCCGCTGGCGCTGGTGCAGAACGGCGACCGCATCACGCTCGATGTTGCTGCGCGTACCATCAATCTCGATGTCCCCGAAGCAGAGTTGGAAAAACGCCGCGCCGCCTGGAAGCAGCCCGAGCGCCGCTTCGAGCGCGGCTATGGCTGGATGTTCACCAAGCACATCAAGCAGGCCAATGACGGATGTGACTTCGACTTCCTCGAGACCGATTTCGGCGCGCCGATCGGCGAGCCTTCGATTTACTGACTGTCGTTCCGGGGCGATGCGAAGCATCGAACCCGGAACCTCGAGATTCCGGGTTCGGCTTCGCCGCCCCGGAATGACGAACGAGAGAGAAAACGCATGACCAAACTTTCCGAAGCCACCCGCAACAAGCTCAAATCCGTCTCCACCGCCACCGTCGCCACCGCCTTGTTCAAGCGCGGCCTGCGCATCCAGATGATCCAGGACGTGCATCCCGTCGGACCGGACCAGCCGACCATGGTCGGCGAGGCCTTTACGCTGCGCTACATGCCGGCGCGCGAGGACCTCAACACCATCGAGGTCTTCAAGGACCGCTCCCATCCGCAGCGCAAGGCGGTCGAGGACTGCCCGCTGGGCGCGGTGCTGGTGATGGACAGCCGCAAGGACGCGCGCGCGGCCTCGGCCGGTGCGATCCTGGTGACGCGGCTGATGAAGCGCGGCGTTGCCGGCGTCGTCACCGACGGCGGCTTTCGCGATTCCGCCGAGATCGCCAAGCTCGGCATCCCCGCTTACCACCACCGCCCTTCAGCTCCGACGAATCTCACGTTGCACCAGGCGATCGAGATCAACGTCCCGATCGGCTGCGGCGATGCGCCGGTGTTTCCCGGCGACGTCATTCTCGGCGATGCCGACGGCGTCATCGTGATCCCCGCGCATCTGGCGGATGAGATCGCGAACGAGACGTTCGAGATGACCGCGTTCGAGGACTTCGTGACAGAAGAGGTCGGCAAGGGCCGCGGCATTTTCGGTCTCTATCCAGCCACCGATCCGCAGACGCTGACCGATTTTGCGGAGTGGCGG
The DNA here is from genome assembly GCF_021044685.1 of Bradyrhizobium daqingense. Lineage (NCBI taxonomy): Bacteria > Pseudomonadati > Pseudomonadota > Alphaproteobacteria > Hyphomicrobiales > Nitrobacteraceae > Bradyrhizobium > Bradyrhizobium daqingense. Next base: position 1,219,061 of record NZ_CP088014.1, read on the forward strand.
AAGAAGAACGGCCGCTAAGCAGAGACCAGTCACGTCAAGACACGAGCCGGCGCAGCAAAGCGCCGGCCTTTTATCAAGCAGGGAGGACTTCAATGAATCTCACGCGACGCAACCTCATGGCCGGCGCTGGCACCGTAGTGACATCGACGCTTCTCGCCCGCGCCGTCGGCGCGCAGTCGTTCCCGTTCACGCCGAACCAGCGCTATCCCGATCCCGCCGTCCAGATCCTCGATCCCGGCTTCACGAAGTACCGACTGTATTCCTCGACGGTCGAGCAGGTTGCGACCGGCATGCGCTGGGCCGAAGGCCCGGCCTATTTTCCGGAAGGCGGCTATCTGCTCTTCTCCGACATTCCCAACAACCGGATCATGAAGTTCGACGAGAAGACCGGGCAGACCAGCGTGTTCCGCGCCAACGCGAATTACGCCAACGGCAATGCGCGCGACCGGCAGGGCCGTCTCGTTACCTGCGAGCATTCGGTGACGCGCCGCATCACCCGTACCGAGAAGGACGGCAAGATCACCGTGCTCGCCGACAAGTTCGAGGGCAAGCGGCTGAACGCGCCGAACGACATCGTGGTGAAGTCCGACGACAGCATCTGGTTCACCGATCCGTTGTTCGGCATCAATGGCGAGTGGGAGGGCAAGAAGGAGAAAGCCGAGCAGGCCACCACCAATGTCTATCGTATCGCCAAGGACGGCAAGATCACCGCCGTCCTCACCGACCTCGTCAATCCCAATGGTCTCGCCTTCTCGCCGGACGAGAAGAAGCTCTATGTCGTGGAATGGAAGGGTACGCCGAACCGCAGCATCTGGAGCTACAATGTCGGCGACGACGGTTCGCTCAGTGGCAAGACCAAGCTGATCGACGCCGCCGACCAGGGCTCGCTCGACGGTTTCCGTGTCGATCGCGACGGCAATCTCTGGTGCGGCTGGGGCTCCAACGGCGCGCTGCAATCCGAGCCGAGCGATGTCGGCGGCCGCAAGGTGTTTCAGCTCAAGGCCAAATCCGAAGACCTCGATGGCGTGATGGTGTTCAACGCGGACGGCAAGCCGCTCGCCTTCATCAAGCTGCCGGAGCGTTGCGCCAATCTCTGCTTCGGCGGCCCGAAGAACAATCGCCTGTTTATGGCGAGCAGCCACTCGGTCTATGCGCTCTACGTCGAGGCGCATGGGGCGGTGTGAGGTCGTCGCCGCGAGTCAGGACGCCGTAGGGTGGGCAAAGGCGCATTTGCGCCGTGCCCACCCTCTGTTCGAAACGGCATGAGATCGTGGGCACGCTTTGCTTTGCCCACCCTACGCGTTTGCTGCTGTCGCTACACCCCCGCCTCCGCCATCCCCGCCGCCCACAGCGCGAACGCGTAGACGATCGCGACTTCATCCAGCCGGTCGAACCGCCCCGAGGCGCCGCCATGGCCGGCGCCCATGTTGGTGCGCAGGAGAACCGGGCCGCCCCCGCTCATGGTGGCGCGGAGGCGCGCGATCCATTTGGCGGGTTCCCAGTAAGTGACCCGGGGATCAGTAAGCCCGCCCATCGCAAGGATCGCCGGATAGTCCTTTGCCGCGACGTTGTCGTAGGGCGAATAGGACAGGATGGTGCGGAAATCCTTCTCGCTTTCGATCGGGTTGCCCCATTCCGGCCATTCCGGCGGCGTCAGCGGCAGCGTGTCGTCGAGCATGGTGTTGAGCACGTCGACGAACGGCACCTCGGCGACGATGCCGGTGAACAGTTCGCCGGCGCGATTGGCGACCGCGCCCATCAGCATGCCGCCGGCCGAGCCGCCATGGCCGATGATGCGCTTCGGGCTGGTGTACTTTGCAGCGATCAACGCGCGGGCGCTGGCTGAGAAATCGTCGAACGAGTTCGTCTTCTTCTCGCGCTTGCCGTCGAGATACCAGCCCCAGCCCTTGTCGGCGCCGCCGCGGATATGGGCGATGGCATAGACGAAGCCGCGATCGACCAGCGACAGGCGGTTGGCGTTGAACGAGGCCGGCATCGCCATGCCGTAGGAGCCGTAGCCGTAGAGCAGCAGCGGCGCAGAGCCGTCGAGCTTCAGCCCGCGGCGATGAAGGATCGACACCGGCACTTCGGCGCCGTCATGGGCCTTCGCCATGATCCGCGTCGTGACATAGTCGGCCGCGTCGTGGCCCGACGGAATTTCCTGGCGCTTGCGCAAGGTGCGCGTGCGCTTGACCATGTCGTAGTCGTAGACTTCCGACGGTGTCGTCATCGAGGAATACGCAAAGCGCAGGGTGGTCGTCTCGAATTCGTAGGAGCCCATCGTATCCAGCGAATAGGCGGCTTCGTCGAAGGCGATGGCGTGCTCCTCGTTCGAGGCGAGATCGCGGATCACGATCGACGGCAGCGCATTGGCGCGCTCCAGCCGCACCAGATGGCCGGCATAGAGATCAAGATCAATGATGTAGATGCCCGGCCGATACGGGATCAAATCGCGCCAGTTCTTGCGCGCGGGTGCGGCAAGCGGCGCGGTGACGATCTTGAAGTCGATGGCGTCGTCGGCATTGGTGAGGATGAAGAGCTCGTCGCCGCGGTCGGCCAGCGAATATTGCACGCCTTCCTCGCGCGCCGCGACCAGGCGCGGCGGCGCCTCGGGGTTGGCGAGATCGATCAGCCGCTGCTCGGAGGTTTCGTGGTCGCCGCCGGCGATCACGCAGAAGCGGCCGCTGGTGCTCTCGTGCAGATGGGTGAACCAGCCGGCATCCTGCTCCTCGTAGACCAGCGTGTCGTCCGCCTGCTTGGTGCCGAGCTTGTGTCGCCACACCTGCATCGGGCGGTGATTGTCGTCGAGCTTCACATAGAAGAAGCTCTTGCAGTCCGCGGCCCAGACGATGCCGCCGTCGGTCTCCTCGACGACGTCGTCCAAATCCTTGCCGCTCGCCCAGTCGCGTACGCGGATCGAGAAATATTCGGAGCCTTTGGTGTCGGCGCTCCAGGCCTGCAGCTTGTGATCGTGCGAGTGCCGGCTGCCGCCGAACTTGAAATATTTGTGGTTCTTGGCGAGTGCGTCGCCATCGAGCACGATCTGGCCCTCGCCGCCGTCGCGCGGCATGCGGCCGAACAGCTCGTGCTGCCCGCCATCGCGAAACCTGCGGAAATAGGCGAAGGGACCGTCCGGCGACGGCACGCTGGAATCGTCCTCCTTGATCCGCCCGCGCATCTCCCGCACCAGCGTCTTCTGCAGGCTGGCAGTGTGGCCGAGCAGGCTCTCGGTGTAGACGTTCTCCTCATCGAGATATTTGCGGATGTCGGGATCGAGCACTCCGGGATCGCGCAGCACCTCCTGCCATTTGTCGTCCTTCAGCCAGGCATAATCGTCGGTCACTGTGATGCCGTGCCGCGTGAAGGAATGCGGCCGGCGCGGGGCGACGGGGGGCTGGGAAGGCGTCTTGGCTTTTGTCACTCGCGGTCCTCGTCGTATCGTGTTCGCGCGGCGGTCCTTCTCTCGCTCCCGTAGGAACGGGAAGAGAAGGCACGTCCACCTTATATCGTCCCGATTCCACGAAATGCCAGCGCTGCCGCGCCCCGAACACGTCTTGTGGCCGCGGGTGCCGGATCAACGCTCCGCGCTGACAACGCTGCGTTGCCAGAGCTGCTCTTCCGGGATGACAGCGTCGCTTGCGGCTTGCGCCTTACACCGCCACCTCTTCACCGAGATATGCGACGGCTGCCTCCAGCCCGCCCTTGCCATGCGGGATCTTCAGCGCGTTGAGACCGATCTCGATCACGCCGAGCGTGCCGAGCAGCATCGGCGCATTGACGTGGCCCATATGGGCGATGCGGAAAGCTTGGCCCGAGAGGTCGCCGATGCCGGTGCCGAGCACGACGCCGCACTTCTCCTTGCAATAGCGCTGCAGCACGGCCGGGTCGTGGCCGTTGCTCATGGTGACCGTGGTCACGGTATTGGAGCGCTCGCTGGCTTCGGCGACGTTGAAGCCCAGCACCTGGCCTTCCGACCAAGCTGACACCGCGCGGCGCGCAGCTTCGCCGAGCAGGCTGTGGCGGCGGAAGGCATTCTCCAGCCCTTCCTCGTGCAGGAGGTCGATGGCCTGGCGCAGCGCGAACAACAGATGCACCGGCGCGGTGCCGGCATATTTGCGATAATGCTCGGTGCCCTCGCGCTCGCTCCAGCTCCAATAGGGAGTCGCCATGTTGGCGGTCTTGTGCACTTCGAGCGCACGCGCATTGGCGGCGACGAAGCCGAGACCGGGCGGCGTCATCAGACCCTTTTGCGAGCCGGACATCGCGACGTCGATGCCCCATTTGTCCATCTCGAACGGCATGCAGCCGAGCGATGCCACGGTGTCGACCATGTACAGCGCGGGATGGCCGGCCGCTTTGATCGCCTTGCCGATCGCCTCGATGTCGTTCTGCACGCCGGAGGCGGTGTCGACCTGGACCACGACGACCGCCTTGATCGTGTGCTCCTTGTCGCGGCGCAGGCGCTCCTCGACCTCGTGCGGCCGCACCGCGCGGCGCCAGTCGCCCTTGAGCACCTCGACCTCGGCGCCCATCAGCGCTGCGGCGTTGCCCCAGCCGATCGCAAAGCGCCCGCTCTCCAGCACGAGTACCTTGTCGCCGCGCGACAGCACGTTGCTGAGCGCCGCTTCCCAGGCGCCGTGCCCGTTGGCGATGTAGATGTAGGACTTGCCCTTGGTCGCAAACAGCTTCGAGATGTCGCTGAGCAGGCTCTCGGTCAAATCGGTCATCTGCTTGGAGTAGATGTCGATTGCCGGACGGTGCATTGCCCGCAGCACCTCGTCGGGCATCGTGGTGGGCCCGGGGATGGCCAGAAATTCCCGGCCCGCGCGAACGGTCATTGCTGTTGGTCCTTGTTGCTGGTGGACAGGCTGATGGGTTGCTGCATCCCGTTTTACGCGCCGCGAGCACGCAAGAAAAGCGCACAAAACGCAGGTCTGGAGTGGGCTATCGCTTCGTCTCGCGGCAACCGGCGGCTTCTGCTTCTTCGACCGAGCAGAACCAGCGGGTGCCCTTGCTGATCTTCATCTTGATCTGAGTGTACCAGCGGCTGGTCGGCTGGTGATAGATGCATTCGCCTGACGTGTTGACGTTGCCCTTGATGGTGCAGTCGGGCGAGGGCGCGACCGGTCCGGAGGCCGAGGCGAGCAGCACGGCATGAGCTCCGTCCGGCGGTTTGGTGGCGCCCAGGATGGTGGTCTTCTTGTTGCGCACGCGCCAGTCCCAGGGCGCGATGAACGCACCCTGCCACATCCCGGCTTTTGCCTCGCGCGCGGCCGCCTCGTCGGGCTCGTAGTCCTTGGAGATGCGGGTATAGGCCAGCGCCCAGCCGTTGCGCACCAGCCATTTCTGGATGTCCTCGCCGCCGACCTCGCACCGCGCCACGGTGCGGCCGCGCCGGTCGATCGACCTCGTGTGGCAGACCCAGTTCTTGCCTTCGGCATATTTGGCGAGCTCGTCGCGCGCGGCGACGCCGCAGGTCCAGCGCTCGGACTTGGTGTTGAGGCAGAGCTGGTCGACCGCGGGCGCGTCGATGCCGCCGAGCCGGATCCGCGCGTTCCCGATCACCACGGCGTCGCCGGCGCGCACCTTCGCCGTGCCGGTGATCTCGGCGGCCTCGGCTAGCGAGGGCAACGACAAGCCGAGCAGGGACAGCGCAATCAGGATTTTTCGCAACATGCCGGTCCGTGTGTGAAGAAAATCTCGATAGACGTCGCAATTGTGGTCGGCTTTTGTCTGCCCGGCCAGCATATGCCTAACGGTTAGGCTTTCAACTTCCCGTCATCTCGGGGGCGAATAGCGAGTGCTGAATGGCGAATAGGGACGCGATCATTCGCTACTCGCCATTCACCATTCGCCGCCTCGCTATTGCGAGGCCCATCAGAACGAACGCCGACGTCACCTCGGGCCCGCCCACCAGGATCCGCGTCGGCGTCTTCATCTTGTTCCATTCATAGGCACGGAACGGACCGCGACGGCCGCCTTCACCGAGGCTCGCGACGATCACGTTCAGCGCGGGTGCGAAGGCGCGCGGGTCGGCGCCGAGATGGCCGAGCGCGATCAGCGCCAGGGCCGCGTCGAACACGTTCATCTCGGCGGCCATCAGCTCGCCCTTGACGTAGGACAGCACGCGGTGGCGGATGAAGTCGAAATCGCCGGCGGGGTCGATCGCGGCCTGCGCCGCCAGCGGCAACGACAGGAAGGCGGCATAGCAGCGGCCGAAATAGGCGCTGTAGAGCTCCGGCAGATAGTAGATGTGCGAGCGCGGATTGGCGAAGGCGCCGCTGGCCGCCAGGCGCTTCTGGAAGCCGATGATGCGATGCACGGTGGCGAGCCGCGCCGGTGTCTCCAGAACTTTCCAGCGCGCCAGATTGCGGAAGCTGACCTCGAGAATGTCCAGATTGAGCGTCGGATCGAGATCGTTGCCGTAGGGTCGCTCGCCCGCGAGATTGTCGATCCAGGTCGCGACCCCGCCCTCGTAGTCGATATTGTCGTTGAGCGGCACGGTCACGCGCGGCGCGTTGACGCCGGCCTGCACCTGGTAGCCGGCGTAGAAATCCAACAGCGGCTGGTCGATGATCGCATCGGTGCAGCCGGCCTGCGTCGCCGCGGAGATCGAGCAGGCCGTGGTGTCGCAATCGGGCACGTAGATGCCGAAGCCGAGATCCTGCTTGATCTGGGCGAAGAAGCGGGAGAAGCGCGGATGTGGCGCCGGCGCCAGCGCGGTGACGACATTGAACCGCGCGCCACCCAAGCCCTCCACCTCCTCGCGGCTGATATTGACGCAGAAATCCACCATGTCGGCGATCGCGCGCTCCGCCGCGGTCTTGTCGGCGGACGAGGCGAGCCCGGTCTCGACATAACTCAGCAACGCCTCGATGAAGAACGCGTCGTAATAGGCCGAGCGGTGGCGGATCTGCACCGGCTCCCACATCGGCTCGGCGATCCCTCGCCAGGGCGGATTGACCACTGCGGCGGCCTTCGAGCGGGCGATGAAGACGCGGGCGAGATTGAACAGCAGCGAGGAGTTCTTGTAGCCGCGGGCGTTCAGGCCCGTGAGCGCCATGATCAGCTCGCGTCCGCGGAAATCAGGATCGCCGATCAGGTTGAAGGCGGCGTAGGTGGGCAGAAAACCGTTGCGGCGGTACGAGCCGAGCAGATGCTGAGCACAGTCGCGGATCACGCGGTCGATCCGCGATTGGTCCGGCGCCGCGCCGACGAACATGGCCGGCGGCGGCCTCGGATGGTCGAGCACGATGCTGTCAACGAGGTCGGCCACGGGCTGGCCGACGGCTGCCCAGTCGGGCTCCGCCTCGTCCCGCGCGCGGACGAGCGCCTGGCGCAGCGCCATCAGCTTGGCTTCGTCCCGGAGCTCGGGCAGCCCGGCCCGCCGCAGCAGCACCCGCAGCGCGGGGTTGCCGAGCGCGGTCTTATAGAATTTGGCCAGATGCGGATCGCCGCCGACAGGGCCCGACAAGACGGGATCGCACACGTCGTAAAGCGAGGGGCCGTCCTTCCGCGCCGTCAGCGCCCGGCAGGCGGCGCCGGCGAAATATTGAAAGCTCATGAAATACCTGGTCGCAGGGACTTTGGCGGGTCGTTTCTCTGGTGGCTTGGCCAAGGGCCGGCCAGCGCGCCGACAGCCACACGCCACCCCCTGCAAGTCTTTGAAAAAGCTACCCGGATTCGCAGGAAATACAAATGTGATCGCTGTCACGGAAAAAGGCGGCAAAGAGGCTGCATGATCGGTCTCCGGAAGGCCACGGGGAATGAAAAAATGGGGGAATCCGCCTCGGAGAATTAATTAATATCTTCAGTGGCTTAGCTCAAATTTTGAGCAATCTATTGCCGGGGCACCTATATGCGGTTAAAGGTTTGTTTGGTGCGGCGCCGCAAATTGCGCGCAATTCGGGGGCACTTCCCCGGCCAATCCCTCAAACCTAAAGACGCTATCGCGCTACTCAAACAGTGTGCGCGCGCTTGGCTGGTCTTTGGCACAGGAAACGAACCGAGATGAATGTAAGGCAGCTCGACCTTTCCAGACGCACGATCGCGCTGGCCGCGGCCCTCATCGGCACGGTCTCGCTGGTGATCGGCGCCCATGCTGCTCTCAACATGCGCGCGATCGATGCGGCCAAGGCCGTCTCGACCGACCAGATCACCGGCTCGATCGGCCAGACCTCGCGCCTGGCGCTGGTCATCGGCAATGGACATTACCCCGACGCCAACGCGCCGCTGACGCAGTCGATCAACGACGCCCGCGCGCTGTCCTCGTCCCTGCGCAAGAACGGCTTTGATGTCGACATGGTGGAAGACGCGACCAAGGACGACATGGTCCGCGCCGTCAACCGCCTAAAGTCCCGCATCAAGCACGACACCGTCGTCATGCTGTTCTTTGGCGGCTACGGCGTGCAGGCCGGCCGCGAGAGCTACATGCTGCCGGTCGATGCCGTGATCTGGAAGGAAAGCGACGTCCGCCGCCAGGGCGTCTCCATCGACGGTGTGCTCGACATGATGAAGGAGCAGGGCGCCAAGGCCAAGCTCGTCGTGGTTGACGCCTCCCGCCGCAATCCCTTCGAACGCCGCTTCCGCTCCTACAGCCACGGCCTCGCGCCGATCAGCGCGCCCGACAATGCGCTGATCCTCTCCTCGGCCTCGCCCGGCAAGGTCGTCGACGACGGCAAGGGCGAGCACAGCGTGCTGGTCAGCGAGTTCCTCAACAACCTCAATGCGCAGGGCAGCGCCGAGAGCGTCTTCAACAAGACCCGCCTCGCCATCTCCCGTGCCAGCGAGGGCGATCAGGTCCCGACCATCTCCTCGTCATTGCTCGAGGACGTCCGCTTCGGCGAAGCCGGCGGCTAGTTTTTCTTAGGTCTTGCGACGTACTGCGAAGTCTCGTGCCCCGGACGCGTCGCATCATGCAATGATGCGACGCTGAGCCGGGGCCATTTTTTGGGGCGCGCTGCGCCTGCAACGTCATTGCGAGGAGCTCTCGCGACGAAGCAATCCAGAATCGCTCCGCGGAAAGAATCTGGATTGCTTCGCTTCGCTCGCAATGACGATGGTGACTGCTACTTCGCAGCTTCCGCGCTTGCCATCACCGGGCGTACCGGATCGCCCTCGCGCAGCAGCGCGCCCGCGCGCGCCACGACGACGTCGCCCTCGTTGAGGCCGTCGCGAATCTCGATATTGCCGCCCGACATCAGTCCGACCTCGACGCGCTTGGTCTCGACGCGATTGCGGCGGATCACCTGCACCACCGTGCCGGCCGAGGAATATTGCACAGCGGTCAGCGGCACCGCGACGTTGCAGCTCTGCCCGGACTTGATCAGCGCGCGCCCGCTCGCGTTGAGCAACAGGCGCTTCTGCGAGGAGATGCCGATATAGACCATGCCTTGCTGGATGTTCTGCTCGACGGTCGGTCCGATGCGGCGGATCTTGCCGTCAATGTCGCCGGAGCCGGCGATGCGCACGGTCGCCTGCTGGTTGACCGCGAGCTTGCGCATATCGGTGGTCGCGACCAGGCCGACCAGGTCGTATTCGCTGCGCGCCACGATCGTGAACAGGGCCTCGCCCTTCGCCGATGCGAAATTGCCGATCTGCGCGGTCGAGGTGGCGATCACGCCCGCCACCGGCGCGGTGACCTGAAGCGTGCCGCCTTCCGGCAGCGCCAGCCGGGCCAGCACCTGGCCGGCGGTGGTGGTCTGGCCGGCTTCTGCCAGCACCTCCGTCACCTTCAGGCCGGGACGTTCGGGCCGCACCGAGCTTTCCTCGCGTGCGATGATCGAGCCGGTCGCCTCGACGATGTCGGAGAAGCAGGATTTCGCGACCTTCAGCACCGTGACTGCCGGCCCCTTGGGAGCATCGTCCTCGGCGGCGCCGGCCGGATTTGGGCCGAGCGCGAACACTCCGGCGATGACTGCGGGAAACAGGCTTCGGGCGACGGCACGGGGAAAATGACGCATCGAAAATTCCACAGGGGGTTCAAGCCCTTCAATCGATAGCAGATGGCAACGTGCCGGACCACGGCGCTGTTGCCTCATGGTAGGATGCCGCGTTGGCGTGGCCGCCGCGGCAAGTCCTTGATTAGTCGCGGGATTAGAGATCAGGTTCGCTGCTGCCAAAAAGCGACGGCAGATACTCGCCGGCGGTCAGTTCCGGCGATCGCCGAGCGGCTTGCCTGTGGAACGATCGAGCAGGTGCAGTCCGGTACAGGCCGGACAGGGCACGGACACATGCGTGCGCTCGCCCGGCTCATCGTCAAGCCGATGCTGCACGTTCATGCCGGTCCGTGGGCACTTGAAGACGATCTGACGGTCCATGGCGGATGATATGGCGCCAAGGTCCGCCATTTGAAATTGCGGATCACTACGTAGGCCGATCGACGCCCTTCACGGCAGGCTCAGGAATTCGACCCAGTTCGGCTTCTTGCCGGTGGGATAGGATTTCAGCTTGGTGAGCGCGCCGCTGCTCTGATCAATCGCGTAGACCGTCATGCCGTCGGAGAGCTCGCCGACCGCGGCGAGGTAGCGCCCCGAGGGATCGATGTTGAAGCCGCGCGGCTGCTTCTCGGTCGGCACGCTGCCGATCGTGGTCAGCTTGCCGCTGCCTGCATCGATCCTGTAGGCGGCGAGCGTGTTCGTGGTGCGTTCCGAGGCATAGAGGAAGCGGCCGTCTGGGGTGAGGTGGATGTCGGCGGCCCAGGGTTTGCCACCAAAACCCTCCGGCAGCGCGCTGGTGCGCTGCATCTCGGTCCAGGCGCCGCTCTTGGCCTCATAGCTGAACGCCGCGACATCGCCGTTCAGCTCATGGACGAGATAGACGAACTTGCCGCTCGGGTGAAACACGAAGTGCCGCGGTCCCGATTTCTCCGGCACCTTGACCGCCGGCGGATCGTTCGGCGTCAGCGTGCCCGCCGTTGAATCGAACGCAAAGCTCAGCACCTGGTCGGAGCCGAGATTGGTCGCGAACACGAAGCGGTTATCAGGCGCAGGCAGGAACGCATGCGCGTTCAGCCCGGTCGGGATCACCTGCTTCGGCTCGGCGGCGACGCCATTCGCCTGAAGCGGATTCAGCGCGACCTTGTTGCCGCCATAGGACGCGCTGAACAGGAACTTGCCGCTGCGATCGACCGCGATATTGGCCATGCTGTCGGCGAGCGGACCGTTGCCGACATGGCCGAGCCGGCCGGTTTTGGGATCGATCGCAAAACTGACGGCGAGGTATGGCTGCGAGCGGATTCCGGCGATCAGCACGCGCTTGTCGGGGGTGATCGCGAGCGGCGTCGAGGAGCCGGGCTTTTCCACGCCGGTGAAGGCAGCGGTCTGCACCGGTGTCATCTCGCCGCTTTCGGCCATCTTGAACACGCTGATGTCGTTGCTGTCGGCGTTGCCGACATAAGCGAAGGTTTCGGCCATGCCGGCGCGGACTCCAGGAATGAGGGCAAGAAGTGTGAGGGCGGTGGCGATCGCAGCGCGTGATGCGGTACGTCGAATCGGTGTCGACATGGTCTCCTCCTCGAAGCCGGTGCGGCATCATCGTTTTGCCGTCGAGGATAGCGGGAGGCGCGCCACTGCACCAAATTCCAGATGGAATTGATCGATGCCTAAATTGTATCGGTCGCGCGCGAATGGCTAGCGCGCCGCCGTTACGCTGCGGGAGGGCAGATGCGGGCCCGTCGGATGGTTGGGCGGGCCAAGCACAGTCCATACCGCCACTGCAAGCAGCCCGCAGGTCAGGATGGTCCAGGCGATCAGTCGTCTCCGCATCGGGCCCCGTCCGCCGGCCGAAATCGAGATGTCCCTGCCGGTGATCGTGCACCGCAAACCGCGGCGATCCTATGACCTCGTTCACAGGCGAAGATGTCTCACGCGCAAATGCGAACCAATGCCGCGCCAGTGCATTGAAGCATCATGCCCCGTGAAAACGACCTCGAAGGCAAGCCCGACATGGGCGGCAAGCATGGCGGTCAGAAAGGCCAGCCAAAGCCGCCGCCGCGCCCGCGTGAGGGTGAGAACGACGCGGACGTCGTGGCAAAGCGCCACACCGGTCAAACCGATCACGCCTCGCCACCGACCAAACAAAAGTAGCGCTGTATTCGCGGCGGGAACGGCAGCGTCGCCGTGCCGTTATCCGAACCCACGGCGAATGGAATCGAAACGGAGGCTGGCACGTGTTTTGGATCTATTGGAACACCGCCTGGTCGCTCATCATCAGCGGCATCATGTTCGCCACCATCGTCAGCCATCCCGACGCCGAGATCGCCGAAGTGCGCGCCGCAAAACGTTTGATGTGAATTGTTGCGGCGCCGGAAAGCGCGATGAGATCGGGATGAACCTCATCGCGCTTCAGGTTGCGATCGGATCACGCTCTCATGCGAGGCGGACCCGCCCAGCCGTCAGTAGTCCCAGAACGCCGGGATCCAACGGAACGAATTGCCGTCCACCGCGACATGTCCAATCGAAGGGAATGGCATGTGGGTGGCCACCAGCAATTCGCGGTTCGCGGCCAGCTCGCGCAGCAGACGGACGCGAACGCGCGCGGCCTCTTCGGGATCATGCTCGAACCCGTTGTGCCAGTCGGGGTGATCGAAGCCGACCGTGAATACGGCATCGCCGGCGAATGTCAGCCGGTCGCCGCCCGATGCCAGGCGGACGATGCTGTGCCCGGGGGTATGGCCGCCGGTGCGGGTGACCATCACGCCCGGCGCCACCTCGTGCTCGTCCTCGAAGGTGCGCAGCTGATTGTGGTATTCTTTGGCGAACCGCTTCGCGGTCGCCCGCAGCGCGTCCGGAAATCCCGGCGGCATCGAGACGTGGGTAAAATCGGGGTCCTCCCAGAACTTGACCTCAGCGGCAGCGACGTGGATCCGCAAATCGGGACGCAGCCCTTCCTTCACCTCGTCGACGAGCAGCCCGCCAATGTGATCCATATGCATGTGGGTCAGCACCACATCGGTCACCGCCCCGAGATCAATGCCGGCGGCCTCAAGTCGCTTGCTCAACTGCCCGGCCCGCGGCAGATGCAGGTCCGGATCGGACCCCAATCCCGCATCGACGAGGATGGTCTGGCTGCCGCTCCGCACCACAACCACGTTCAGCGCCCAGTCGAACGCATCCGGCGGCAGGAACATGTCCTTCAGCCAGGCCGCGCGGACGGCCGGATCGGCGTTGTGGGCCAGCATCGCACCCGGCAGCGTCAGCACGCCGTCACTGATCACCATGACGTCGATCTCGCCGATCTTCAGCGCATAGCGCGACGGGACCAGCTCTTCGGGGCGTGGCCTGCTCACATGTGTGGGTTTGTGCAAATTCATGTTCGTCTTCTCCTGGGTATTTCGGATCGCTTGACTCATCTTCGATGCTCCTCTGTTCGTCGTGCCGGTGGGGTGTTCAGAGACTGGTGACGGGCTCCGGGGCGGCCGAGACGAGTGCTCGACCTTCGCTGTTCGGGCATGGTGATGATCTACCGGATCGGGTTTGCCGCTGCGCCAGAGCGATTGCCGTCGCTGTAGAGCGATTGCTGCCAAGGCCTGCGCCTGAGCACGCGACGAGATCGGCGATCTCTGGCGCGCCGACCTGGTGTGACTGCGTAGCGCGTGCTTGAGCGTATCGGTGCAGGCCGAGCTTGACGGCGACCAGCACGGGCACGGCGAACACGAAGAGCAGGGCAACGGCATTGAACGCGGTGTCGAAGGCGATCACCCTTGACTGGCGGATGAGGACGCCGTCCAGCAGGCTCGTGGCGGCGCGGCCGGCCAGTGCGTCCATTCCCCTCGCGCTGAGCATCGCGGCCGTCGAGGTCAGCCGTTCGCTGATCGCGGGAACGCCGGCGGTCAGGTTGGCGCCGAGCACCGTCAGATTGCCGGCAGTGTGGTGCTCGATCAGGGTCTCGAGGCCGGCGACGCCGATGAGGCCGCCGAGCTGCCTGCTCGTGTTGAACAGGCCGATGCCGAAGGCGCGATTACATTCGCTGAGGTTGCCGAAGGCGATCAGGGTGATCGACAGGAACAGGAAACCGAGGCCGAGGCCGCGCAGCAGGATTGCTGCCATCATGTCATGCGCACCGCTTTCGCTGGTCGAGCCCGACAGCATCCACATTGCGATCGTGATCATCAGGATGCCGAAGGGGACCGTGGCGACGGGAGGGACGCGACGGACCTGCATCAGGAAGGCGGCCACCAGCAGCGTGGCGATGAAGAACGCGCCGCTCGGCAGCAGGAGCAGGCCGGCGTCGGTCGGCCTGAACGCCAGAACCGAGACGGCAAAGGACGGGATCAGGAACGCGCTGCCGAACAATGCGGCGCCCGCAACGAAGCTGACGACGAAGGCGAAGCAAAAATCCTCACACTGGAACAACGAGAAATCGAGCAAGCCTTTGCCGCCGGATAGAACTTGCCTGCCGAGAAACGTCAGCAGCGCGGTCGCCCCGAACACCGTAAGCCAGAGGATGCAGCGCTCCTCGAACCAGTCCCATCGGCTGCCCTGGTTGAGGACGTACGCGAAGCAGAAGAGCGCGGCCGAGATCAGCCCGATGCCGATCCAGTCGAGCGGACGGCGCTGGCGCACGACCGGCTTCGGGCCGTCGGCGATCAGCAGCAGGCCGGCAGCCGCGAGCGCCAGCGGAACGACGCTGAAGAAGATCCAGGTCCAGGACCGGCTGTCGATCAGCCAGCCTTGCAGGGCCGGTGCGATCGTCGCGGGAGCGACGACCGATCCCATCGCGAACAAGGCCTGAAGGATCGGTTGCCGGGATCGCGGATAGGCATCGAAGATCGTTGCCTGACCCGTGACGAGCAGGATACCGCCGGCGAGACCCTGAATCATCCGGAGCGCGATCAGCAGATCCAGCCGCTCAGTCACGATCGTCAATCCGCATGCGGTGCCCATCACCAGGGTCGAGCCGATGATCAGGCGGCGAGGATCGACACGGTGCACAACCGAGGGCGCCGTCGTGAATCCGATCAGCTTCAAGGCCATGTATCCGACGTCGAGCCAGGCGAACTCGTCGGGCGTGACATGGACGTCGCCGATGATGTAGCCGCGCCCGAGCGACAGAACCGTGCTCGCGATCGCCTCCGTCAGCGTGGCCAGCACGATGCCCGCGACGAACAGGGCTCCCGCTGCAGGCCGTTCGGGGCGCGATGCCGCGGTGACGATCGCCGTCATGAGCCGCTTCCCTGATCGACGTCGACGCGCGCCGACAGGCCGGGAACCAGGCGGCCGGGCAGCTCATTGTTGATGAAGCGGATCTTCACCGGGACGCGTTGAACGACGCGGACGAAGTTGCCGGTCGCATTGTCCGACGGGAGCATGCTGAAGGCGGATCCGCTGCCCGGCGCAAAGCTGTCCACGACGCCGTCGAGCGCCGTGTGCCTGTAACCGTCGACGACGATGCGTACCCGCTGACCCGGACGGATTTGCTCGATCTGGGTCTCCTTGAAATTCGCGACGACCCAGACGTCCCTGACCGGAACGATGTCGAGCAGGGAAGCACCCGGCGCAACCAGGCGGCCGACAGTGTCGTCGAGATCGATCTGGGCGAGCTCGCGGGCGGCCCGTGCCTGCGCCACCGCAGCGACGGCGGCTTCGCGCTGGCTGGCGAGGACGGCGATGCGCTGCCGCTGCGCCTCGATCGTTGCATCCGCCGCGGAGACCGCTGCCTCGGCTTTCGACAGCGCCGCGTCGCTCTCATCGACCTGGGCCTGGCTGACGGCATTGGTGCGGATCAGCTCGCGGCGCCGGTCCGACGCCTTGCGGGCCAGATTCTTCTCGGCCGCGCTCGCAAGCGCCTGAGCTTCGGCCTGGCGGATCAGAGCATGCTGGAGCTGGATCTCCGCATCGACATTGGTCAGCCGGGCTCGTGCCGCTTCGACATTGGCGGCGGCCTGCGCGAGCCGCGCGCGGTGGTCCCGATCGTCGATCCGGAACAGGACGTCACCCGCGTTGACGGTCTGGTTGTCCTGGACCTCCACGGCGGTGACGTAGCCCGCGACCTTCGGTGCGAGCGAGGTCACGTCGCCGCGGATATAGGCGTTGTCGGTCGACGTCTCGCCGGACCGGGCATAGGTAAATCCCGCGGCCACGACCGCGACGGAGGCGAGGCACAGCGACAGGCCGATCGCCTTCTTGTTCAGATGCACCACGACACCCTCCTGCAATGGCTATGATTCAGTGATGTCCATGTTCACGCTCCCGGTCATTGCGCGGTCCACCCGCCATCGACCGAGATCGCGGTCCCCGTGATCTGGTCCGCCGCGGTCGAGCACAGGAAAGCGACCGTGCCGCGGGCCTCGCCTCGGCGATGAAGCGCGGCCCGTTCGTGTGGGGGCTAGAGGAAGCCGGTCACGTCAGTCGCGCGCTCCGGATCGGCCGAGGCGAGGGCGGCGGCGCGCTCCGCCTTCGGCGGATAGATCCAGACGGTGTTGATCTCCTGCTTGGTCCTCTTGGCGACGTCGCCGACCATCGTCACCTCGCGTTCCCAGCCGCGCGTGAACAGCGCGCCGGCACCGCCGAGGTCGAGGCAGGTGACGTAGCCTTTCTGGTGGTAAGGCCTGGTCGCAAGACCAAGCAGCTCGGCCGCGGCATTGTTGCCGGCGAAGGCGCCCATCCGCGTGGCGTGCTGGCACGACATCAGCGCGTAATTGCCGTCGTCGTCGCAGGCGGCCCGTGCCGCATCGCCGGCCGCGAAGACGTCCTGAACGCTGGACACCTGCAGACAGCGGTCGACCAGTAATCGACCGAAATTGTCGCGCTCGCCGGGAATTTGCGCCGTCAAGGGCGCCGCACGAATGCCCGCCGCCCAGATCACGGTTTCGGTCTCGATGTGTTCGCCGCTGGACAGGGTGACGCCGGCCTCGTCGAGCGAGGCGACGCCGGCGCCGAGGCGGGTTTCCACACCGAGCTTGCGAAGAGCGTCCTCGATGACAGGGCGCGGGCCTGCGCCCATGTCGGGCGCGATCTCCTTGTTGCGATCAACGATGATGACGCGGGTGCTGGCGCTTGCGCCGAGGATATCGCGAAGCCGCGCCGGCATTTCCGTGGCCGCCTCGATGCCGGTGAAGCCGCCGCCGGCGACGACGACGGTGTCGCGCCCGTTCGTGGCCGGCCGCCTGGCGAGGCCATGCAGGTGCTTGTCGAGCGTGATCGCGTCCTCGAGTGAATCGACGCTGAAGCCGTGCTCGGCAAGGCCCGGAATGTTCGGACGGAACAGCCGGCTGCCGGTGGTCACGACGAGGCGGTCGTAAGAGAGCGTCTTCTTCGTGCCCTTCGCTGTCGCGATCTTCACCATGCTGGATTTGGTGTCGACCGCCTCGGCGATGCCTTGCACATAGGTGACGTCGATGGCCTCGAGCACGTCGAGCAAGGGCGCCGTCAAGGTCTCTGGCTTCGGTTCATAGAGCCGCGGGCGAACCACGAGCGTCGGCTCGGGGGCAACCAGCGCGATCTCGAGCTGGTCTGGCGTGACGCCCTGAATCTCGCGCAGGCGCGCTGCGGAAAGGGCGGCATACATGCCGGCGAAGCCGGCGCCGATGATGACTAGTCGCATGAGTTTACTCCTTGATCTCTGCGTTTCGAAAATCCATACGGGAGCCGTCGCAGCCCCGCTCAGGGCAGCGTCGGCGACGGCACGAAGTGAAGTCGGTCGTCGGCCCTAAGGCGCGATGCAGCGCGACAGCGGCGAGCTCGATGGCCAGCCTTGACGGAAGACGACCGATTGAGTCCGCGAGCCCCAGTCCGGATAGGGAAGGCCGGAGCCATTCCGATTCATGATCGACACCAGCGGGTAGGTCGGGTGCATGGCATGTGCCGGAATCTCCACCTCCTCGCCCGTTGCGGACGTGAAGCGAACGGCCAGCGAGAGTCCGTACAAGGTTGCGGTCGCAAGGCCCCGGCGACGCGACGCGATCACCCGCCGGCCGATGAAGTTCTTCCAATTCGTCTCTTTCCGGCGCATCTCTTTCCAGCTCATCTTCGGTCTCCCTCGATTGGTCTGGGCATGATGATGGTCTAGTCGATCGCATCTGCCGCTGCGCCAGAGCGATTGCCGTGACTGCAGCGCGATTGCTGTTAACGCTGGCGCTTGCGCCAATCGCGCGGGCTCTCGCCGGTCGCGCAGAAGCGCCGGCCCCGCGTGCATTGCGCTCCGACGTTCGCTGCGGAAAATGATGTTGACGAGGGGCAATGATCGGCGATGTCCCGTCGGACGTCGAGCCGGTCGGCATGATCGTCATGGTGCGGGGGCGCGCGTCATGAACGCGTCCCGCCGACGAAGGACTTAGCTTGCGCTTCGAACGATCGTCGTTATCGCCTGTGGCGCCTGCGCCAGTCGCTCGGCGTCTCGCCAGTCAATTTGCGGAATGCCGCAGCGAAGGCGGTCTGCGAAGAATAGCCGAGAGTTGCCGCAATCGAGACGACCGTGTCGTCGCTGTCGCGCAGCATCTTCATGGCCTGTTCGAGCCGGTGCTGGCGCAGCCAGGAATGCGGGGACAGGCCGGTGCTTTCCTTGAAGGCGCGGCAGAAGTGAAAGCGCGACAGACCCGCGTCTGACGCCAGCGCGTCGAGCGAGACGTCGGCATCGCTGTCCGAGCGGAGGCGTTCGATCGCGCGGAGCAGGATCTTCGGTGCCAGCCCGCCCGTTGTCGGCATGAACGCTGCCGGCGTGCCCGTATGGGCGGCCAGAATGCGCGTGGCCAGAAGATCCGTCAGCTGATGCCGGAACAGATCGTCCAGCGCGCCATGACCTTCGATCGCGTCCGCCGCGCTCAGCAGCAGTCGCGACGTGATGGGGTCGGGGTGCGCCGTTCGTTCGAGCAGGTCGGCCGGTGCGGTTCCGGCCTCGTCGGCAACGCGCTTGAGCGTCGCATCGGGAAGATAGAGCTGAACCACGTCGACCGGTTTCGGAATGTCCCATCTGGAGCTCGAACCTTCCGGAATGATGATCAGCACGCCGGGACGAAACGTGCCGATCGCAACCGATCGTCCCGAACGCCGCTCCATGCGCTGCATCACGCCGTTATAGGCCATGATCACGTGGTGGCTCATGGGCTCGACCACGTCGTGCAGCGGATCGTGCTTCCAATGCGCGATGCCGGCACCCGTGGCGTCCAGCGCCATGCGAAACGGCTCGGTCCTGAGCACGCGCGCCATCTCCGCGCCGGCAACGGGCCGGTCGGAGTGCGCGCTGTCCTCCGGCTGTGCGTGAGGTGCGGATGGTAAGCCCTGCTGCGAGGGATCGCGCATGGAAGCGGTGTTCCCGGTCATTGGGACTCTCCTGATCGTGTCGAACTTCAGATCAGTGGTCCGTGTTTCTACGGACCGGGGTGCGTTCTATGGGTTGCAGGACGTGGCGTATTGCCTGAAGCAGCCATGTTTTGCCTGATCCTGCGCCAAGCCGGCGCGCGTTTTCGCGAACGCACGGCGGGCGAGGGGAGACGTTCCATGACAAAGGGGTTGGCGGGCCCGCTAAGCCGCCGCTTGCGCCGACAGGAGCTGCTTCAATTTCGCAGCCGGCACGGCCGGGCTGAACAACCAGCCCTGCATCTGGCTGCATCCGAGCTGACGCAGCACCGCGCGCTGGGCCTCGGTCTCGACGCCTTCGGCGGTCGTCGCCATGCGGCGGGCGGCGGCCATGTGCACCACGGCCTGCACGATCGGCGAGGAATCTTCGGACCGACCGATGTCGTTGATGAAGCTGCGGTCGATCTTGATCTTGTCGAACGGGAAGCGGTGCAGATAGCTCAGCGAGGAATAGCCGGTGCCGAAATCGTCGAGCGCGATGCGCACGCCGAGCTCGCGCAGCTGCTGGAGGATCGTCAGCGCCTCCTCGTCGTCGCGGATCAGCACGGTCTCGGTGATCTCGAGCTCGAGCCGCCCCGGCGCAAGGCCGGACTCCGCGAGCGCGGCGGCGACCTTGAGCGCCAGCGTCCGTGAGCGGAATTGCACCGGCGACACATTTACCGCGATGTGGATCTGGCCGGGCCAGCTCGCGGCTTCCAGGCAGGCCTGCTTCAGCACCCACTCACCGATCTCGCCGATCAGGCCGATGTCTTCGGCGATAGGGATGAAATCCGCGGGCGAGACCATGCCGCGCTCGGGGTGGCGCCAGCGCAGCAGTGCCTCGCAGCCGGTCACGACGTTGGCCGCGAGGTCGACCAGCGGCTGGTAGTGCACCTCGAACTCGCAGCGCGCAAGCGCTTGGCGCAAGTCGAGCTCGAGCTGCCGCCGCTGCCGCGCCTTGGCGTCGTATTCGGGTGAGAAGATGCGGAAGGTGCGGCGTCCTTCCGATTTCGCGGCATACATCGCCAGATCGGCGCGTTTAAGCAGATCGTCGATATTGTCGCCATGGTCGGGCGCGATCGCGATGCCGATGCTGGCATCGGTCGGGATTTCCTGGCCCTTGCAATTCACGGGCATGCGCAGCGCCGCAAGAATGGTTTCCGCCAGCGCCGTCAGCTCGGCCGGATCGTTGGTGCCAGCCTTGATGACGGCGAATTCGTCGCCGCCGAGCCGCGCGACCATGTCGTTGCCACTGACGCAGGCGCGCAGGCGATTCGCGACCTGGCGCAACAGCTCGTCGCCGACCTCGTGTCCGAGCGAATCGTTGACGCCCTTGAACTCGTCGACGTCGATATAGAGGATCGCGAACGGCTTGCCCTGGCCGAGCTCGGCGACGCGCCGCTCCAGATGGCCGCGCATCAGCACGCGGTTGGGCAGGTCGGTCAGTGCGTCGTAATGCGCCATGTGCGCGATGCGCTCGTCGGCGCGAATGCGCTCGGTGACGTCGTCATGGGTCGCGAGCCAGCCGCCGGCAGCGCTCGGCTGGCTCTTGATCTCGATCAGGCGGCCGTCGGTCGTCTCGACGATTGTGCTCTGGGTGCGCCCGACTTTGCTCAGGATGCCGTCGCAATAGGATTCGACGTCGCCGTGGAAAGAGCCGGTATCATGACGGTGCTGGATCACGTCGCGGAAATAGGCGCCGGGCTTCACCACTTCGCTCGACAGGGCGTACATCTCGATGTAGCGCCGGTTGCAGACGATCATCCGCTCGTCCTGATCGAACATCAGGAGGCCCTGCGTCATGGTGTTCATCGCAGTATCGAGCCGCTGCTTCTCCAGCGACAGCCGATGCGTCATCTGACGGAAGATCAGATAGAGCGTGAGCACCAGCAGGCCGATCGACAGCACGGCAACGGTGACGAAGAATTTGGTCTGGGTGCGCCATGTGGCCAGCGTCGCATCGAGTGATTTGGTCGCGACGATCACCAGCGGCTCGCCGGTGAGGAGGCGCGAGGCGACGATGCGGTCCTTGCCGTCGATCGGGCTTGCGAGCTGCGTCGTGACGAAGGTGCGCTCGAACACCGCCCTCTGCTCCGGCGTGCCCTTGCGGTAGTTCTGCCCGATCATCGCCTCGACATGCGGAACGCGCGCGAGCAGCTGACCGTTCTGGTGGTGCATCGCGATCGAGGATTCCTCGCCGAGCCCGGTCGAGGCGAAGAAGGATTCGAGCTGCCCCGGTGCGATCGCGCGCGAGACAATTCCAAGGAATTCACCATGCGGGCCGGAGACGCGCCGCGCGAACACGATGGCCGGTCCGTTGCCGAACCGGCCCTGGACCACCTCGATCTCTTCCTGCGCGGCCGGATCGTTCTTGAGGCGATTGAAATAGCCACGGTCGGCGATCGAAACGTCGGCGACCGGCCAGCGCCGTGACGAATTGATCAGGATGCCGTTCGAATCGAACACGTTGGCGCCGGCGACGTCGGACCAGCCGCTGGCCTTTGCGCGCAGCACCTCGTGCATGGCGAGCGTGCCCATCTCGCTGCGGAAGATTTCGGCGGATTCGATGCCATGGCTTTCGAGCTCGGCGATGATGCTCTTCTGCAGCACCGCAAAGTCCTCGAACTCGCGGTCGAAATGCCGGGCCAGCAGCCGGACGGAGTTTTCCAGACTGTCGCGGCCGCTCTCGATCGCATTCTGCCGGAAGCGGTCGACGGTGAGCGCGGTGGCGATGGCGGTCGCGGCCATCAGCACAAAGCCGCCGACGATCAGCCATGTCAGCGGCGCACCGCGCCAGCGGCGTAGCAACGCGCGCATCCGCGCGGTCCATCGTATCGATGTGCCCATCCCAGCCCTCCCGTTGGACGCAAGATGCAGCAAAACCGACAAGACGCCGTTACCAGCGAAGGTTAGGAGAATATGAATCGGAGCGAAATCAGAGGGTTGTTCCCTGGCGTCACCGGCGGATCTGCCGGTCCGGCGAGGCCTTTCACGGCGATATTCTTGGGGGGCTTGTCCGGCCGTATCAGTCCAACGATCGTCTTGCTGCCGCAGCCAAATCGGCGCAATTTGCGCATCCGGCTGATTTGCGACCCAAGGTTCTGATTAAGGTTCTTCCGATGATGACCGCGTCCAAGGCCTTCATTGCACTCTGTCTGCTCGCGGTGATCGGCACCGTGCTGGTGATCGGCCCCACCGAGCTGCGCCGCCTGCTGCCGTCGGGGGCGAAGACTGAGGTCGCCATCGCGGCCAAGCCGGAGGCCAAGGCCGAAGCCAAGGCCGAGCCCAAAGCGGAAGCGAAGGTCGAAACCAGGTCGGAACCCAAACCGGAACAGCAGAAGCTTGTTTCTAACGCGCCGCCGTCACCAGCCGCGTCGCCGTCACCTGCGCCCCAGCCGAAGGCCGACGCGCTGGCCGAGACGCAGAAGCAGGTCGCGGCGCTGGCCGATATCGCGCCGGTCAAGCCAGCGCCGCCTGTGGCCGATGCCGGCCCCCGTTTCGACGTCGCGCGCATCGACGATCATGGCGAGGCGGCGGTGATCGCCGGGCGGGCCGCCCCGGGTTCGAAGGTCGAGTTGCTGCGCGACGGCAAGCCGCTCGACTCGGTCGTGGCCGATGCATCCGGTCAGTTCGTGATGACCCCGCCGCAGCTTCCGGCCGGCTCCTATGAGCTGACCCTGCGGGCGAGGTCGGCCGACGGGACGGTCACGCAATCCAGCCGCTCCATGCCTGTGACCATCGCCGAGGTCGCACCGCCGCCGGCACGCCCGGCACCGGCCGTGCGTCAGGAAGCGAAACAGGCAGAGACGCCCGGCGACAAGTCGGATGTCGTAGCGTCCTTGCCCTCGGCGTCGCCGCGCCTGGCCTCGGTACCCGACAACCCTGCGGCTCGGCCCAGATTGACCGGCGCGCCAAAGCCGAGGTCCATGGCGCGGACACCGGCCCACACGACCCTTGCATCGGCCTCGCCGGCGGAGGCGCTCAGCGGTGCACCCGCGGAAGCCGGTGGCAGCCGTGTGATCTCCCGCGGCGACAGCCTGTGGGCGCTCAGCCGGCTCGCCTATGGCGACGGCGCCCGCTACGCCGTGATCTTCAACGCCAACCGCGGCAAGATCCAGAACCCCAATTTGATCTATCCCGGCCAGACCTTCGTCGTGCCGCAAAAGGCGCAGTGAGGACCGAAAGCAGCGAGGCAACATCGCCCGCGACGCTTTGCCCTGTGTCGCCATGGAACATTCGGTTCCTGAGCGCGTCGTCATGATGCGGCGCAGTGCGCGCTTGGCGCTGGGAGGAGCCGAGGTGTTCAGGTCAGCTTTGGTGTCGGGACGCATGGGACTGGCGCTGACCGGCGCTGCCCTCCTGTTTGTGGCAATGCTGCTGCCGAATAAAGCCGAAGCTCAGTTCGGAATCCGCGGCGGCCCCGTCGGGGTCGCGCGTTTTGCCGTTGGTCACGTGCTCGGCATGGCGCGCTTGCGTCATTCCCGCATGGCGGTGCGCGGAAGTCGCTACCGCTCCGCAGCGCTGAGGTCGCAGGATCCTCGCGGTGCCGAGCGCGGCCAGCCGGCCAACCCTTATGTCATGCGTGCCGCGCTCACGGCGCAGGCTGCGCTATCGGGCTGGCAGGGCGGAAGGCGTCCGCAGGGCTGGTGGCGCCATCCCGACGGCAGCTATGGCTGGGTCGGCCCGGTGTTCTGGCCGTTCGCGCATGACGATCTCACAACCGCAGTCATCTTGGGCGATACCACCAGCTTCTCGCTGTATGGCTATGGCGACATCTATGCCGCGATCTTCGCGCCTTACGCCGCCACCGAGCTTGCCGCTTACACCGCCCCGCAAGGCCGGCGCGCGCGGAAAATCCCGTCTGCCGAGGCTCTCTGCGACGCCAGCGACACCGGCGGCTTGCCCGTCGAACGCATCGCCGGCACCGTGCAGCCGAACGAATTGCAGCGCACCGCGCTCGACGAGCTCGCATCGGCTTGGAGTGCTGCGCGCGATACCATCCGCGCAGCCTGTCCGGAGCAGGCTCCGGCCACCGCTTCCGAGCGTCTCGGCCTGATGCGCGAGCGGCTCGAGGCCATGATCAAGGCAACGGACGCGGTCGCGGCGCCGCTTGCGAAATTCGTCGGTCTCCTCACCGATGACCAGAAGGCCAGGCTCGATGCGCTCGCCAATGAGCGTCGCGCCGCGCTTGCCGCGGTCCAGCGCAAGGATGCGCAGAAGGACATGCAGGCGGCCGCCGCTGCCTGCGCGCCGGACTATGATCCTCGTTACGACGAAAAGGCGCAGCGCCAATACGAGCAGCTCGTGCAGCAGCAATGGCCCGCCGACATCGCCTCCACGCTCAAGCTCGACGAGGTCGCCCGCGCCCGTCTCGACGTGCTCCAGGACACCACGCTGCGTACCTTGGAGACGCTGAGCGCCTGTCCCGCGAAGACGGCGGAGACACCGCAGGCCCGCCTTGCTTCCGTGAAGACACGGCTGGAGGCGATGCTGCAGGCAGTCGGCGGCATCAGCGATGCGCTCGACGATTTCCAGGCCGATCTGAGCGACGAGCAGAAGGCCGGCTTCGAAGCGATCGGGCCGAAGCGCGGCGCGTCAGCGGCCGCGCGATCGTGAAGATCGGTCTGCGTGTGTCAAGCTCTACTCCGCCGCCAAGATCGTGCCCTCGACCTCACCAAACCCCACGCGATAGCCGTTGCCCTGGCACCAGCCGCGCATGACGAGGCTGTCGCCGTCATCGAGGAACGAGCGCTTGGCGCCACCGGGCAGCTCGACCGGCTCGGTGCCGTTCCAGCTGATCTCCAGAAGACTGCCGCGCTGCTCCTTCTCGGGCCCCGAGATGGTGCCGCTGCCCAGGAGGTCGCCGACATTCATGGCGCAGCCTGAGGAGGCGTGGTGCATCAGCTGCTGCACCGAGGACCAGTACATGTATTTGAAATTGGTGCGGCTGATGCTCGCCGGCGCATTTGTGCCCGCGGCGCGCAAGGAGACGTCGAGCGCGATGTCGTAGTTCTGTGGCTTCGTCTGCCTGAGATAATCGAGCGGCGCCGGCTCCTGCTCAGGCCCTTTCAGCCGGAACGGCTCCAGCGCCTCGCGCGTCACCACCCAGGGGCTGATCGAGGTCGCGAACGCTTTCGCAAGGAACGGCCCGAGCGGCACATATTCCCATTGCTGGATGTCGCGCGCGCTCCAGTCGTTGAGCAGCACGAAGCCGAAGATCATCTCCTCGGCCTGTTGCTCGCTCAGCATGCCGCCCATCGGCGAAGGCTGGCCGATCACGACACCCATCTCCAGCTCGAAGTCGAGCCGCTTGCACGGTGCAAAGCTCGGCAGCTCCACGTTCGGCGGCTTCAGCTGGCCGCGCGGCCGTTTCACCTTGGTGCCGGAGACCACGACGGTGGAGGCGCGGCCGTTATAGGCGATCGGCATGTGCAGCCAATTCGGCTGCAGCGCGTTGTCCTTGCCGCGGAACATCACGCCGACATTGGTGGCGTGCTCCTTCGACGAATAGAAGTCGGTATAGCCGGAGACAGTGAACGGCAGGTGCAATCTGGCATCGCGCATCGGGACGAGCGCGCGCGAACGCAACTGTTGATTGTCGCGAAGCTCCGGATTGTCGTGTCGCAAGAGTTCGCTGATGCGCGCGCGGGTTTTGGACCAGACCTTTGGACCCAGATGCATCAGGGCGTTCAGCCCTCCAGCAAAGGTGCCGGGATCGCCGGCACTGATCAGGCCATCTTGCTCGATCTCCCAAAGGTCGAGCACGTAGTCGCCAATCGCGACGCCGAGACGCGGAGCGCGCCCATCCGCGGTCGAGAACACGCCATAAGGCAGGTTCTGGATCGGGAAATCGGAGGCGGGATCGACCTCGATGAAGGAGCGGAGGCTGGGGTCGTTGGGGTGGGGCACGCGGATTCTCCAATCAAAAATTCGTCATGCCCGGGCTCGACCCGGGCATCCATCATCTCGAGAAGGATGGATCGCGGGTCAAGCCCGGCGATGACGAGCAATAGTGACTTACGGCCGGCTCGGATCGAACCGCTTCTCCAGCCCCTTCCAGCAATCGGCGTAATCGTCCTGCAGCGTCGCGGCATTCGCCGCATGCGCGGTGACGCGTTGCGGGTAGCGCGTCTCGAACATGAAGGCCATGGTGCCGGTCAGCTTCACCGGCTTCAATTCGCCATGGCTCGCATGCTCGAACGCGTCGCGATCGGGTCCGTGCGGCAGCATGCAATTGTGCAAGGAGATGCCGCCGGGGACGAAGCCTTGCGGCTTGGCGTCATAGACTCCGTAGATCAGGCCCATGAACTCGCTCATGATGTTCATGTGATACCAGGGCGGACGGAAGGTGTTGTCGGCGACCATCCAGCGCTCGGGGAAAATGACGAAGTCGATATTCGCTGTGCCCGCGGTCTCGGACGGCGAGGTCAGCACCGTGAAGATCGAGGGATCGGGGTGGTCGAAGCCGATCGCCCCGACGGGAGAGAAGGTGCGCAGATCGTATTTGTACGGCGCGTAATTGCCGTGCCATGCGACGACGTCGATCGGCGAATGGGCGAGCTGCGTCTTGAACAGCGAGCCACCCCACTTCACGTAGAGCTCGGTCGGCGTGTCCTTGTCCTCGTAGTTCGCGACCGGCGTCAGGAAGTCGCGCGCATTGGCGAGGCAATTGGCGCCGATCGGCCCGCGCTCCGGCAGGGTGAAGGCGCCGCCGTAATTCTCGCAGAGATAGCCGCGCGCCGGCCCGTTCGGGATCTCGACGCGGAACTTGACGCCGCGCGGGATCACCACGATCTCGCCGGGCTCGGCATCGATGCGGCCGAACTCGGTGGCGAGGCGCAAGCTTCCCTGCTGCAGCACGAACATCAGCTCGCCGTCGGCATTGTAGAAATGCTGGTCCACCATCGACTTGGTGATGAGGTAGACATGCGCGGCCATGCCGGCCTGCGTGTTGACGTCGCCGGCGGTCGTCATGGTCTGCACGCCCTGGACGAAGGTGACCTCGTCCTTCGGGAGCGGCGTCGGATCCCAGCGCAGCTGCGCGATCGGCAGGTCATATTCATGACACGGTGCCGAGCGCCACAGGCCGGCATCGACCTTCTCGAAGCGGCCGGAATGCTTCACCGAGGGGCGGATGCGGTAAAGCCAGGAGCGTTCGTTGGTGCCGCGCGGCGCTGTGAAGGGCGAGCCGGAGAGCTGCTCGGCATAGAGGCCGTAGGCACAACGCTGCGGCGAATTGCGCCCGATCGGCAGCGCGCCGGGCAGCGCCTCGGTCTCGAAACTGTTGCCGAAGCCGGACATGTAGCCCGGTGTCACCTGCGCGGAACTGCGAACGATCTGATCAGGCGAGGTGTTGATGTTCATGACTATCCTCCTCCTTGCAAGGCGGCCCACATTTCCTGGTCGCGCTTGTCGGTCCAGATCACGGGATCGTCGATCCCCGACGCTTCGTCATAGGCGCGCGACACGTTGAACGGCAGGCAGTGCTCGTAGATGGCGAAGCTGTGGAATTTCGGGTCCATGACCTCGCGGGTCGCGGCCATGGATTCCTTCAGCGTGCGCCCCTTGGCGACCGAGATTTCCGCGGCGCCATAGAGCGAGGTAACGAAATCACGCGTCATCGCGATGGCTTCGCGCACCGTCGCGGTGCCCTTGAGCGCATCGCCGCGGCCCGGTGCGATCGCCTTCGGATTGAAGTTGCGGATCTCGTTCAGCGTCATCGGCCATTCGCGCAAATGCGCATCGCCGCAATAGCAGGCCGAGTGATATTCGATGAGATCACCGGAGAACATCACCTCCGCGTCCGGGACCCAGGCGACGATGTCACCGGAGGTGTGGCCGGCGCCGAGCTGCATCAACCGCACCTCGCGTTTTCCCAGATAGATCGACATCTCGCCTTCAAAGGTCAGCGTCGGCCAGGTCAGGCCGGGGATGCTCTGCGCGTCCTGGAACAGGCGCGGGAAGCGGCCGTATTCGGAATCCCAATCCTGTTTGCCGCGCTCCTCGATCAAGCGATAGGTTTCCTGCGAGGCGACGATGCCCTGCGCCCTGTAGGCGGAGGCGCCAAGCACGCGCACGGCGTGATAATGCGACAACACGACATATTTGATCGGCTTGTCGGTGACGGTGCGCACGCGCTCGATCACCTTGGTCGCCATCGCGGGCGTCGCCTGCGCGTCGAACACGAGGCAGCCATCGTCGCCGACGATCACGGCCGTGTTCGGATCGCCCTCGGCGGTGAAGGCATAGAGATCGGTGCCGATCTCGGAGAAGGTGATCTTCTTCTCGGAGAGATCGCCGGTGGATGCGAAGTTCTTCGCCATCAATTCGTCCTTTGAGTCACAGGGCTATTGTTGTTGCTGTTGCTGCTGCTGGCCGTCGACCATGCGGCGCTTGGCGAGCCCGATCGCCTCGCGCAGCACGTCGATGTCGCCGATATGATTGGCGAGGATCAGCACCAGCGCTGCGTCGAAATCGGCACTCTGCTCCTCGGTGAGGCCGCGATGGGCCTCGACGATGGCGCGGAAGGCGTCGTCAGGGCGCGAGAAGTTCGAGCTGGTGGAGAGCGGCATGCCAGACCTCAATACAAGCCTTCGGC
This sequence comes from Bradyrhizobium daqingense, assembly GCF_021044685.1. Classification (NCBI taxonomy): domain Bacteria; kingdom Pseudomonadati; phylum Pseudomonadota; class Alphaproteobacteria; order Hyphomicrobiales; family Nitrobacteraceae; genus Bradyrhizobium; species Bradyrhizobium daqingense. The sequence continues at coordinate 1,247,933 of NZ_CP088014.1, forward strand.
CCGCGCCAGCGCCGCCGCGATCGTCGAACGCGTCGGATGGCGGAAGCGCGCCGCGACATAACCGTCGGGCCTCAGCAGATAGGCGGCACCCGGCTCGGCGCCGTAGCGCTTTGCGACCAGGCCCGAGGGATCGGCAAGTTCGCCCTCGCCACCAATGCGGATGCCCTGGACGCCATCGGGCGCATCGATCGGCGCGCCATGACTGAACGACAGCAGGGTGAAGTCCGTTCCGCCCTTGCGGAACGCATCCGTCAGATAGATCTGCTCGCCGGCGCGCGTTGCCACGGGCGCGTCGAGCATCGAACAGCCGGGCGACGGTCCGCCGCGCCACGTCTCCGCATCGAGCGACGACAGCGGCGAGTCATAGCTGCACGGCACCGACAGCCGGCCGCCATTGACCATGCGCTTGCCGAACTCGGTCTCCTTGGCAAGCGACAGCACCGCCTTGCGCAGCCGCGCCTCCTGATGCGAGTTCGGCGCCATGAAGTCGGTCGAGCGAGTGGATTCGCGGATGTTCTCGTCGGCAGCTGCACTGCGCTCAATGTGATAGCTATCGAGCAGGCTCGCAGGCGAGGTGCCGCGCAGCACGCGGTCGAGCTTCCAGGACAGGTTTTCGGCGTCCTCGAGCCCGGAATTGGCCCCGCGCGCGCCGAAGGGCGAGACCTGATGCGCGGAATCGCCTGCGAAGACGACGCGGCCATGGATGAAGCGATCCATCCGCCGGCACTGGAATTTGTAAAGCGAGATCCACTCGAACTCGAACTTGTCGTGGCCGAGCATGCGCGCGATCCGCGGCCGCACGTTCTCCGGCTTCTTCTCGACGACGGGGTCGGCATAGCGGTTGAGCTGGAGATCGATGCGCCAGACATCGTCGGGCTGTCGGTGCAAAAGCGCCGAGCGACCCGCATGGAACGGCGGATCGAACCAGAACCAGCGCTCGGTCGGGAATTCCGCGGTCATCTTGACGTCGGCGATCAGGAACTGGTCCTCGAACACCTGCCCGGCAAATTCCGCGCCCACCATCTGCCGCAGCGAGGACCGCGCGCCGTCGCAGGCGATGACATATTGCGCGTGCAAGCGATAGGCGCCCTCGGGTGTTTCGATCGTCAGCGCAACGGCATCATTGCGCTGCTCCAGCGCCGTCACCTTGTTGCGCCAGCGCAGATCGATCGCAGGCAGATCCTGGATGCGATCGACCAGATAGGCTTCGGCGTAATATTGCTGGAGGTTGATGAAGGCCGGTCGCTTGTGGCCGTCTTCCGGCAACAGGTTGAACTGGTAGAGCTGCTGTTCGCCGTGGAAGATGCGGCCGATGCTCCACACCACGCCTTTCTCGACCATGCGGTCGCCGACGCCGAGCCGGTCCCAATATTCCAGCGACCGCTTCGAGAAGCAGATCGCGCGCGAGCCTTCGCCGATGCGGTCGGCATCGTCCAGAAGCACGACGCGCTGGCCGCGCTGGGCAAGGTCGATCGCCAGCGACAGCCCAACCGGGCCTGCGCCGACGACCACGACCGGATGCGCGGCCGGGTTCTGGCCCGGACGATCCTGATCGGGGTGGCGGCGATAGCCGAACTGGGATTTGGCCTGGGCCATATACGAACCTCGGCTCTGGTCAGGAACGGACCGATCTGCTAGATAGTCTCACGTGCAACTATTTTGGACCGGAGCCGGCCGGCCGTCAACTGGAATTCGGAGCGTAAGCCTTGGCAAGGACATCCAGCGACATCGCGCTGAAGACACGGAATGCTGACGAGGCTTCGCCACGGCCGAAGGCGCGGCTCGACCTTTTCAAATTTGTTCCATTCCGTCTCAACCGGCTGGCGGCGGAAGTCAGCGCCGCGCTGTCGGTCGAGTATCAGGAGCGCCACGGCCTCGACATTCCCGCATGGCGCGTGATTGCTACGCTCGGCTTCCGCAACGATGCCTGCAGCGCGCAATTCATCTCGCAATGCACCCGCACGCACAAATCGACCATCAGCCGCGCAGTGACCGCGCTGCTCAACGGGGAGCTGATCGAGCGGGTCGAGAACGAAACCGATCGCCGCGAATTCCGCCTGCAGCTGACGAAGAAGGGTCGCGCGCTCTACGAGGAGCTGTTTCCGCAATTGCTGCGGCGGGAAGACGAGATTCTCGCCTGCCTTTCGGCGCAGGAGCGCAAGCAGCTCGCAGCTCTGCTCGGCAAGATCGAGCAGAGCCTCGACCTGATCCAGACCAGCGAAGAGGCCGACGCCAAGCAGGCGTATTAACGCTTTGGTCATTCCGGGGCGCGCGTAGCGCGAACCCGGAATGACCCTATCGCATCATTCCGCAAACGACCGCGACGGCGGCAAATGCAGCGCCCAGGCATCGACCTTGTCGCTGGCGCGCGGATAGATCTCCGTCACCATCGGATCATGCCCGGGAATGAATCTATCGGGGTGACCGGCGAGGCGCTCGATCGTCTCCCAGCCCTGCGCCATGTCGCCGACATTGTAGACGATCGGGAAGGGGCTCTTGCGCTGGAGATTGGCGTAGTAATGCGCGGCATCGGAGGCCAGCACGACCGGCCCCCGCGCAGTCTCCACCCTGACCACCTGCAAGCCGTCGGAATGGCCGCCGACGCGATGCACGGTCACGCCGGGGGCGACCTCGCCGTCGCCGGAATAGAAGGTGACGCGCTCGCCATAGACATGGCGCACCATCAGCGTGACGTGCTCGACCGAGAACGGATGGCGGAGCAGGCCGTTGCACATGCAGCGCCCCGTCGCATAAGCCATTTCCCGCTCCTGAAGATGGAAGCGCGCCTGCGGGAAGCGGTCGAGATTGCCGGCATGGTCGTAATGCAGATGCGTCACGATGACGTCGCGGATCGCGGACGCGGCGACGCCGAAACGCTCCAGCGCATCGACCGGATTGAGCGTCAGCTTGCGGGCTCGCGCGCTCGCCTCCTCGGCGTTGAAGCCGGTATCGACCAGGATGTCGCGGCCGTGCCCTCGGATCAGCCAGACGAAATAATCGAGATCCTGCGCCGCGCTGTCATGCGGATCGGGCACGAGGAAGTTCATGTGGGGTGTGCGGGGCGACATCGTCGCATAGCGCAGTGCGTAGATCTCGTAGGCGTTTCCCATGATTCTGCTCTTTGTTTCTTCTTTTGAATGGACCTTCGGGGATGAACCGTCGCACCAAGCCATTGTCCGCCGCAAAGATCAAACACTTGAGGTTGCGAAGACCGCGCTCCTGCAATGTGAGACCAATCACATCTTCCGCGCCCTGGCTGCCCCAACATCCCGCCGACAGGATCGAGCCGGATCCATTGAGTGCGACCATGACAGCTTCTTCATTCCCTTCGCAACGTGCCCCTGCCTTGCGGTCGATCGTCGCAATAAAGTCGAATCTCCAAGCGGTTGACGCCCCCCATCCCCGGTTTGATAATGACTGGAGCGTAAGTTAAGGTCGCCGCGGCGCAAGCTGGAACGGCGCCTTTTTGGCTGGACCGCGCTGATTATGAAAATTCGCTTCCTTTTTCTGCTGCTCTTGCTCATCTCGCTCGTCCCGACTGCCCCATCGCGTGCGGCCGGCGAGCGCTTTGCATTGGTCATCGGCAACGCCAAATATCCGGATGCGGACGCCCCGCTGAAGGAACCGATCAACGATGCGCGCGCCGTCGCCGACGAGCTCAAGCGCGACGGCTTTTCGGTTGAGATCGGCGAAAATCTGACCGGCGACGCCATGCGCCGGGCCTTCGACAAGCTCTACAGCAAGATCAAGCCGGGCTCGGTGGCGCTGGTATTCTTCAGCGGTTTCGGCATCCAGTCGGCCCGTCAAAGCTACATGCTGCCGGTCGATGCGCAGATCTGGACCGAATCCGACGTGCGCCGCGACGGTTTCAGCCTGGAGACCGTGCTCGGCGAGCTCAACACCCGCGGTGCCGGCGTCAAGATCGCGTTGATCGATGCCTCCAGGCGCAACCCGTTCGAGCGCCGGTTCCGCAGCTTCTCGGCCGGCCTGACGCCGGTCATCGCGCCGAACGGCACGCTGGTGATGTATTCGGCGGCGCTTGCCTCGGTGGTCTCGGACGCTGGCGGAGATCGCAGCCTGTTCGTCCAGGAGCTCTTGAAGGAAATCCGCGTCCCCGACCTGATGGCCGAGGAGACGCTGAACCGTACCAAGATGGGCGTGACCCGTGCCTCGCGCGGCGAGCAGGTGCCGTGGATATCCTCCTCATTGGCCGAAGATTTCTCGTTCATTCCGGGGGTCGGCGGATCGCGCCCGTCAAATCCGCCGCCGCCCGCGCCGCCGGCCGTTGTCGCCAACAATCCGTCGCCGGCTCCCCCCGCGCCGCCGACACCGCCTCCGCCGCCGAAGCCGGCCGACACGGTTGCGGCGCCTGCACCTCCGCCGGCGCCCGTGCCAGCCCCTTCGCCGAAGCCGCAGGTCGAGGCTGCCCTGCCGCCTCCGCCGCCGCCCGTGAAGCCGGTTGATCCCGCTCCGGCGCCGAGCGCGGACAGCGGGCCGAGCGCGGCCGTGCTGGCCGACGACCCCACGATCAAGGGCCTGACGGCCAAGATCGCCGCCAATCCTGACGACGTGAACGCGCTATACCGGCGTGGACAGGTCTATGCCAGCAAGGGCGCCTACAACCTCGCGATCAAGGATTTCGACGATACGCTCCGGATCAACTCGAAGGACGTCGAGGCGCTGAACAACCGGTGCTGGACCCGCACCGTGGTCGGCGATCTCCAGGCTGCGCTGAAAGATTGCAACGAGGCGCTGCGGCTGCGGCCGAACTTCGTCGACGCGCTGGACAGCCGGGGGCTGGTCAATCTGAAATCGGGCGCGGTCAAGAACGCCATCGCTGATTTCGACGCGGCCCTGAAGATCAATCCGCGCCTGACCTCCTCGCTCTACGGACGCGGCCTCGCCAAGCAGCGCAACGGTTCCGCCCAGGAAGGGGCGCTGGACATTGCCAATGCCAAGGCGATGGACCCGAACATCGTTCAGGAATTCGCAAGTTACGGAGTCCGTTGATATTTTGCGGGCTGAGGCAATTGGAGCTTTCGAACCTTAAGCTGCCCACGGAAGACTAATGGGCGGATGCTACAGGCGGCGCGGTTCGAGAGCCGCTTGCAGGAATTTGGAAACACGCGATCTGGCTACGCAGGAGGGGACTGGCTATGAGATTGGCTGCAAGGGGACTGACCGCGATCCTGTCCATCATCACCATCGGCGCCGCTCTGTCGCTGCCGGCCTCGCCCGCCTTCGCGGGCGACGAAAGCAATAGCAAGAACGTCACCGAGGATGAGATCCTTCGCGCGCTCGCCCCGCCGGCGAAGAAGCCTCTGACTCGCGGCCTTTCGATCGCGCCGCCGGCCGATCCCGCGCCGAGCGCGACCGAGACCAAGCTGATCCAGTCCGTCCGTGGCCGCTCGACGCGCTCGCTGTCGTCGACCGAGCGCGAGGAGATCGCCTTGGCCGCCAAGGACAAGCCGAACATCGATCTCGAGATCACGTTCGACTACAACTCCGCCAATATCAGCGCGAAGTCGATGCCCTCCGTGCAGGCGCTCGGCCGCGCGTTGACCAGCCCCGACCTGAAGGGTTCGACCTTCGTGGTCGCGGGTCACACCGACGCCGCCGGCGGCGAAGCCTACAACCAAGACCTGTCGGAGCGTCGCGCGGATTCGATCAAGCGCTACCTCGTCGAGAAGTACAGCATCTCGGCCACCGATCTCGTCACCGTCGGCTATGGCAAGAGCAAGCTGAAGAACCCCAGCCAGCCGCTGGCGGAGGTCAATCGCCGCGTGCAGGTCGTCAACATGGAAAACAAGACCACCGCATCGAAGTGAGCACGACGCGATCCTTTGCAGTGACGAGTCGTGATGTGGTGTAAAATCTCGCTTCAAACGCGCGTCCCGCAGCCGTGCGGGGCGCCGCTTTATTTCAGGGAAACGCTCTCGATGGGCCTCGCGCGGATGGCCGTGAGCCAGGCCAGGATGATCCGGCGATGAAACTCACCGAATATCTCAAGCCTGCCGGAACCGTGGTGTTCGTCGTTGCGGTCGGCATCGGCTATTATCTGTTCGAGCATCGGCGTCGCCCCGAACCGAAGGAGACGCCGGGCGAGGCGCTCGTCATCGTGACGAAGTCGACCAATGCCTGCTTCTCCGACCTCGTGCGCGTGACCGGATTCTTCGTGCCGCGTCGCGAGGCGGTCGTGGTTGCCGACCAGGAAGGATCCAGAGTTACGGATCTCCTCGTCACCGAGGGCACGGTCGTGACCGACAACCAGGAGCTGGCGCGTCTGACCCCGCCGCCGCAGATTCCGGGCCAGCCGCAGCGACCCGGCCCGCAAGGCCCGATTTCGTTGAAGGCGCCCGCGCCGGGCCTCATCACGGAGGTCCGCACCATCGTCGGAGCTCCGGCTTCGCCTCAGGCCGGCCCGATGTTTCGCATCGCCGTCAACAACGAGATCGAGCTCGATGCCCAGGTCCCGGCGGTGCACATGACCAAGCTCAATCCCGGCGCGACCGTACGCATCAGCCGCGACGATGCACCCGATTTGATCGGACGGGTCCGGCTGGTTGCTCCCGAAATCGATCGCACGACCCAGCTCGGGCGCGTTCGCATCAGCGTCACCAACAATCCCTCGCTGAAGGTCGGCGTATTTGCCCGGGCCTCGATCGACGCCAAGCGCAGCTGCGGCGTCTCGATTCCCAAGACCGCGATCGACCATCTCACCGTGCAGGTCGTCAAGGGCAACGTCGTCGAGACGCGCAAGGTGCGGGTCGGGCTGTCGTCCGACACGGCCACGGAAATCCTGGAAGGGCTCGAGGTCGGCGAAATCGTCGTCGCCGACGCGGGCTCTTCGCTCCATGACGGCGACCATATCAAAACCATGTTCGCCGATGAACTCGATCGCACGCGGGTACGCTGATGGCTCTCAATATCTCGGCATGGTCGATTCGCAATCCGCTGCCGTCGGTCGTCTTCTCGATCATCCTCCTGATTCTCGGCTGGGTCTCCTTCACCAAGCTCGCGGTGACGCGGCTGCCGTCGGCCGACATTCCCGTCATCTCGGTCGTGGTCTCGCAATTCGGTGCGGCGCCTGCCGAACTTGAATCGCAGGTCACCAAGACGGTCGAAGACGCCGTCTCCGGCGTCGAGGGCGTGCGCCACATCACCTCCTCGATCACCGACGGCGTGTCGGTCACCACGATCCAGTTCGCGCTCGAGACCAACACCGACCGCGCGCTCAACGACGTCAAGGACGCGGTAACGCGCGTGCGCTCCAATTTGCCGCAGAACGTCACCGAGCCGCTGATCCAGCGCGTCGACGTGATCGGCCTGCCGATCGTCACCTACGCCGCGATCTCGCCCGGCAAGACGCCGGAGCAGCTCTCTTATTTCGTCGACGACGTGGTCAAGCGCGCGCTGCAAGGCGTCCGCGGCGTCGCACAGGTCGAGCGTATCGGCGGTGTCGAGCGCGAGATCCTGGTCTCGCTCGACCCGGACCGGTTGCAGGCAATGGGCCTGACCGCGGTCAATGTCAGCCAGAGCCTGCGCGGCACCAATGTCGACGTCGCCGGTGGCCGGGCCGAGATCGGCAAGAACGACCAGGCGATCCGCACGCTCGCGGGTGCCAAGACGCTCGGCGACCTCGCCGGCACGATGATCCCGCTGTTCGGCGGCGGCGAGGTCCGGCTTGACGACCTCGGCACCGTCACCGACACCATCGCCGACCGCCGCACCTTCGCCCGCTTCAACGGCGAGCCCATCGTCGCGCTCGGCATCAAGCGCTCCAAGGGCGCCAGCGACGTGAAGGTGGCTGAGGCCGTGCAGAAGCGCATCGACGCGCTCAAGGCCGCCTATCCCGACGTCGACCTGAAGGTGATCGACACCTCGGTCGAATACACCAACGGCAATTACCACGCGGCGATCTCGACCCTGTTCGAGGGCGCCATCCTCGCCGTCGTCATCGTGCTATTGTTCCTGCGCGACCTGCGCGCCACGATCATCGCCGCGGTCTCGCTGCCGCTGTCGATCTTCCCGGCATTCTGGGCGATGGACCTGCTCGGCTTCTCGCTGAACCTCGTCAGCTTCCTCGCCATCACGCTGTCGACCGGCATTCTGGTCGACGACGCCATCGTCGAGATCGAGAACATCGTACGGCACATGAACATGGGCAAATCGCCCTATCGCGCCGCACTCGAAGCCGCTGATGAGATCGGCCTCGCCGTGATCGCGATTTCGCTGACCATCATCGCGATCTTCGCGCCCGCGAGCTTCATGTCGGGCATCGCCGGGCAATTCTTCAAGCAGTTCGGCATCACCGTTTCGGTGCAGGTGTTCTTCTCGCTGCTCGCGGCGCGATTCGTCACGCCGGTGCTGGCGGCGTACTTCCTCAAACACGGCCAACACGAAGAGCCGCCACCAGGCCGCGTGCTGCGAGCCTACCACGGGATCGTGGCCTGGTCGGTGAAACACTACTTCATCACGGTGCTGGTCGGCCTCGGCGTCTTCGCCGCCTCGATCTGGAGCATCACGCTGCTGCCGCAGGGCTTCCTACCGGCGCAGGACAGTGCCCGCTCGCTGCTCGCTCTCGAGCTGCCGCCGGGCACTCAGCTCGCCTACACCGAAAAGGTCACCGAGGACATCGTCGCGCGCCTGCGCAAGCGGCCCGAGGTGAAGAGCATCTTCGTCGACGGTGGGCGCGTGCCGCCGGGCACCCAGGAAGTCCGGCGCGCGTCTCTGATCATCAACTACACGCCCAAGGACGATCGCGACATCACCCAGCGCGAGCTCGAATCCTCGATCAGCCAGGAATTGGAGAACGTTCCCGACATCCGCTTCTGGTTCCTCGACGAGAACGGCCTGCGCGCCATCTCGCTGGTCGTGACCGGCGTCGATGCCAACATCGTCAACAATTTCGCGAGCGAGCTCGCGACGCAGATGAAGCGGATTCCGACCATCTCGAACGTGATCTCGGAAACCACGCTGGAGCGGCCCGAGCTGCGCGTCGAACCGCGCGCCGATCTCGCCGCACGGCTCGGGGTCTCGACCGAAAGCCTGTCGCAGACCATCCGCGTCGCCACCATCGGCGACGTCGGCCCCGCGCTCGCCAAGTTCGACGTCGGCGATCGCCTGGTGCCGATCCGCGTGCAGCTCGAGGATGCCGCGCGCGGCAATCTCAAGACGCTCGAGCAGCTCCGCGTGCCGCTGGGCGAGCGCGGCGAGAAGGGCGGCGTGCCGCTCTCGGTCATCGCCGACGTCAAGCTCGATCAGGGCCCGACCAGCATCAACCGCTACGATCGTGAACGGCAAGCGACCGTCGCCGCCGATCTCGTCGGCTCTGCCGCGCTCGGCGACGCCACCAAGAAAATCAACGACCTGCCGGTGATGAAGAGCCGGCCGAAGGGCGTAAAGGTCTCACCCTCGGGCGACGCCGAAAGCCTCAACGAGCTGTCCGACGGCTTTGCGACCGCGATCACCGCCGGCCTGATGATGGTCTATGCCGTGCTGGTGCTGCTGTTCGGCACCTTCCTGCAGCCGATCACCATCCTGTTCTCGCTGCCGCTCTCGATCGGCGGCGCGATCGCGGCCCTCCTCCTCACCGGCAAACAGCTCACGACGCCGGTGTGGATCGGCATCCTGATGCTGATGGGCATCGTCACCAAGAATGCGATCATGCTGGTGGAGTTCGCCATCGAGGCCATCAAGGCCGGCAAGCCTCGCGAGGAGGCCATGATCGATGCCGGCATGAAACGCGCCCGCCCGATCGTGATGACCACGATCGCGATGGCCGCGGGCATGATCCCGAGCGCGCTCGCAGTGGGCGCCGGCGGCGAGTTCCGCTCGCCGATGGCGCTCGCGGTGATCGGCGGCCTGATCTTCTCGACCATCCTGTCGCTGGTGTTCGTGCCCGCGATGTTCATGGTGATGGACGATTTCGGCGCCCTGATCTGGCGCTTCGCCAAGCGGCTGATCGTGCACAGCGAGGACGCTGAGATTGACGGTCATCAGGCTCCGGCGGAAGCGGCACCGGCGAGCGTCTCACGCCCCGCGGCGGAGTAGGATCAAGATCAAGCTGCGACGACGATGCGTATTCCGAATGGCGAGCACGCCACCATCGCCTCGCACCCACACGGCCGGCACAAAGCAAGGTTTTTCGCGACGCGCTCAATCTTGAGCGTGGCGACGCCCTATGGTTTCGAGATGCCCTACTCGAAGCGGCAGTCTCGGGCGATGCGTCCCAGATTGCGACAGATAGCTGGGGTAGTCACTGGCGCATGGATCATTCGGATCGGCGATGACCGGCCGACATTCGTTACCTGTTGGGTACTATGATGAGCGTCGTAAACAGCAACGATCGAGCACCAGTGGCTCTGGACGTCGTCGCATTGCTCGCGAACGTTCCAGACCACCGGCTGGCACGCGGAAACGTAGGCACGGTTGTCGAAGAACTCGATGGCAAGACGGTGCTTGTCGAATTCAGCGACGACGGTGGACGATCATATGCGGTCGCTCCTTGTCCGCGATCCGAGCTGCTTATTTTGCACTATGTGCCGGAAGCGGCGGCCTAGCTGCAGTACTACTCGTTCCGTGCGATCGCCGTCAGCTTGGTCATGTTGCGCAGCAGGATGCGGCCGCGCTGGAGATCCAAAATCGCCTCCTTGCGCCAGGCCTGAAGCTGGCGGTTGACGCTTTCGCGGGCGGCGCCGACGAAAACGCCGAGCTGCTCCTGCGAGATGTGCACCTCGGAGCCGAAATCGGCGGCGAGCGCGCAGAGCCGCCGGGCCAGACGTACAGGCAGCGGTTGCAGCATGGACTCCTCCATGCGCTCGCTCTGCCAGCGGATGCGCTGGCACAGCAGCGCAATGATCTTGATCGCGACCTTCGGCTCGCGCTCGAGGAAGCCGAGGAAATCCTCGCGCCGCAGCACGAACAGCTCGCTGGTCTCGCCCGCCGTCGCATCCGCCGTGCGGCTCTGGCCGTCCAGCACCGCGACCTCGCCGAACAGGTCGCCCGAGCCCATGAAGTTCAGCGTCAGCCGGCTGCCGTCGGAGGCGCCGGTCTCGATGCGGACCTGGCCCCGCCGCACGCCGAACAGCGCGTTGCCGGGATCGCCCTTCTGGAATAGCACCTCGCCACTGGCCAGATGCTGGGTGTGACAAAGGCTGGACAATCGCTGGAGCTCGTCCGCGCCGAGATCCGCGAACATCGCGTTCATCTTCAGGATGACCGCAAATTCGGCCTGCTTGCTCATTTCAATGTCCTCGTCAATTTGGTCGTGAACGTCCTTGGCAAATCGCTTGGAACCATCAACATCAGGATCGCGTAAAACCGCGTCGGGGAAGTGTGTCATAAGTCACATAACTTTGCAGCACCCCAAGACTATTTTTGCGCGCTTGGAGCCGCTTCCCGTCCCGGGATAAACTCACGAGTAAAGGACGGGCAATCTGCCGGGTTGCAGCCCATTGTCCGCCGCTGGGAAGTCGAGATGAGAGCACTGAGGTTCGTCGGCGCGGCACTGGCCGTCGTCATCGTCGTGATCGCAATCCTGCTGGTGATCGGGATCCCCTCCGGCTTCCTGACCTCGACCATTGCCGCGCGGGTCGAGAGCGCGACGGGCTATCGCCTGTCGATTGATGGCACCACGAAGATCGGCCTGTGGCCGACGCTGAACGTCACCCTGAACGACCTCACGCTGCAAGACCCGAAGGATCGCAGCGGCATCACGCGCCTGACGGTCGACAGCGTGCAGGCCGACATGTCGCTCTCCAGCGTATGGTCGGGCCGTCCTGAGATCAGCGAGCTCGTCGTCACCCATCCCGTCCTCTACCAGCCGTTGCTGCGTGAGCGCCTGCCGAATGCCGGCACCGCAGCGAGGCCGCGCGCGATCGACACGGGTGGTGCGATCATCGACCAGATCAAGATCATCGACGGCGAGGTCGCATTTGCGCGCGTGCGCGACCGCATCGAGGGCCGCATCAGCGCCATCAATGCCGATGCCGTCGTCAGCCGCGACCGCAAGGTGAACATCACCGGCACCGCGCGCGTCGGTGAGCACCCGACCAAGTTCGACATCAAGGCGACCACGCCAGCGTCGGGGGATCGGCCGACGATCCCGGTCGATTTCGGCATCGACATGCCCAGCGTGCTGAAGTCCCAGCTGGCGGGTCATGCCGAGATGCGGATGAACGGCGACGTCGTGATGATCAACGGCGTGAACGGCAGGCTCGGCGACGGGACGTTCAACGGCTGGGCGTCGGTCGACATCGCGAGCAAGCCTCTGGTCAAGGTCGATCTCGACTTCCAGCGGCTCGCGATTCCGCTGGCGAAATCGCCACAGAACGCCCCCGGGCAGCCCTGGAGCAATGCGCCGATCGACGTCTCCGGGCTCAATTATGTCGATGCGCAGGTGCGGATCTCCGCGAACGAGGCCGTGATCGGCGATGCGCGCATCGCGCCGCTCGCGCTCGACGCCAAGCTCGCCGGCGGCGTGCTGAAGGCGGGCACCGCCAATCTCGGCGCCTATGGCGGCCAGGTCTCTGGCGAGGTGATCCTCGACGCGACCACCGGCGCACCGAGCTTTGCCATGCATTCCGACCTCGTCGGCGTGCGCGCGCTGCCGCTGCTTCAAGGCCTTGCCGAATTCGATCGCATCGACGGCAGGCTGCAGGCCAAGCTCGCTCTGCGCAGCGCCGGCGCCAGCCAGCGCGCGTTGATGGCGAACATGCAGGGCACGGCCTTCGTCAATTTCCAGGACGGCGCAATCCGCGGCATCAACGTCGCGCAGATGATCCGCTCGCTGACCACGAGCACGCTGTCCGGCTGGCAGGAAAACCAGAACCCGAGCCAGGAGCAGAGCACGGACCTGTCGCAGCTCTCGGCGTCCTTCCGTATCGACAAGGGCCAGGCGGTGACGACCGATCTCAACCTGATCGGGCCGCTAGTGCGGGTCACCGGCGCCGGCACCATCGCGCTCGACACCAAGATGATGGGCTTTCGCGTCGAGCCGAAGCTCGTGATGACGACCGAAGGCCAGGGCCGCACCTCCGATCCGGTCGGCTTCGGCATTCCAGTAATGATCCAGGGCACCTGGTCGCAGCCGCGCATCTATCCTGATATGGCCGGCATGCTGGACAATCCGGACGCCGCCTATGCCAAGCTCCGCGAGATGGGCAAGGGCCTGTTCGGCCCTGACGGTGCTGGCCTCGGCAATATCCTGGGCAACCTCGGTCTCGGCGGCGCCACCGCACCCGGCACGGGCAACGCCAATCCGCAAGGCCCTCAGCCGGGACAGAACAATTTGCTCGGTGGCCCCCTGGGCGAGGCCCTCGGCAATCTGATCCAGCAGGGCCTTTCCAGCGGCACGGGGGCAGGCGCCAACCCTGGCACTGGTACGGGCCGCAGCCGCAGCCTGCCGGCAACGCCATCCACGCCGGCCCCGCAGGCCTCTCCGGCGCCCCCGGCTCAGGACGACGCATCGGTGGCGCAGCAGGACAGTCAGCCAATGAACGACGTGCTGCGGCAGCTTTTCAATCGGTGATCGGCGAGGCAACGCGGTGGACTCCATGTCTATTGTGACATCGTCCGAACGGACGAGGCTGCGTGCTTCAGCCTCTTTCCCACCTGCTGCTTTTTTGACCGCCCCGGTGCCCGCGGCGGGTAACCACGACGGCGGGCCCGGCCGGTCCTTGACAATCCCCGGGCCCAAACTGTGGTAGAAGGGCTCGGAAGGGCCGTACGGCCCGTAGCGCGCGGCGGCAGTGTCGGCGCGAGAGGATCGGGATGGCCGGAGCGAACGACAAGACACGATCTCTGCGCGGGGGCCTGTTCGCCAAATACGTCGTCTCCCTAGTCGGCCTCGTCGTGTTCGTGCTCGCTGTCAACGGCGCGATGGAGACCTGGATCTCCTACCGCGCCACCCGGACGCAGCTGACCGATGGGCTCGAGGACAGGGCGCAAGGCGCCGCCCGTCGCATCGAGCAGTCGATCTCGGAGCTCGAGCGCCAGATCAGCTGGGTGACGCGGGCAAGCCAGGACACGCTCGAGAAGCGCCGCGCCGACTACGCCTCGCTGCTGCACCAGGTCTCGGTCGTCAACCAGCTGTTCCAGCTCAACGGCGACGGCCGTGAAGTGCTGCGCGTCTCGCGCCAGTCGACCACGACCGGCAGCAATTCCGACCTCTCCCGCGACATGCGCTTCACCGACGCGGTCGCGCGCGGCGTCAGCTATGCGCCGGCCTGGTTCGCCGACCAGACCCCGTACATGTCGATCTCGGTGGCGCATTCCGGTTTCAACGCCGGCGTCACCGTCGCCGAGATCGATCTCGGCTTTCTCTCCGAGCTCCTGTCCGACGCCCAGGTCGGCAAGGCGGCCTTTGCCTATGTCGTCGATCCGCGCGGCCGCGTGCTGGCGACGTCCTCGAGAGGGCCCGAGGTCGGCAAGGACCTGTCGAAGCTGCCGCAGGTCGCGGCCTTGATCGCCCCCGGCGGCGAGCCCGACACCTCGGGCACCGACTTCAACGGCCATTCGGTGATGAGCGCGGCGAGCACGGTGCCGAAGCTCGGCTGGAGCGTGCTGTTCGAGCAGCCGACCACGCAGGCCCTGATGCCGATCCGCGACCAGCTGGTGCGCATCGCGCTACTCATCGGCATGGGCCTGATGGTCGCGATCCTCGCCGGCACGCTGCTCGCCCGCCGCATGATCATCCCGATTACGGCGCTGCGCGACGGCGCGCACAAGCTCGGCGAGGGCGATTTCAGCCACCGCATCGACGTGCACACCTCGGACGAGCTGGAAGACCTCGCCGGCCAGTTCAACCGCATGGCCGACCAGATCCAGGAGACCTATTCGAACCTGGAGACCAAGGTCGAGGAGCGCACCCGCGATCTCGCGCAGTCGATCCACGAGCTCAAGGTGCTGGAAGAGGTCGGCCGCGCGGTCGCCTCCTCGCTCGATCTCAACGCCGTGCTGCCGACGATCGCTTCCCGCGCCATCGAGATCACCCATGCCGATGCGGTGCTGATCTACGATCATGACGCGCAGCGGCACTGCTTCAATCTGGTCGAGGCCAATGGCATCGACAAATCGGCCGAGGGGGCGCACGTCACCATCGCCGAAGGCGCGAACATCCTGAGCGATGCCGCGGCGAGCGGCGCGCCGATCGCGCTGGCCGATCTCGACAAGGCCGCCGAGCAGCCGCTGCGCGACGTCGCGATCAATGCCGGCTTCCATTCGGTGCTGGTGGTGCCGCTGATCGACCAGCAGGGCACGCTCGGCTCGCTGGTGGTGCTGCGACAGGCCAGCGGCGCGTTTGCGCCCAGCATCATCGGCCTGATGCGCACCTTCGCCAACCAGGCGGTGCTGGCGATGCGCAATGCGCGCCTGTTCACCGAGGTCGACCACAAGGGCCGCGAACTGGCGGCGGCGAACGAGACGGTGCGCGCCCAGGCCGACAAGCTCAAGCAGCAGACCGAGCAGCTCAAGGACTGGAACAAGTCGCTGGAGGAGCGGGTCAGGACCCAGCTCGGCGAGATCGAGCGCATCCGCAAGCTCGAGCGCTTCCTGGCGCCGCAGGTGGCGCAGCTGATCGCCTCCTCCGACAGTCCCGAGGGGCTGCTCACCAGTCAGCGCCGCGAGGTCACCGTGGTGTTCTGCGATCTGCGCGGCTTCACCGCCTTCACGGAAGCGACCGAGCCCGAAGAGGCGATGAACGTGCTGCGCGAGTATCACGCCGCGCTCGGCAAGCTGATCTTCAAATACGAGGGCACGCTCGACAAATATGCCGGCGACGGCGTGATGATCCTGTTCAACGCGCCGATCCAGTTCGAGGACCACACCAAGCGCGCCGTGAAGATGGCAATGGAGATGCGCGACACCATCGGCCCCCTGACCGAGCGCTGGCGCAATCGCGGGCATAGCTTGGGGTTCGGCATCGGCATCGCGCTCGGCTATGCCACGCTCGGCCAGGTCGGCTTCGAGCAGCGGCTGGAATATGCCGCGATCGGCAGCGTCACCAACCTCGCCTCGCGCCTCTGCGGCGAAGCCAAGGCCGGCCAGGTTGTGGTCAGCCGCCGCGTCTACGGCATGGTCGAGCCATGGGTGGAAGCGCGCTCCCTCGACGATCTCCAGCTCAAGGGCTTCAATCACCCCGTGCTCGCGATGGAGATCTTGAGCTGGCGCGAGGAGGTGGACAATGTCGTGGACGCCGCTGCGGCGAGGCGGCGAGGGTAGTCAAAACAAAAGGTGCGAAAACAACCCCATGCACAGTAGACGGGTGCTGTGGGATCAATGACTTACGCAGGCGCCGCGTGAGCACTCGTGTCGTTTGACACGTCGGGCAAAACACCGGGCGAAGGGCATCATCTCCCGCGTCCCTATCCGAACCACATCCCGTCTCCCCGCGACCAATCCTCGCCTCACCGGCGAGGCCAGTCCCGATGGAGACCCCCCGTGGCGTTTGCCTTGCCTTCGCGTGCTTATGATCTGCAGATGCTGGATCGTCCGGTCGACCGGGCGCGCGACCAGGGCTGGGTCTATGGGCTGCCGCCGGGCATTAAGAGCGAAGAGTGGCCGCTCGATCCGGTCAGCGGCTATCCGCTGATGCATGGCTTCACGCTTCTTCTGCCGGAGGATTACCGCGTGCATGGCCCTGACATCGTCGCGGTGTCGTTCTTTGCCACCGCGCCCGATCACAATGACGGCGGCGCGCCCGACGACCCTGAGGTCCGCGAGGCCGTGATGGCGAGGCCCGCGCATCCGCGGCTGTCGCGGATGACCGATATTCTCGACTACGAATATGCGGCGCTGCTGCTGACCAAGGCCGAATATAAGGGCCCATTCGCGATGCCGCCGGCGCCGCTGGCGCTTGCGACGGCCGAGCGGCCGCGCTGGCTCGACGTCGGCGGCGCCAGCGCGTTCTACGAGGCCGCCGCGCCTTATGCCAGGAAGATGTTCGCCGGGCCGCCGCGCGCCGATCTCAGCGAGACCCGCGCGATCGGCATGACGCCCCGCGCGAATGATCCCAATGCCGGCAAGGGCCCGCAGGACGAGCACACCCGCAAGAACCCGCCGACCGGCTATCAGTCGTACTATTATTTCGTCGGCGGGGTGGTGAACGGCGACAATTACCGCCTGCACGACTGGGCCAAGGACCATGCTCCCAACCATCTCGGTGGCACCATGCGGCCGATGCAGGTCGAGCCGGAGATGAGCCCGTTCTATATCGAGTTCGAGGAATATTTCGGCGGCTACAATTTCGGCGGCGGGAACGCGCAGCTCGACTTCAGGGACATGAAGTTCGACTGGGCGTGCAGCTAGGCCGACTTCCGCCCTTCCGCCTGTAACCTCCGCCAAGCGAAGCGGGATGCGGGAGGCGAGACCCTCGGATGCCGCTTGCCTTCCATCAGCGCCGGTGCACCCGGTGCGATCCAGCGCGTCATCCCACCGTCATCTCCTCCCGATACCGCTCTCGTCCCACAAGCATTTCGGGGCGCCGGCCGGCGTCGACGATTAGGGCACGTCAGGGAGGGATCATGGCTTCGTTCACCGTGGCAGGCGGCTCCACAGTCACGACCGCAAAAACCGTCGGCAACAGCGATATCGGGTTCATCGAGGCGGGCGGCACGCTGTCCTCCACCACCGACATCAGCTGGACCGGGGGCTTGGCCGGAGAGACCGTGACGCTCCTCAATGCGGGGACCATCACGGCGACAAGCCGCGGCATTGACACCAAGGGCTCGTTCACGACGGGCAATCTCGTCCTCACCAACACGGCCGGGGCTAGGCTGATCACGGGCGACGACGCCTTCCGCATCAACACGGCGCTCTCCGGCGGCACTATCACGGTCGACAATTCCGGAATGATCGTGTCCGGCACTGTGGACGCGAACGGCAAGATCGTCGCCGGTACCAGCGGGCAGGCGCTCGATTTCGCCGCGATCGTCTCCGCGAACGCCGTGATCACCATCACCAACCACATCGGCGCGGTGATCGGCGCCTCCGGCAACGACGCGATCCGTCCGGGCGCCGGCACCATCACCATCAGCAATGACGGGCTGATCGACGCCACCGCCTCGGCGAGCCGCGCGATCAACCTCAACACCTCCAATCTCACGAACATCAATTCGTTCACGCTGACCAACGGTCAGCACGGCGTCATCCAGTCGCAGGGCGATGCGGTCCGCATCACGGCCTCGACGCTGACCGCGTCCGCGACCTATTCGGTCACCGTCGACAACGCCGGCACCATCCAGTCGACGGGAACGGGCGCCAGCAACGGTCAGGCGATCGATTTCACCGACCTGGTCTCGGCCAGCGGCACCATCCACCTCACCAACCAGGCGACAGGCCTGATCAAGACGGCCGACGCGGATGCGATCCGCGGCGGCGTCAACATGGTGATCGACAATTTCGGGACGATCTTCGGCGGCGGCGTGGCCGGCGACAGCAATGACGGCATCGATTTCCAGGGCAATGCCGGCGGCGTCGTCCACAATCATGCCGGCGGCACCATCGAGGGCACGCGCCACGGCATTACCGGCGATCAGCCGATCACGATCAGCAACGATGCCGGCGGCAGCGTCATCGGCGGTGCCGGCTCCGGCATCAACATGGACACCGCGAGCACGACCAGCACGACGATCCTCAATTCCGGTCTCATCACCGGACATGCCGACGGCATCAGCGACGGCGACGGCATCGACGTCGACGGCTTGATCGCGCTGACCAATTACGGCGCAATCACCACGACGGGCCACAGCGACGGCATCCTCGCCGAGGCGCTCACGATCGGCGGCGGCAGCATCATCAATTACGGCACGATCGAGAGCGTCGAGCGGGCGATCACGGTCGACGATTCCAATCTTGGCAACGCCTTTGCGCCGACGATGATCCATAACGAAGGCACGATCCGCGGTGGCAACGGCGAGGCGATCTCGATCACCGACACCTATGCCGACACGCTCACCAACAAGGGCATCATCGACGGCAGCGTCGCGCTCGGCGGCGGCGAAGACACGGTGAACGACTACACCGGCGCGATCTTCACTGCCGTCATCGACGGCGGTGACGGCACCGACACGTTCAACCTGCTCGGAAGCGGCGTCGGCACGCTGGCGGACATGGTGAATTTCGAGCGGCTCAACGTGCAGGGTGGCCATTGGAGCGTCACACATGCCGAAAGCTTCGCCGCTGGCGTCACCATCGATGCAGGAGCCCGGCTCGCGATCGCCGACGGTGGCTCGCTCACGGGCGCCATCACCAACAACGGCATCTTCGCCTCCGCCCACTCCGACGTCTTCGTGTTCGATGCCACCATCGCCGGCAGCGGCGCATTCGACCAGGCCGGCACCGGCACGACGGTGCTCAGCCAGACCAACGGTTACACCGGCGGCACGACGCTGCATGCCGGCACGCTGGAGCTCGCGGCACGCGGTGCCGCCGGCACCGGGGCGATTACCTTCGAGGACGGCGCGCAGACGCTGAAGATCGACAAGGCGGCGCTGGACCATGGCCATCTCGACAACACCATCGAAGGCTTCGACGTCGGTGACACCATCGATCTCGCCGGCATCGGCAAGGCCAAGCAGGCGACGCTGTCGGCCGATAACGTCCTCACCATCACCGGCGGCAAGTCCGGCCCGATCACGCTGCAGCTCGACTCGCATGCCTATGCCTCGGGGCTGAACTTCCAGCTGTCCTCCGACGGCAATGGCGGCACCAAGATCACGGCCGTCGCCGACAATCTGGTCGAAGGCAATGACGGCAACAACCTGCTGGTCGCTAAGCTGTTCAGCCCGGTCGGCAGCTTCCTCGACGGCAAGGGCGGCAACGACATCCTAATTGGTGGCCTGCATTCCGACGTGCTCAATGGCGGCGGCGGCAATGATCTGCTCTACGCCGGCACCGGCGCGGATCAGTTCCGCTTCAACGGCACCGACCAGACGGCCGGCCAGCGCGGCACCGACACGGTGTTCGACCTCAATTTCGGCAAGGGCGATGCGCTGGTGTTCTACGACTACGAGGCCGGCACCTTTGCCTCATCGGGGTCGCGCCCCGCGACCGTGCTGGATACTGGCGAAGGCGCCGGCTCCGGTGCGGTGGTGAAGTCGATGGTGGCGCTGGTCGACCTCGTCAAGGCTTCGGACGACGTCACCGCCCATCGCGGCGGCGGCAACGACCTCGTGATCGACATCAGCCAGAGCAATGGCAGCCACGAGACGATCGTGCTCGATCATCAATGGCAGGCCTATTCGCTGGCTTCAGGCGGGCATTTCTTCAGTTAGGCTGGAGCGTCGCGCCGGGGTGGGGGCATGTCGCTGCGCGAGCGCAGCCAGCGATCTACCGCTGCTCCGGCGGCACGTCCTTGACCCTCGCGCAATGCGCCGCGACGTCGTCCAGGCCGTACTTTAGATGCACCCGCTTGTCCGACGGCGCCTGCCTGGCCGTGCAGACGCCCGGCCGCCATTCCTGCGCGGGGCGGATCGGGCGCGGCGCAAAACCGCCGCCGCAGTTCGGACAGACGTTGAAGAGCTTCGTCTCGACGCAGTCGCTGCAGAACGTGCATTCATAGGAGCAGATCCGCGCCTCCGTCGCATGCGGCGGCAGGTCACGGTCGCAATATTCGCAGTTCGGTCGAAGCTGGAGGGCCATGGTCGAATCTCCGCAAGCCGGCTTCAATCATCGCAGATCGCGCCCGCCGCGCGAATGGCGTAGTTCCCTCGATTTCAGCCGGCTTGATTTCCTTGAGCGCCAGCCGAGGAAAGCACGTAGGCGACGACGGCGTTGACGCGGAAGGGTGATATTAACGCCCCGCCCAGGCCTTCGTCACCGCCCCGATCTTCGCCGCTTCCGGCTCGCGCGCCGCCGAGGGCGTGCGTGAGAAGCGCGGCGCAGGCGCAGGCTGCTTCACGCCGTGACGCTCGATGAAGACGTTGCGGGCGACCATGTGCGGATGCTGCGTTGCCTCCGACATGGTCAGGACAGGCGCGAAGCAGATGTCGGTGCCTTCCATGATCTTGCACCAGTCCTCGCGGGTCTTGCTCTTGAACACGGTCTTGAGCTTCTCCTTCAGCGCGGGCCAGGCTCTGGGATTCATCTGCGCGTCGAAATCGGCGTCGGTCAGGCCCGCATGCTCGCGCAGCAGCGCGTAGAATTGCGGCTCGATCGAGCCGATCGACACGAAGTGCCCGCAGGCGCATTCATAGACGCCGTAGAAATGCGCGCCGCCGTCGAGGAAGTTCTGGTTGCGGCCTTCGATCCAGCGGCCGAGCGTCGTCATGTCGAAGAAGAACGACATCAGCGAGGCCGCGCCGTCGCACATCGCGGCGTCGACCACCTGGCCCTTGCCGGACTTTTGCGCTTCCAGAAGCGCGGCGAGCACGCCGACGACGAGATAGAGTGCACCACCGCCGAAATCGCCGACCAGGTTGAGCGGCGGCACCGGCGTCTCCTCGGTGCCGATCGCGGCCAGCGCGCCGGTGATGGAGATGTAGTTGATGTCGTGCCCGGCGGCGTTGGCGAGCGGGCCTTCCTGGCCCCAGCCGGTCATGCGGCCATAGACCAGTTTTGGGTTGCGCGCGAGCACGACGTCGGGTCCTAGCCCGAGGCGCTCCATCACGCCGGGACGGAAGCCTTCGACCAGTGCATCGGCGCTGGCGAGCAGGTCGAGTACCTCTGCAATCGCTGCCTTGTCCTTGAGGTCGAGCTCGATCACCTTGCGGCCACGTCCCGCCACCGACTTCATGCTCTTCTTCGCGCCGACGCGATCGAGCGTGACGACGTCGGCGCCCATGTCGGCCAGCATCATGCAGGCGAACGGACCGGGTCCGATGCCGGCGAATTCGACGATGCGAAAGCCCGACAGCGGGCCGGAGGTACGGACGGAGGAGGTGGGGGCTGATTTATCGAGCACGTTGTTGTTTCCTCGGGTCGCGGGCGGATCGTCGATGGGTCGGCGAGTGCCTCGGACACGCCTCTTCGGGCGAGTTAATTGGCTGATTAACTTTTCTCGCCTTCACGCCGGCGAGGCAAGCGGTTTTCATGCCGCACGGGCAAAATAAAACGGCGCGCACCGAAGTGCGCGCCGCGGAAAATTTGTGTCGAGGCGCTATCAGCTCGCGGCAGCTACCGCGCGCTGCGCCATGACCTTGACGAGGTTGGCACGATATTCCGCCGTGCCGTGGATATCGGCCAGCAATCCGTTCGCCGAAACACTGACGCTGTCGATCGCGGACGGCGACCAGTTCGCCTTCAGCGCGGCTTCGATTGCGGGGACGCGCATCACGCCGCTCTGCGAGGCGCCGGTGGCGGCCACCCGAACCTCGCCCGACTTGGTCTGCGCGACGAACACGCCGGTCAGCGCGAAGCGCGAGGCCGGGTGCCGCATCTTCTCATAGCCCGCCTTCGCCGGCACGGGGAACGACACGGCGGTGATGATCTCGCCGTCTTCGAGCGCTGTCGTGAACAGGCCCTGGAAGAAGTCCTCAGCCGCAATCGACCGCTTGTTGGTCTTCACGGTGGCGCCGAGCGCGAGCAGCGCGGCGGGGAAATCCGCCGCGGGATCGTTGTTGGCGATCGAACCGCCGATCGTGCCGCGATAGCGCACCGCGGGATCGCCGAGCACCGAGGTGAGATAGGCGATCGCGGGGATCGCCTTCTTCACGTCGGCATTCGTCATGATGTCGTAATAGGTCGTCGCGGCCTTGATGGTCAGCGTGTCGCCCGAGAGTTCGACGCCCTGCAGCTCCTTGATCTTGCCGAGATCGATGACGTCGGAGGGACTTGCGAGGCGCTGCTTCATCACCGGCAGCAGCGTCTGGCCGCCGGCAAGGAACTTGGCTTCGCTGCTCTTGCCGAACAGGCTGACGGCTTCGTCGACCGAGGAGGCGCGATGATAAGTGGTCTGGTACATCTTGGTGCTCCCTCTCAAGCCGCGTGGATGGTGCGCCACACCCTGTCGGGGGTTGCGGGCATTTCCAGATTGTTCTTGCCGATCGCATCTGTGATCGCGTTGATCACGGCTGCCGACGCGCCGATCGCGCCGGCCTCGCCGCACCCCTTGATGCCCAGCGGATTGCCTGGGCACAGCGTGGTGGTGTGGGAGAGATTGAACGACGGCACGTCGTCGGCGCGCGGCATGGCGTAATCCATGAACGAAGCCGTGATCGGCTGGCCATTGGCATCGTAGATCGCGTGTTCGAGCAGCGCCTGCCCGATGCCTTGGACAAGGCCGCCATGGACCTGGCCCTCGACGATCATCGGGTTGATCAGCCGGCCGAAATCGTCGGCCGCGACGAAGTTGACGAAGCTGGTCTTGCCCGTGCCGGGATCGACCTCGAGCTCGCAGATATAGGCGCCGGCCGGGAAGGTGAAGTTGGTCGGGTCGTAGAAGGCGCTTTCCTTCAGGCCCGGCTCCATCCCGTCAGGCAGGTTGTGCGCGGTGTAGGCTGCGAGCGCGACCATCGGGAAGGCGATCGCCTTGTCGGTGCCCGTCACCTTGAACTCGCCGTTCTCGATGACGATGTCGGCCTCCGACGCCTCGAGCGCATGCGCCGCGATCTTCTTGGCCTTGGATTCCATCTTCTCCATGGCCTTCAGGATCGCAGTGAGACCGACGGCGGCCGAGCGCGAACCGTAAGTGCCCATGCCGAACTGCACCTTGTCGGTGTCGCCATGGACGATCGAGACCTGGCTGATGGGAACGCCGAGGCGGTCGGCAACGAGCTGACAGAAGGTGGTCTCGTGGCCCTGACCGTGGCTATGCGATCCCGTCAGAATCTCGATGGTGCCGACCGGGTTGACGCGCACCTCCGCCGATTCCCACAGGCCGACGCCGGCACCCAAGCTGCCGACCGCCTTGGACGGCGCGATGCCGCAGGCCTCGATGTAGCAGGACACGCCGATGCCGCGCAGCTTGCCTTGCGACTTCGCCTGGGCCTTGCGCGCGGCAAAGCCGGCATAGTCGATCGCCTTCATCGCGGCATCGAGCGAGGCGTTGAAGTCGCCGGTGTCATAGGCCATGATCACCGGCGTCTGGTGCGGGAACTGGGTGATGAAGTTGGTCCGGCGCAGCTCGGCCGGATCGACCTTCAACTGCCGCGCCGCCGTCTCCATCAGACGTTCGATCAGGTAGCTCGCCTCCGGGCGGCCGGCGCCGCGATAGGCGTCCACCGGCGTGGTGTTGGTGTAGACCCCGATCACCTCGGCATGGATCGCCGGGATGTTGTACTGGCCCGACAGCAGCGTCGCGTAGAGATAAGTCGGCACCGAGGACGAGAACAGCGACATGTAGGCGCCGAAATTGGCGTAGGTCTTCACCTTGAAACCGGTGATCTTGTTGTTGGCGTCGAACGCCATCTCCGCGTGAGTCACATGGTCGCGGCCATGCGCGTCGGTGAGGAAGGCCTCAGTGCGGTCGCTGGTCCATTTCACGGGGCGGCCGACCTTCTTCGAAGCCCACAACGCCACCATCTCTTCGGGATAGATGAAGATCTTGGAGCCGAAGCCGCCGCCGACATCGGGCGCGATCACGCGCAGCTTGTGCTCGGGGGCGATGTTGTAGAACGCCGACAGCACGAGGCGGGCGACGTGCGGGTTCTGCGAGGTCGTGTAGAGCGTGAAATGCTCTTCCGCCGCATCGTAATCGGCGATCGCCGCGCGCGGCTCCATCGCGTTGGGGGCAAGGCGGTTGTTGGTGACGTCGAGCTTGACGACATTGGCGGCCTTGGCGAAGGCTGCATCGGTCGCGGCCTCGTCGCCGATCACCCAGTCATAGACCTGATTGCCGGGGGCTTCCGGGTGCAGCTGCGGCGCGCCTGGTTTGATGGCGGCCTGCATGTCGGCCACGGCCGGCAGCTCCTCGTAGTCGATGACGACGGCCTCTGCCGCGTCGCGCGCCAGATTCTTGCTGTCGGCGATCACCACCGCGACGGCCTGACCGACGAAGCGCACCGTCTCCGGCGCCATCGCCGGCCATGCGCCCATCTTCATTGGGCTGCCGTCCTTGGAGGTGATGGCCCAGCCGCAGATGAGGTTGCCGACCTTGTCGTCGACGAGTTGCTGGCCGGTGAGCACCGCGACCACGCCCGGCATGTTCAGCGCGGCGGACGAGTCGATCTTCCTCACCTTCGCGTGCGCGTGCGGGCTGCGGATGAAATAGGCATGGGTCATGCCCTGCAATTTGATGTCGTCGACGTAGCGGCCCTTGCCGGTAATGAAACGCTTGTCTTCCTTGCGCACGACGCGTGCGCCGATGCCTTCAACACCCATGTCTGGTCCTCCCGACCGGAATTTCGTTGATCCGCGCTTTCCATCGAAAGCCGCGGTGGTTTTTTGTTTGCGACGGCCGCTTTACTCGGCCGCCTGCGCGACCTTCATGCGACCGGCCGCATCCAGCACCGCCTTGACGATGTTGTGGTAGCCGGTGCAGCGGCAGATATTGCCTTCGAGCTCGTGGCGGACGGTGGTCTCGTCAAGCTGGCCGCCATGACGCTGCACGATGTCGATCGCCGACATGATCATGCCCGGCGTGCAATAGCCGCATTGCAGGCCGTGATTGTCGCGGAAGGCGGCCTGCATCGGGTGCAGCTCGTCGCCCTTGGCGATGCCTTCGATCGTGGTGACGCTGGTGCCGTCGGCCTCACCCGCCAGCATGGTGCAGGATTTCACGGCACGGCCGTCCATGTGGACGACGCAGGCTCCGCACTGGCTGGTGTCGCAGCCGACATGGGTCCCGGTGAGGTTGAGGTGATCGCGCAGCAGCTGGACCAGCAGCGTGCGATCCTCGACGTCGACAGCAACGGCCTTGCCGTTGACCGTCAGTTTGACTGTAGACACGTGAAGTCCTCCCGGATTGATTTTGATTGCTTCTAATTAGAGACCACCGACCCGGAACTTTGCAACTGGGATTTTGGTCGCCGGGGTCATGGAAAAGTCATCGATCCAGACCGGCCCCCGCTTGATTTGCGGGCGGTCCGACTGGGTCTGTGCGATCAGAGCACCGGGGATGCCAAAGCGCCATCCCGATCGGCCTTTGGCCGAGGGCATCCGGCAGATGAGCTGCCAAATTTACCGCCCCTTATCGATTCTGCCTTAGTTTTGCGCATCCGGATCGGGAGGCGGGGCGCCTCCGGATCTCGGCTGAATGAAAATGGGGGTTGGAATGTCCGGGCGTATCGGGTCGCCGTCGAAGCGTACACTGTTTCCGACTCTCAGGTTCCGGGCCAAGGTCATTCTGGGCTTCGCCGCCGTGCTGGTGATCTCCGCCGGCAGCATGGCCTTCTCTTATCTGGGCTTCGAGCGGGTGGCGGCCGGGGTCGAATCCTACCGCAGCAGTGTGTCCGAGGCCGACCTTGCCCGCACCATCGACCGCGAGCTGATCGCCTATCGCGCCGCGGCCCGCTATTTCGTCGTGACCGGCAAGGAGGACGACGCCAAGGCGGCGCTGGAGGCAGAGGCCAGCCTGAAGAATGCGATCGATCAGGCTGTCAAGAGCGCCAACAAGCCGGCCCGGCGGGAGGCCCTCGACAAGCTCGGCAAGGAGTTTTCCAAGTTCTCCGCGACCTTCGCCAAGATCCTGCAAGCCAAGCGCGACAGCGCGCTGCTGGTCCAGAACCAGCTCCAGCGCAACGCCAATCTCCTGAAATACAAGCTCGACGACATCGGCAACAACGCGTCCGACTCCGAAGCGCAGGCGATCGAGTTCGGGACCAAGCAGGTCAATGCCCAGTTCCAGACCGCAAGCTCCGCGGCGAGCAATTTCATCCTCAATTCCGATCAGGCGACAGCCAGCAGCGCGGTCGCCCGGCTGAAATTCGTCGAGAACTCGCTGGGCTCGGTCTATTCCATGGACGACAAGATCGTCGCCGGGCTGAAGGACGCCAAAGCGCTGCTTGGCGCCTATCGCGAAGCGCTGGAGAAGCTGATCGCCAACGCCAAGATGATCGATGACCTCGTGACCGAAATGAGCGGCTCGGCCGGCGCGATCCTGCAGGGCGCCAGCGCCATGAAGGCGGACCTCGTCGCCGAACAGCAGCGGCTGGATGCGGAATCGGAGACGACCATCGGGCAGACCGAGCAACTGGTGCTGATCCTCGCCGTCGGCGGCACGTTGCTTGGTGCGGTTCTCGCCTTCCTGCTCGGGACCGGTATGTCGCGTCCGATGATCGCGATGTGCAAGGCGATGCGGGAGTTGGCCTCGGGCAATTTCGACGTGGTGCTGCCGGGTTTGGGACGCAAGGACGAGATCGGTGAGATGGCCGGCGCGGTCGAGGAGTTCAAGGTTCAGGCCGTGGCCAAGGCCGAGCGCGATGCCGCCGCCAGCGAAGTCCAGAACCGGGAGCAGGCGGCCAGCCGCCGCGCCGAGCTGATTCGCTTTGCCGACGATTTCGAGAGCGCGGTCGGCGCCATCGTCTCCAACGTCTCGGCCTCCGCCGTGCAGCTGGAATCGGCGGCATCCACGCTGACCCGCACCGCCGAGACCACGCAGAGCCTGTCGAGCCAGGTCGCCGGCGTCTCCGAGCAGGCCTCCTCCAACATGCAGTCGGTCGCAACCGCGACCGAGGAGCTCTCGGCTTCGGTCGAGGAGATCGGCCGCCAGGTCCGTGATTCCAGCCGCATTGCCGAAAATGCCGTGGTGCAGGCGAGGGAGACCGACGGCCGTATCGGCAAGCTGTCGCATGCCGCCCAGCAGATCGGCGAGGTGGTCAAGCTGATCACGGCGATCGCCGAGCAGACCAATCTCCTGGCGCTCAACGCCACCATCGAGGCGGCTCGCGCCGGTGAGGCCGGCCGCGGTTTCGCCGTGGTCGCAAGCGAGGTGAAGTCGCTGGCGAGCCAGACCGCGAAGGCGACGGACGAGATCTCCTCGCACATCACGGGCATGCAGGGCGCCACGGCCGAATCGGTCGCCGCGATCAAGGAGATCGGCGCGACCATCGGCCAAATCTCGTCGATCTCGACCTCGATCGCGAGCGCGGTGGAGCAGCAGGGCGCGGCGACGCAGGAGATCGCGCGCAGCGTCCAGACGGTCGCGCAGGGCACCCAGACGGCCGCCACCGACATCGGCGAGGTCAACCGCGGCGCCGCCGAGACCGGCTCGGCCTCGGAGGAGGTGCTGCATTCGGCCAAGACGCTGTCGAGCGAAAGCACCCGCCTGCGCGCCGAGCTCGACCGCTTCATGGCGAATATCAGGGCGGCGTAAGGCGCTGCGCGTTAAGCGTGCGGCTATCGCTCCACACTCCGCTTGTTCGGGACGACGGCGGAGCGAGGGGCGCCACCTCATTTGCAACATTGCGAGTAAACGCGCCTTAACGATTTCATCGTCTCGCTCTAGCGCCAGTCGCGGTGCCACAAATTTACCACAGCTTATCCTTTGCCCCGTAACGTGCCGCAGAGCCGGGAAGCGGGCTGCTTCCGGGCTGCGCCTGGTTTTCCGCGAATGGAATGGGGTGGGGGAATGTCGGTCAAGTCGAAGTCGAGCAAGTCCAGTCTGCTCAATCTGCGCTTTCGCGCAAAAATCATCCTCGGCTTCGTGGCGGTGCTCGCCATCCTCGCCGTCAGCATGGCGTTTGCCTTTTTCGGCTTCGAGCGGATCGCAGGCGCCGTGGCATCCTATCGGACCAGCGTTTCCGAAGCGGACCTCGCGCGGACGGTCGATCGCGAACTGGTTGCCTATCAAGGATTGGCACGGGCCTATACGTTGACGGGCGCGGCCGACGACGAGACCGCGGCCAAGGCAGCGGAAGAGAATCTGAGGAGCGCGATCGGCAAGTCGATGGCCGCCACGACCGGTGCCGCCCGCCGCGAGCAGGTCGGCAAGCTCGAGGCCGAATTCCAGCGCTTCACGAAAGTATTCGGCGAGATCATCACCCTGACGCGCGAGAACAACAAGATCGCGGCCGACGAGCTCAACAGCGTCGGCAACAAGATCCGCTTCAAGTTCGACGATCTCGCAGATAGTGCCGCGCTGGCCGGGCTCGCATCGGTCCAGACCACGGCCAAGGACGTCACCTCGCAATATCTCGCGGTCTCCACCTCGGTCAGCGCCTTCGTCGCCAAGCCGGAGCCGAAGACCGCCGACGGCGTCATCGCCCGCATCAAATTCCTGGAGACCTTGCTGGTCTCGATCTATGCCAACGACCAGAAGATCACCGACCGCGTCACCGAGATCGGCAATCTGCTGAAGCAGTACCGCACCTCCTTCGCCAAGCTGACCGAGAACGTGAAGGTCATCGTCAAGTCGAACGGCGAGATGACCAAGACGGCGGCGACCATCCTCAAGCTCTCGGCCGAGCTGCGCTCGGACCTGACTGCTGACCAGCAGCGCATTGAGGCGGGCGCCAATGCGACGATCGTGGAGACCGAGCAATTGATGCTGATGCTCGCGCTGGGTGGCCTTGCCATCGGTGCCGTGCTGGCCTGGATGCTCGGCAACGGCATCTCGCGTCCGATGATCGCGATGTGCAAGGCGATGCGGGAGCTGGCCTCGGGCAATTTCGACGTCGTGCTGCCCGGTTTGGGCCGCAAGGACGAGATCGGCGAGATGGCCGGTGCGGTCGAGGAGTTCAAGGTTCAGGCCGTCGCCAAGGCCGAGCGCGATGCCGCCGCCAGCGAAGTCCAGAACCGGGAGCAGGCGGCCAGCCGCCGCGCCGAGCTGATTCGCTTTGCCGACGATTTCGAGAGCGCGGTCGGCGCCATCGTCTCCAACGTCTCGGCCTCCGCCGTGCAGCTGGAATCGGCGGCATCCACGCTGACCCGCACCGCCGAGACCACGCAGAGCCTGTCGAGCCAGGTCGCCGGCGTCTCCGAGCAGGCCTCCTCCAACATGCAGTCGGTCGCAACCGCGACCGAGGAGCTCTCGGCTTCGGTCGAGGAGATCGGCCGCCAGGTCCGTGATTCCAGCCGCATTGCCGAAAATGCCGTGGTGCAGGCGAGGGAGACCGACGGCCGTATCGGCAAGCTGTCGCATGCCGCCCAGCAGATCGGCGAGGTGGTCAAGCTGATCACGGCGATCGCCGAGCAGACCAATCTCCTGGCGCTCAACGCCACCATCGAGGCGGCTCGCGCCGGTGAAGCCGGCCGTGGCTTCGCCGTGGTCGCAAGCGAGGTGAAGTCGCTGGCGAGCCAGACCGCGAAGGCGACGGACGAAATCTCCTCGCACATCACGGGCATGCAGGGCGCCACGGCCGAATCGGTCGCCGCGATCAAGGAGATCGGCGCGACCATCGGCCAGATCTCGTCGATCTCGACCTCGATCGCCAGCGCCGTGGAGCAGCAGGGCGCGGCGACGCAGGAGATCGCGCGCAGTGTCCAGACGGTCGCGCAGGGCACCCAGACGGCCGCCACCGACATCGGCGAGGTCAACCGCGGCGCCGCCGAGACCGGCTCGGCCTCGGAGGAGGTGCTGCATTCGGCCAAGACGCTGTCGAGCGAAAGCACCCGCCTGCGCGCCGAGCTCGACCGCTTCATGGCGAATATCAGGGCGGCGTAAAGCGCTACGCATTAAGCGCGGCGCCGTCACCTCACACTCCGCTGTCGTCCCGGACAAGCGCGCCATAAGCGCGCGCCGATCCGGGACCCATACTCCCAGGGCGGAGTTGGGACAGACGGCGGTACCTCCAAGTCTTCGCCAAACCACGCCTTGTGATTATGGATCCCAGATCTTCGCTGCGCTCGTCCGGACGACAGCGGAGTTCGGAGGTGTCCAAGGTTTCATTGGCTCGCTTGCGAACGTGCTCGTCTCACGGCGCATCGCTTCACGCGTGCCTCTTTCGCGATTGTGTCCTCTTTCTGACCTGAGCCATGCGTCAACTCCTTGCAGCTCCGTCGGAAACGGACGTTCACGACGGCTGTTCCCTTGGGAACCGCGGCACATCGCAAACGTTGTCGCAGGTGGCAGGCGGAATGCCGCACCCCCTTGATCGGATCGACCCCGTCCACGTCATGTGCAGCGGGGCCGCTTCCATTGATCAGACGCAACAACGCGATGGAATTGCAGCAAAGCCGAGCGCTGAATCATGGATCTGCGATTGCGGCCGTGGCGGCTGATCGCATCGTCGAGACCAGCATTCCCTCGCGCCTCGACGCCCTGCCATGGAGCGGCTTTCATACCCGTGTCGTGCTCGCGCTCGGCATCACCTGGATCCTGGACGGGCTCGAGGTGACGCTGGCCGGCGCGCTCTCGGGCGCATTGAAGCAGAGCACGTCGCTGCATTTCTCCAATCTCGATCTCGGCATCGCCAATTCCGCTTATCTTGCCGGCGCGGTGCTGGGTGCGCTCGGCTTCGGCTGGCTCACCGACCGCATCGGTCGCAAAAAACTGTTCTTCATCACGCTTGCACTTTATTTGTCGGCGACGGCTGCGACGGCGCTGTCATGGGACGTCGCCAGCTACGCGCTGTTTCGTTTCCTCACCGGCGCCGGCATCGGCGGCGAATACACCGCGATCAACTCCACCATCCAGGAGCTGGTGCCCGCGCGCTATCGCGGCTGGACCGATCTCGTCATCAACGGCAGCTTCTGGATCGGCGCCGCGATGGGCGCAGTGGCGGCCATCGTGCTGCTCGATCCTGCAACGATCGGTCCCGATCTCGGCTGGCGCCTCGCCTATCTGATCGGCGCGATGCTCGGCCTCTTCGTGCTCCTGATGCGGATGTGGATACCGGAAAGTCCACGCTGGCTGATGATCCATGGTCGTCCCGACGAGGCCCACGCCATCGTCGACGAGATCGAGCGCTCAGTGGTCGGACATGGCCAGGACCCGGGCGAGGGGCGCTTTCCGAAGATTCGCCTCAGGATGCGCGATCACACGCCGATCCCCGAGGTCGTCCACACATTGTTCTCGGCCTATCGCCAGCGCGCGCTGGTCGGCCTCGTGCTGATGAGCGCCCAGGCGTTCTTCTACAATGCCATCTTCTTCACCTTCGCGCTGGTCTTGACCGATTTCTACGGCATCCGCTCCGATCACGTCGGCTGGTATCTGCTGCCCTTCGCCGCCGGCAATTTCCTCGGGCCGCTGCTGCTCGGCCGCCTGTTCGATACGCTCGGCCGCCGCACCATGATCATGTTCACCTATGGCGTGTCGGGCTTGCTGCTGGCGCTGTCCGGCTATCTGTTCTCGATCGGCGCGCTCAGCGCGCAGGGGCAGACCATCGCCTGGATGGTGATCTTCTTCTTCGCCTCGCCCGCCGCGAGCGCGGCCTATCTCACCGTGAGCGAGACCTTTCCCCTGGAGGTGCGCGCGCTGGCGATCGCGGTGTTCTATGCAGTCGGCACCGGCATCGGCGGCGTGATCGGGCCGGCGCTGTTCGGCGCACTGATCGACACGGGATCGCGCACCAGCGTATTCGCAGGCTATCTGCTGGGGTCGATCTTGATGATCGCGGCGGCGATCGTGGCGTGGCGCTACGCCGTCGCGGCCGAGCGCAAATCGCTCGAAGAAATCGCGCGGCCGCTTGCCTTCATGGAGTAGACTGATGAAATCGGAACTTGCGGAAATGGCCCTGGACGAGAAGCGCACGATGCTGGACGACGAGGCTCCTGACGCGGTGCCGGTGCCGCATGCGCTGGTGCCGCATCTCGATGAGACCGCCATCCTGCTCGACATCGACGGCACGCTGCTCGACCTGATGCCGACGCCGCGCGAGGTGTGGGTACCGCCGGGGCTGTCGGAAACACTGAGGCATCTGACCGAGCGCACCTCCGGCGCGCTGGCGCTGGTCAGCGGCCGCTCGCTCAACGACATCGATCTGATCTTCGCGCCCGACGTGTTCCGCGCGGTCGCCGGCCACGGCGCCGAGATGCGGCTGTCGGTGGACAATGAGGCCGATGCCGTGCACGCGCCGCCGCTGGACAAGGAGCTGAAGCGGCGGCTCGCCGCGATCGCCAAGCTCAGCCCCGGCATTCTGCTGGAGGACAAGGGCTATTCGCTGGCGCTGCACTACCGCCTCGCGCCGCATGCGGAGAAGGCGATCTATGAAGCCGTGTCGTTCATCCGGGCAGAGCTGCCCAATGCGCCGATCGAGGTCCTGCCCGGGAAGTTCGTTTGCGAGATCAAGAATTCCGGCTTCACCAAGGCGACCGGGGTACGTGAGCTGATGACGCACGAGCCATTCAAAGGGCGCCGTCCGATCTTCATTGGCGACGACGTCACGGATGAGACCGTGTTCGCGATCATGCCCGACATGAACGGGCTCGCCTTCTCGGTCGGCCGCCGCGCGATGGGCGTGAACGGCCATTTCGACGCGCCGAGCGATGTGCGTGCGTTCCTTGCGCGGCTGCTCGATCCGAGTTGAAACGAAGGCGGCGCCACGTCTCAGACATAATAGCCCGCGCGATGTCATCGCGCATTGCGGCGCCCCATCGCGCATCACGGCGCCGAACAACTGACTTTGCAGTGAAATGAGCGGGTTCCGCGAGGGAAACCAGTTCCAACGCGCGTGCCTGATTTTGGTTTCAATTGGTTGAAACGATGACCGGAACCATATTGATGAACGGCAGTTAAACGGGTGGAATGAAACAGGAGGGGACGACCTGTGAACTTAGTCGTCGTTTCAAATCGCGTTGCCCGCGGCAAGCCAAATGAACCCATGACGGGCGGCCTTGCGGCAGCCTTGTTGCCGGTGGTGGAACATTCAGGAGCAATCTGGGTGGGTTCCTCGGGCCGCGTGCGTGATGGTCATCAGAAGGAACCGTTCGCCGAAATCGAAGCGTTGGGGACCGGCGCAATCGCGACGCTGGACCTGCCGGCGGCGCATTACGGCGGCTATTACGAAGGCTTCGCCAATTCGGCGCTGTGGCCGGCGCTGCATTCGCGCAGCGATCTGATCCGCGTCTCGCGCGAAGATTATGTCAGCTATCGCGAGGTCAACGCCTTCATGGCGCGCGCCTTGATGCGCTTTCGAAAAACCAAGACCGCGTTCTGGGTGCAGGATTATCATTTCCTCGCGCTCGGCGCGGAGCTGCGCGAGCTCGGTGTCGATGATCCCATCGGTTTCTTCCTGCACACGCCGTGGCCCGTCGCCGCGGTGATGCAAGGCGTGCCCAATCATCGCGAGCTGATCACGGCGATGCTGGCCTATGATCTGCTCGGCTTCCAGACCCATGAGGACTGCCAGAACTTCCTCGGCTATGCCGGCGGCGAGCTCGGCCTTGCGGTCGAGGACGGCGTCGTGCTGTCGCAGCACGGCCGCACCCGCTGCGAAGTCTTCCCCATCGGCATCGACGCGGAAAAATTCGCAGCCTATGCCGCGAAATCAGCATCGCATCCCGACGTGTCGCGGCTGCGGCGCAGCCTCAATGGCGAGCGCCTCGCGATTGGCGTCGACCGCCTCGACTATTCCAAGGGACTCGTCAACCGCATCAGCGCGTTCGACCGGCTGTGGACCGAGCAGCCGCAATTCGCGCGCAGCATCTCGCTGCTTCAGATCGCGAACCCCTCGCGCGGCGCCATCGAAGCCTATGGCAATCTCCAGAACGAGGTCGCGCGCCTCGTCACCGACGTCAACGGTCGTCACGGCGAGGTGGACTGGACGCCGATCCGCTATCTCAACAAGGGCTTCAGCCAGGCCGTGCTCGCGGGCCTCTATCGCACCGCGCAGATCGGCGTGGTGACGCCGCTGCACGACGGCATGAACCTCGTCGCCAAGGAATATGTCGCGGCCCAAAACCCGGCCGATCCCGGCGTGCTGGTGCTGTCGAAGTTCGCGGGCGCGGCCAACGAGCTCGACACCGCCTTGCTGGTCAATCCGCACGACATCGACGGCATGACGCGCGCGATCGCGGTCGCGGCAGCGATGCCGCTCACCGAGCGCAAGATGCGCTGGGACGCCATGATGAAGAAGCTGCGCGGCCACACCATCCAGCAATGGTCGGCCGACTTCGTCGCCGAGCTGGAGAAGTGCCGCACCGAGAAGGCCGCGGTCGCTCCGCTCGCAACCCAGCCGCCGCAGGCCCTGCGCTGGCTGAGGTCCGCGATATCAGGCGTGCGGTTGATCTGAGGTCCTGCGTCATGGCCGGGCTTGTCCCGCCCACCCACGGCTCAATCCTCGGACCTCAAGTGCGTGGATGCCCGGGACAAGCCCGGGCATGACGATGATCGGTGACCGCGAAGCGCGGTAGCTCAATAGCAATACGACACGCCGTCCAAAATCGCGCACTGCCGCTTGTTCGGCGCGTTGGGATCATCCAGCGGCACCACGCCCTTGCCCTGGCCGACGAACACGCCGGGCCCGATATGCACCGAGCTCTTGTTGCCGATGATCACGCTCTGATGCGGCGCCGAGCTCGAGTGCGTGCCGTCCGGCCAGAGGATGGCATTGCCCGACAGCACTCCCCGCCGGCCGTCGTCGCAGCTGACGTCGACGCCCTGCCGCGTGCAGACCTGGGCCGGGGCTGGCGTCGCGAACGCAACACAAAGGGCCGGGATCAGGCTCAGCGCAGTGATCGTCTGACGGATGATCATCGTATCCTCTCGGCCTCGCCTGGCATCTTTGGCAGTCTCACGTGAATCGTCGCCCCAAACCGGCCGCAGGTTCAGCCGACCGGCCCTCAGAGGCTCGTCCGTCACCAGATTTTTCCTCGTAAATACAATAGTTTGCGGAAAATTCACCCGATTTCCCCGCGGTCTCTTGCAAAATCATCGGCGCCCCTTCAAGAGAGGGCGCTCCGGAGAGATGGCCGAGTGGCTTAAGGCGCACGCTTGGAAAGCGTGTGTGCGGGAAACCGTACCGTGGGTTCGAATCCCACTCTCTCCGCCACCCGGCAAGAATGATCTCGTACTCGGAGCCGCAGAGAGGGCAGAAACTCGGCCGTTTTCCTGCATTCCCGCGCACAGAGAACTCCCGATGGTCCTCCGAAAAGGGTCTGAATGCATCCGGAGAACCGAATTTTCTCCGAATCTTTGAACCGGCAAAATCGGTCTAGTACGGCATTTCTCAGAAAATCAAAGGCTTGGCCGCGCGGTTGGTTTGAATCCCTCTCGCTCAACCGATCGAAACCGAGCACCCTAAATCCTGGGCTCTCTTCCGGGCGCACTTTCCTCGGAAGTTAGGCAAGTCGTACATGAGCGTGGTTTACGCGATTCCCGCGCAACTAGACCTTCAGTTGTGAGGTTTACCGGCTCCGGTTTTCTGAGCTGAGGCTGATCCGCAACGAGCGAACGAGGCTCCCGCACTGATAAGCTTTAGGTGGGACCGCGATCCAGCTCAAATTCACCGAAGCGCGCCCGCGTACTCCGCAAATGCAAGCCCTCTTCAAGCCCCCTCGGCTATCTGGAGATGATCGATCGAAGAATCCTGACCCATGGCCGCGCTCCCGGTGAGAGGATAATGTTATGCCGGGGCCGCACAAGAGTCGGTGAGGTTGCCGCTTGGAGGGGCTGTTTTGTCACGATACAATCCGCGTCATCAAAATTCCGACCGAACGCTGGCCGCAGCTGCCGAGTGGCGCGACCGGTGCCTGGTCGATGATGGGTCCATTCTCGCTACGGCGCCTGTCTGGACCGCCTCGTTGGTCGCAGAGCTCGACGAGCGCTTCAACAACCAGCCGGACATGGGGGCGGGGAAGTTTCAGGAGAAGCTGAAGCGCCAGCTCGCCAAGGCTTCGCCGCTCGTCTCAAAGCTTGCGGCCGAGATGCTTTGGGTAATGAACCTATTCCCCAGCAACATAGGGCCGGCTGCTAAGCAGGCTGCAGTCAGGGAGGCCTGGAGCTGGTCGGGCGACGAGTTGCCCCAAGATCATCCGATGCTTGACCGTTTCCTTCTAAGCGGACTGGGATCGGGCGGCCCCGGCTTCCTGGCTCATCGCTGGCGCGAGCTGCGCTTCTTCATCAACTCGACGCGGGCGTTCAAGGCGCGGGATACGGATGCGCGCCGTGCCCTTGTCTCCGATCCCATCGGATATGCGACATGGCTAGATGAGGTGCCGGATGAAGGATACCGCCAGCTCAAGCACATTCTACCATTTCTGCTGTTCCCCGACCATTTCGAGCGGATCTCAGGCGCGGGCGACATCCGTCGTATTCTATCGACGGTCGGAAACATTGGGCGCGACCAGCTCAAGCGCATGTCAAAGGTCGAACAGGACGAGGCATTACTGCGCCTCCGGCATCAGCTTCAGGAAGGTCGCACGGAAGAGATCGACTTTTATCAACACGACCTCAAGCAGGCCTGGGCTCCGACCGAGCCAGAGGCGGATGAGCAGGCCACCTTTGAGACCGCCGCCGAAGCGCCGGTTGGCCTTCCCGCCACCTCTACGCTACCGCTAAACCTCATCTTGTATGGCCCGCCCGGAACGGGAAAGACCTACAAGACGGTTGACCGTGCGCTGCAGGTGCTCGACGCGAGCTTTGCTCACGAGAACAGGGGAGATCGTGAGGCGCTCAAGGCGCGATTCGATGATCTTGTGCAGGCGGGAAGCATTCAGTTCGTCACCTTCCATCAAAGTTTCAGCTATGAAGACTTTGTTGAGGGGCTCCGGGCGGAGGCTGGGGAGGGAGGGTCAATCAAATACCACGTCGCCGACGGCGTGCTGAAGACGTTGTGCAGATCGATGCTTGCTCCCAGATCGCGGCTGACGCCTGGAATGCGGTTCGGCACCGGCTATGTTGTTTCACGGTGTACGGACGAGATCCTGTGGCTGGTGAAACCAAACGGCGCAAGCCTGCCCTTCCCATGGGAAGTCATTGACGAGCTTTCGGGCCTACTGGCTGCGGGGCGGATCACATTGGAGGATGTGCGTAAAGGCGAGGTGTTCGATAAGGTTCCCGAGAGCCGCATCGAGAAGTACCTGGTCAACGGCTACACCAACATCCTGCCGCCGATCCTTGAGGCAGTCAGCCAGAAAGGCCACCAAGTTCCCGCCCTCCAGCGACGCGTGTTGATCATCGACGAGATCAATCGCGGCAACATCTCGAAGATATTCGGCGAGCTGATTACGCTGCTGGAGCCATCGACAAGGTGAGCGCATGTGACCGGGCTTGAAACAACGAGCGGTTCTGGCGCAAGTCCCTTGTGGGCACCGCAGCAGGCAGACACGGTCTCTTTCGGACCGTTCTCCCTTCACGACAAGACCCGGCTGCTTGAAAGGGATGGGCAGCCAGTCAAGCTGGGCAGTCGGGCACTGGATATCCTGCGGCTGTTGGTCAGCCGCGCTGGCGACGTCGTATCGAAGAACGAGCTGTTGGCCCACGCGTGGCCGGGCCTTGCCGTCGAAGAGATCAGTTTGCGAGTGCATATCGCCGAGCTTCGCAAGGCGCTCGGTGACGGCAAGGAGGGCGCGCGCTATATCACGAATATACCGAGCCGTGGTTATTGCTTCGTCGCACCGGTGCATCGCATCGCAGACGCGCCCCCGGCGGTTTCGCTTGCTGCGCAGGCGCTGAGCGCCCCGGAGACAACGCTTGCGCCAATCCTGCCTCACCGCCTAGAGCGGATGGTCGGACGGGACGATGTTGTGCGGGAAGTGGCGGAGCGTTTACTGACCGAACGCTTCATCACGCTCAGGGGCCCTGGTGGAATCGGAAAGACCACCGTTGCGATCGCGCTGGCCCACGAGCTCTCGGCGCAATTCGACGGCCAAGTTCGCTTTCTCGACTTCAGCATGGTGAAGGATGCCGGGCTTGTCGCCGGCACGATCGCATGGGCTCTTGGACTCGTGGTGCAGCATTCTGACCCGACGGACAGCATCGTCAGCTACTTGCGCAACCGCCGCCAACTGCTGGTGCTCGACAGTTGCGAGCATGTCGTCGAGGCCATTGCCGGGGTGGCAGAGCGTATCCACCAGCAGGCGCCCGGGGTCAGCATCCTCGTTACCAGCCGCGAGTCGCTGCTTGTGGAAGGCGAGCAGATTTTCGAGCTCGGTCCGCTCGAGGGGCCCCCGCAGGGTGCGGGGCTGAACGCAAGCGAGATGCTGGCTTATCCGGCTGCGCGCTTGTTCATGGAGCGGGCTGCCGCGGCGGGCCATCGCGCGGAAATTGTTGACGAAGACGCTGAAGTTCTCGCCGAAATATGCAGCAAGCTCGATGGCATAGCGCTGGCGATCGAACTCGCCGCCGTGCGGGTCGGCACGCATGGATTGCGCGAGTTGGTGACCCTGCTCGACGGCCGGTTGAAGCTGGAGTGGCGCGGCCGACGGACGGCGCCTCCGCGCCATCAAACACTCGGCGCCACGCTCGACTGGAGCTATGGTCTGATCAGCGAGAGCGAGCGGATCGTCCTGCGTCGCCTTGCTATCTTCGCCGCTCCCTTCACGTTGCAAGGCGCGACCATGGTCGCGGGCGAGGCGGGCGATCCGGCCGAGCGCATTGTGGAGTCGTTGGAGCAGCTCGTTGCCAAGTCGCTGATTTCGGTGCGTCCTGACGGCGCCGTGACGCGCTATCGGCTTCTTGACACTACCAGGGCTTATGCGACGCAGAAGCTCGCCGACAACGGTGAAGCGACGAGTATCGCCGGCCGGCACGCCCGCTACGTCCAGCACGCGCTGGAAACGACGGCCGCAGATGCAGGCCAGGGCGACCAGGCATCGCGTTCGCGCGCTCGGACGGTGCTGTTTTCCGACGCGCGTGCGGCGCTGAAATGGGCGTTCGCCAATGATGACGGTGCTGGACTGCGCGTCCCGCTGGCCGGTGCCTGCGCCAGGTTGTTCGTCGAGCTCAACCTGCTGGACGAAGGGCGCCTATGGTCAAGCCGCGCGCTTTCGATGCTCGATGAGTCGACCCGCGGCAGTGCGTGGGAACTGGAGCTTCAGGCAACCCTCGGACACGCCTTCATGTTTACCGAGCGCAACAGCGATCAGGCTGAACTGGCGCTACGCCGCGGCCTCGAAATTGCAGAGGCGCTGGGCGACCGTCCCAACAAATTTCGTCTGCTGGCGCGCTTGAATATGTTCTATCGGCGCACTGGCAATTTTTGCGAACTGCTTCCCACCGCTTTTGAGGCGGAACGTGTTGCGCGCGAGATCGGTGACAAGGCCGGTCTTGTCGGGGCCAAAGCACTGGTCGGCGTTTCCTATCACCTGATCGGCGATCAGCGAACTGCGCAACTGCATCTCGACGAAGGGCTCTTGGATGCAGCTGCGCTTCGCGGTGCCCAACCCGGTCATTTTGCCTACGCGAGAATGCCACAGGTGCCGCTCGCGCGCGTGTTATGGCTGCTTGGGTTTCCCGATCGGGCCGTCGAATGCGTTCACTCTATCATCAAGGCGGCACCACAGGACGCGGTGATGCATTGCATCGCTCTGTGCTGGTCTGCATCACTCTATGGTTGGATCGGGGATTGGTCCTCAGTCGAACAGATGGCCGGGCGTATTTCGACTCATGCCGCGAGCCACGCACTGGCGCCTTATCAGGCCGTATCCGCCGGTTTCCGCGCCCAGGCGATGATTGCGCGCGGTGAGCGCAAAGCAGGAATCGAATTGCTGCAGAACGTGCTGGTGCGTTTGCATGCGGATCGGTACGAACTGTATGCATCTGCCTTCATCTCCGAGCTTTCACAGGGGTTGGCAGAGCTGGGCCACCTGGCGGAGGGGCTGCGCGTCCTGCACGAGGCGATCGCCCGCATCGAGCCGGCCGGCGACGCTTTCGACGCGCCGGAGCTTCTGCGCCTGCGCGGTGAACTGGAGGCGCGCGGCGGTGACGCGAAGGCGGCAGAAGCAAGCTTCATGGCCTCGATCGCGCTGGCCGAGGAGCAGGGCGCGCTATCGTGGCGGCTGCGAACGGAGATATCGCTGGCCCGCTTTCGACGCAAGCAACGCAGGGCGAAGCCGCTGGACGGACTGGCCGAGACCTACGCCCGCTTCACGGAAGGGTTCGAGACGGCCGATCTGAAGGCTGCACGCCAACTGCTGGACGAGGCCACGAAGTAGCCGCTAGCGTCAGCCGAAGCGGAAGTCGGAGAGATCGATCGACACCATCAGCGTATCGAGCATCGGCTTCAGGTCATCGGCGCGCAGATAAGCTCTGCGCTGGGCCGGAATCGAGATGCCGTCCACATTAACGTGGTGGGATACGTACTGCGCCGCCGGGAAGCTGCCGGCGATATCGACCTGGTAATCGTGCCGGCGGATGATCATGTCCTCGCCGAAATAGAAGTCTTGCTCCGAGCTGTGGCTGGCGATCGCCGCGGGAAAAGTGGCCCTCAAGCCGCGCCAAGTCTCCGCTCCCTCTCGCCAGGGCTCGATTTCCTCGACACTGAATCCATCCATGGCGAGCAGAAACGGTGTGGTGAGGTAAGTCCAGAGCGCATATCCATTGAAATATGCGCGGTGCAGCGGATCCCAACTCGTCCGGAGGTCGTGCCGCGCAAACGAGGCACGGGGATTGGACCGCTCGGCGACCACGCTGCCGTCGGCTGCAAGAATGGCAATGCGATCGGATGTGAACTCGGTATGCCGGTCTTTTCCGAATGGCGCAACGGAGGCCCATTGCCGATGCAGCTCGACCTGCATCGTCCGCGCGACCGGATCCTGCGGGACGCCCTTGACGGCCCAAAGATCACCCCCGCTGACGATGGTAGCGGTGAGCGTCTGGTGAGAATTCCAGCGGTCCAAGCCCCCATGGGCCTCGATCGCATCGGCGAGCAGCGGAATCATTTCGGATTGCTCCTTTCGTCGTTGCTGGGTGGTCCGCAGACCATCGCGCAGATGCCGCCGGATGGCCCGTTAGATGTTGTTAATCGCTGTTCGGGAGGCGGAAGAGACGAAAAAGTCTTCCGTTTCACAGCCTTGACTGGGTGCGCACACCGGAGCGTGCGGGCCGCCGGGCGAACCCCCGGGGTGCTTGGACCGGCGTGCAGTGTCCGTTGCGGCGAAGCCCCGCAGACAACGTCTAACAACGCTTAACGAGCCAACAAACCCGATCCGATGCATATCGCTTCCACGAGGCCGAGCCGTTCGAGAGACGACGCCTCAACGGGAGCAACACCATGCACAAGGATGCCAACCAAACTCGCCGCGGGTTCATCGGAGCCGCT
This sequence comes from Bradyrhizobium daqingense, assembly GCF_021044685.1. Taxonomy (NCBI): domain Bacteria; kingdom Pseudomonadati; phylum Pseudomonadota; class Alphaproteobacteria; order Hyphomicrobiales; family Nitrobacteraceae; genus Bradyrhizobium; species Bradyrhizobium daqingense. Next base: position 1,289,887 of record NZ_CP088014.1, read on the forward strand.
GCTGCGCTCGTGACCGGCATTGGATTGAACGGTCCTGCGGCCGCGCATCTTAGCCTTGCCGCACTTGCGGATGCGACGATGCCTGCGCCGGCGATAAGTGCCTCTCAGGGAAATCTGAAGCAGATCAATGCCGGCCTTCTGAACGTCGGATACGCAGAGAGCGGACCCGCAAGCGCGCCAGCGGTCCTGCTGCTGCACGGTTGGCCTTACGGCATCGACAGCTTCGCCGACGTCGTGCCGCTCCTGACCACCCAGGGGTATCGCGTCATCGTACCGTATCTGCGCGGCTATGGAACGACCCGCTTTCTTTCCGCTGCGAGCGTACGCAACGCCCAGCCTTCGGCAATCGCAGCGGACATGCTTGCGCTGATGGATGCGCTGAAAATCGAGAAGGCAGTCGTGGCCGGCTTCGACTGGGGCGCGCGCACCGCCAACATCATGGCTGTGCTCTGGCCGGAGCGTGTTAGCGCGATGGTGTCCGTCAGCGGCTATCTGATCGGCAACCAGCAGGCCGGCAAACTGCCGCTGCCGCCGAAAGCCGAGTTGGAATGGTGGTATCAGTTCTATTTCGCCACCGAGCGCGGCCGCATCGGCTACGACAAGCATCGCCTTGAGTTCGCGAAGCTGATTTGGAAGCTCGCATCGCCGAAATGGAATTTCGACGACGCCACCTTCGAGCGAAGCGCGAAAGCCTTCGACAATCCCGATCACGTCGCGATTGTGATCCACAACTATCGCTGGCGGCTTGGATTGGTCGACGGCGAAGAGGCTTATGACGAACTCGAGGCGCAGCTCGCGCTGGCGCCGACCATCGGAGTGCCGACCATCACCATGGAGGGCGACGCCAATGGCGCGCCGCATCCCGATCCCGCTGTCTACGCGAAGAAGTTCACCGGCAAGTACGAGCACCGGCACATCACGGGCGGCATCGGCCACAATCTTCCCCAGGAAGCGCCGAACGCTTTCGCACAGGCCATTCTCGACGTCGCCGCGCAGGTGTGATCGCGGCGTCCGTATTCACCAGACACACCAGGAGAGAACCATGACAGTAGCAGTTGATCCCGCCAAGGTCCGTTTGACGGACATGAAGTTCGAACTCGCCGTTATCCCGGTCTCGGACGTCGCGCGCGCCAAGGGATTCTACGCCCGCCTTGGCTGGCGTTTGGACGCCGAGTTCACCAACGGCAGCGACTTCCACGTGATCCAGTTCACCCCGCCCGGCTCCGGTGCCTCGGTGATCTTCGGCAAGAACGTCACGCCGGCGAAGCCGGGTTCCAGCCAAGGCCTGTACCTGATCGTGTCTGACATCGAGGCTGCCCGGAAGGAGCTGCTTGCGCGCGGAGTTAAGGTCAGCGAGGTCTTCCACGGCGGCGACAACGTCCACACCGGTACCGATGAGCCCTACCTGTTCGGGAGCGTCCGGATCAGTGGCCCGGATCCGCAGCGCCGCACCTATCAATCGTTCGCGTCATTCAGCGATCCGGATGGCAATGGCTGGGTTCTGCAGGAAGTCACCAACCGTCTCCCCGGCCGGGTCGAGGGTGACACGACTTTCGCGTCGATATCCGACCTCGCGGCGACGCTTCGCCGGGCGGCAGCAGCCCACGGCGAGCATGAGAAGCTGATCGGCGAGCACGACGTGAACTGGCCGGATTGGTACGCGGAGTACATCGTCAACGAGCAGGCGGGCAAGCCGCTGCCGAAGTAGCCATCATCAGTTGCGGACCGCCGGTGGCCGGCGACCGCACCTTCAGCAACCAGAAGCGGACACAGTTTTCAGCGTCCAGTAGCGGCCAACAGCGCCCAACAACTTCTCACGACGCTTAACGAGCATTCGTGTCGTGATGGCGATATCCCAGCTACGCCGAATTGCCCACACGAGGACCGTGACAAGCGCGATAACCAGGAGGATTCACCGATGAAGACCAGAACACTACTGATAGCGGCAGCAATCCTCACAACGGTTGGTGCACCGCTGGGGCTTCTAGCGGCAACCGGAGAACTGACCGGCAATGGAGAGGCAGCGGCTATGAGCCTTAGTCCTCCTGCTCAGGTCGACGTTGCTACGGTGCTGCTCAAGCGCGTGCAGCGCTGGGACGAGTTCAACGGACGCATCAGCGCTGTCGGATCGGTCGAGATTCGGTCCCGAGTCAGCGGATATGTGACGCATGTCGCCTATAAGGAGGGAGATGAAGTCCGCCGCGGCGACGTTCTCTTCACCATCGACCCGCGACCGTACGAAGCGGCGCTGAACAGCGCCACGGCTCAGCTTCAGCGCGCCAGAGCAACGGCGCTGCTGGCAAAGAGCCGCGACGAACGTGCGCGGAGGCTCCTGCCGTCGAGTGCAGTGTCCCAGGACGAGGCCGACGCTCGCCACGCAGCCTACGCGCAGAGTGAGGCTGACGTGCTCAATGCAGAAGCCGCAGTCGAGCTTGCGGAGCTCAATCTCAACTTCACGCAGGTACGCGCGCCGATCGACGGTCGGGCCGGCCGCGCGATGCTGACCGTCGGCAATCTTGCAGTAGCGGATCAGAGCTTGCTGACCTCAATGGTCTCACAGGATCCGGTCTACGTCGATTTCGATCCGGACGAGCAGAGCTATCTTCGCTACAGCGCGGAATTGCGCCGGAGCCCTGCCAATATGCTTGCCGTACGTGTGGCGCTGGCGGGCGATGAAGGATTTGCGCACGTCGGAATGGTCGATTTTCAGGACAACCAAGTCGATTCCGCGACCGGAAGCATTCGCATGAGGGCGAAGCTGCGCAACCCCGATCGCATATTCACGCCCGGCTTGTACGCGCGCGTGAAAGTGTCCTCAGGTTACGAAAGTGACGCAGTCCTAATCGACGACAAGGCCGTGCTCACTGATCAGGATCGCAAGTATGTTTATGTCCTTGCTTCGGACAACACGGCACAACGAAGGGATGTTCAACCCGGCCGCAAGAGCGATGGGCTCCGCTTGATCGAGTCGGGCTTGATGGCAGGCGACAAGGTCATCATCGGCGGATTGCAGAGAATCTACAGTTCCGGCACTCCGGTAAAGCCAGCCGAAGTCCCAATGCTGGCCGCAGCAAACTGAAGGAGGCGACGATGAACATCTCGAAGTTCTTTATTGAACGCCCGATCTTCGCAATTGTCCTGTCGATTGTCATTTTCCTGGCAGGCGTCATCTCGATTCCTCTGCTGCCAGTCGGTGAGTATCCTGAAGTCGTTCCGCCCAGCGTGGTGGTGCGTGCAACCTATCCGGGCGCCAATCCCAAGGAGACGGCGGAGTCCGTTGCGACGCCGCTCGAAGAAGCGATCAACGGCGTCGAAGGCATCATGTACATGAAGTCGGTCGCTGGTTCCGACGGCAGCCTGCAGATCGTCGTGACGTTCCTGCCCAGCGTCGATCCCGACACCGCTGCCGTTCGCGTGCAAAACCGGGTGAGCCAAGCGCTCAGCCGGCTGCCGGACCAAGTGCGTCAGTATGGTGTGACGACGCAAAAGCAGTCTCCCACGCCGCTGCTGTACGTGAGCCTGTATTCGTCCGACGGCCGTTATGACACACTTTATCTGCGAAATTACCTGACCCTGAACGTCAAGGACGAGCTATCGCGCCTGAACGGCATAGGCCATGTCGGGCTGTACGGCGCCGGTGACTATGCCATGCGCATCTGGCTCGATCCGAACAAGCTGTCGTCACGCAATCTGACTGCCTCGGACGTGCTCAAGGCGATACGCGAGCAGAATGTGCAGGTGTCCGCTGGACAGCTGGGTGCCGAACCATCTCCCAAGACGACGGACTTCCTGGTCTCTATAAACGTTCGTGGCCGCCTTGCCACTGAGGAAGAGTTCGGCGCTATCGTGCTCAAGAGCGGCGAAGACGGCCAGGTGGTTCGTCTTGCTGACGTCGCCCGGCTCGAACTTGGAGCCGGTGACTACACGATGCGGGTTTTTGAGGGCAACAAGACCGCAGCAACCGCCGGCGTCTTTCTGTCGCCCGGCGCCAACGCGCTCGGCGTAGCCGATGCGGTTTACGGCAGGTTGAGCAAGCTGTCGGAAAGCTTCCCTCCGGGCATCACCTACAAGGTGGTCTGGGATCCGACCGTCTTCGTGCGCGAGTCAATTCGTGCGGTGCTGAACACGCTTCTGGAGGCGGTATTCCTCGTCATTCTCGTTGTCATCCTCTTCCTGCAGACCTGGCGAGCGTCGGTTATACCGCTGATTGCCGTGCCGGTGTCCGTTGTCGGCACCTTTGCCTTCCTGTATCTGCTCGGATTCTCCATCAACACCCTGACCTTGTTCGGTCTAGTGCTGGCCATCGGCATTGTCGTTGACGATGCAATCGTCGTGGTCGAGAACGTCGAACACCATATCGCGCGGGGGCTTAGCCCGCATGAAGCCGCCCACCAGGCCATGCGTGAGGTCTCAGGTCCCATCATCGCCATTGCGCTGGTGCTCTGCGCTGCGTTCGTGCCGATGGCGTTCCTCTCGGGCGTCACCGGTCAATTCTACAAGCAGTTCGCAGTAACGATTGCAATCTCTACGGTGATCTCTGCGGTCAACTCGCTGACCCTGTCGCCGGCCCTGGCGGCGAAGCTGCTGCAGCGGCATGGGGCTCCAAAGGACCGGCTGGCGCGGGTTATCGAGGCGGCATTCGGCTGGCTGTTCCGCCCGTTCAATCGCCTCTTTCAAATAAGTGCTGGAGGTTATCAAGGGCTGGTGCGCAAGTCACTCGGCCGGCGTGGTGTTGCGCTCGCAGTCTATGCAGGTCTCTTGGCGATCACGGCCGTGCTGTTCCAGTCGGTGCCGGGCGGCTTTATACCTGCCCAGGACAAGCTCTACCTGTTCTCGGGTGCAAAGCTGCCCGAGGGGGCGTCTCTTGCCCGAACGGAGGCGGTTACGCGAAAGATGGACGAAATCGCCCGGACCGTCGAGGGTGTGGACTTCGTCAACGCCTATGCTGGCTTCAATGCGTTGCAGTTCGTGAATACGCCGAACATCACGACCGCCTATATCCTGCTGAAGCCGTACGGCGAACGCAAGCGCAGCGCGGCGGAGATTACCGCCGAGCTCAACGCCAAGTTCGCAGGCATCAAGGGCGGGTTCTCGTACGCGCTGCTCCCGCCGCCCATCCAGGGGCTCGGCAACGGATCGGGCTATTCCCTGTACCTCAAGGATCGAGGGGGCCTTGGCCATGGCGCCCTGCAAGACGCCCTCAACGTGTTCATGGCCGAGATCGCGCGCACCCCGGGCATGACCCATCCCGTCAGCTCCTATCAAGCCAACATTCCTCAACTCGAGGTCAAGGTCGACCGAGTGAAAGCCAAGGCCCAAGGAGTGGCGTTATCCGACCTGTTCGAAACGTTGCAGGTGTATCTTGGCTCTAGCTACATCAACGACTTCAACAAGTTCGGCCGGGTCTACAGGGTCATGGCCCAGGCCGACGCATCGTTTCGCCAGCAAGCGGACGACATCGGCAACCTGCGCACGCGCAACGCGCGCGGCGAGATGGTGCCGATCAGTTCGATGGTGACCGTTGTGCCAACGTACGGCCCCGATCCGGTGGTCCGCTACAACGGCTTCCCGGCGGCAGACGTCATCGGTGATTCCGATCCCAGAGTGCTTTCGTCGGCAGAGGTCATTGCCAAGATAACGGAGATCGCAAGGCGGGTCTTGCCTCGTGGCATCGAGCTGGAGTGGACGGATCTCAGCTACCAGCAGGTGAGCCAGAGCAGCGCGGCGCCCATTGTCTTTCTCCTTGCCGTAATCCTCGTCTTCCTGGTCCTCGCCTCGCTTTATGAAAGCTGGACGCTGCCCTTGGCGGTCATTCTCATCGTGCCGATGTGTATTTTCTCGGCAATGTTTGGCGTCTGGCTCACGGGGGGCGACAACAACATCTTCGTGCAGGTGGGACTGGTCGTGCTCATGGGGTTGGCTTGCAAGAATGCCATCCTCATCGTCGAGTTCGCTCGCGAACTGGAGCTCCAGGGCAAGGGCATCATCGAAGCTGCGCTCGAAGCCTGCCACTTGCGGCTACGTCCAATCGTGATGACGTCGGTTGCCTTTATCGCAGGTTGCGTGCCACTGCTGCTGGGTCACGGCGCCGGAAGCGAGGTCCGGGAGGCGATCGGTGTCACGGTTCTGGCTGGCATGCTGGGCGTTACAGTGTTCGGTCTCTTCCTCACGCCAGTCTTCTATGTGGCGTTGCGCGCGTGGTCGACCGCGCGCGCGAAGACCGAACGGTCGCTGGGGCAAGTTGTCGTTAAACCCGAATAAACGTGGCCACTTCGCGGGCGAAGTGTATCTGTATTTTGGTGCTTGTCCGCGGCTGTTCGAGGTTGAGTGCCGAACGCCTCGCCAGATGCAATTGGCCAAAGCTTTCTGCCGCTATCTTGAGTTGGTTCGCCCGGTTTAGAGCCATAGACGGGAAGCTGTTCGAGCCCTGGAGACGTATCGGCCAACGACCGACTTCTTCCATAACAACGCATACGCGAATGCGGCCAAATCGATTCAATGAGGTCCGAGGCTCAGGTCGCATTGCGCGAATTCGGTGATCCGCTGAAATTCAAGCAGCAATTCCCACGAGTAACACAATTACTTCAGCGCATCGTTCAAGAGACGAGCCAATCGAGCGGCCGCGAGCGCCGCCTGGCTGCGTGCAATGTTGCGAGCGTTGGTTTCATAATCTCGGGTGAGTAGTACGGGATTGGCGCCCAGGCTTACTGGAGCAGCGTAGGCATACTGCTTAGCCAATTCTGCGCTTTCTTCGATCCATGCCTGAGGGTCTGAAATTTGCGCCATGGCTTCACTCACGGCGGCCCCTGCGAGGCCATCTCGTTCGTCCGCATCGAACACTGCTCCGGCTACCGAGATATATCCGCAGAACAGGCTATCCCAGTATGCGTGCAGCGCCATTACGTCTCCGTTCGCGGGGATCACCTGTTCGGTGTTGCCGCCGGCATCACCGTTGGGGATCTGCCGTGTATAGCGCGCGATTCCATGGAGTGGTTGATGGGCGTCCCCGACGAGGTGGAGGATCCAGACCAAGTCATAAGAGCGAACGTCGTCTGTCGCGCCGGAGCTTGGCGGTAGTGCAGCGATCATCAACTTGAGCTGGGTAACGAGGTCGATGGCGTCAGGCGCTGGAAGCGGCGTTCCATCCGGCGAGTAGTTTATGTCCTTGTAGTGCCAATACGCATGCTGATTGCGGTCGCTGTAGCCGATATTCTGCCCTGCGGCCGGGCCGTCGACCTTGTCTCGTGTGTAATTGTATTCTTTCGTCTTGATATCATCCGCCCAAGTGGCCGCATGCACAAAGGCGTTGCGTTTCGCGGTACGCTCGTCGGGAGCGCTAGCGGTCCACTTGGCGTAGTCCTTGTTCAATTTTAGGAGGGCATCGACTTTTTCTTTCACCGGCGCGTCCAATTTCTTGTAAGCCACATAAGCAATCTGCATATGGCCGCCGTCCCACCAGGCAAATGCGCTCGTAGCACAGCATGTCATCACAAGAGCCAAAGCCACTTTCGGCAGGTTAGCGCGCATGTTCGATCCTCGCTGGCGGAGTTTCGGGAAGGCCGCGGGTTCAACTTACTCGCGAACAATCGCACTTTTTATGAAACACCCCACAATCAATATGAAGGCCCTTCGGGGGCCCGCTGTCGTCTATCACCATTGTTCCCCGCGCCGCTTGCTAGGAACAAGGCGCTCAGGTTCTAATTAAATCGGCGAATTGAGTAGCGTGGAGTAGTTGACGATGACCGCCGAGCAGCAGGTACTGGAAGCAGTCGCGCGAGCCCAAACCATTCTGGCGGACTATGTAGAACCAGGAGAGCGTGACTGCGTGAGCACGATCAACGCACTTCTGGACGTTCTCGATCGAGATCAGGTTGTCGTTGCCGTCGAGGAACTTAAGCGGCGCGGCGAGGCCGTCGCCGATCTCCGCCGCCATCTCGATCAAGGTATCCCCCGCTGGGGTTCTCCGCCTTAGGAATTCAGTAGAGCCGGACCTGCCCCCAATGCCGCCAGAGCGACGGCCTCAAGATCCCGGCATTAACGGCAGTGACATGAGCTTTGAAGGAACCATGTCGACACGAGAGAGCATGTCGGCGAATATCCCGACACGATGCCTCAAGTCATTGAAGTAACAGATGCCGAAGGGCGAAAGGCGGCCTACGTGCCGCTTCGCCGGGACGGTGAGGTCGTGGACAGCGCCGCCGTGGCGCCGAAACTGAAAAGCTGCTGAGCACCAGAGTTCTTAGGGGGTCTTGAAGATCCTAAGCAGCGGCCGCACTCGGCAGCGCTTCACCAACGCGCTTTTCGTTTATTAAGTTCAGCAGGTGCGCCGAAGCTCGCGCATCGCATAGAGCTCGATGGTGGTTCTTGAGTTCTATGCCGTAGGTCTCGCAAAGTTTCCCAAGTCCGTAGGACTTGTGGCCCGGATAGCGCCGCCGCATTCCGGCGCACGTGCAGAGCTTCGGGAATCTGAACCGCCGGCCAATCCGCTCGAACTCGTAGGCTATGAAACCGTAGTCGAAGCTAACGTTGTGAGCGACGAAAATGCCGTCTGCCATGAACTCCATGAATGCATCCGCAACTTCCGAGAACAAAGGCGCCTCGCGAACCATTTCGTTCGTGATGCCGGTCAGCTGAACGATCTTTGCCGGTATGGAGCGCTGCGGATTGATGAGAGAATGCCATTCGTCGACGACGCTGTGATTGCGTACCTTCACCGCACCGATCTCGGTGATGCGATCGCCATTCGACCAGGAACCGGTCGTCTCGATGTCGACCACCACGTAATCCTGCTCGGGGTCGAAACGATAATCCACCCGACCGATCTCAGCCATGATACCGGCCGAATCTAGCTGGCGGAGGCGGGTCAGCTGATTACGACGGATCACATCACCCTCGGCCTTAACCTCCATGAACGATACTTTCCCACCCTGCACCAACATCAGGTCGGGGAACCCGTCCCGCATCCCCCGGAAATCGTCGCACATGCTGCCGATGATGCTGGCCATGCCGGCCGGATTGGATCCTTCGAGCAGCGCGCGGAGCGCCTCAACTTGCACATGATCCCAGCTGAAGATTCCGTTCGGACGCCCCCACTTGGCAGCGACGGTGCGGAGAATTAGCGGAAGGCAAGTTCCGGACGCGATGGACGCCAGCTTCCCATCGATTGTCGCGGCGAAAAGTCGATGGAAACTGCGATCCTTGAGGCAGTGGGGTAGCCAATCGAACCCGCTAGGCATCCGGGTGTTCTCGAAGAGCTCGTCCCAAAAAAGCAGGCCGAACAGAGTGTGCCACAGCACATTCTCAGCGAAGAAAACCTGGGTGCCCTCGCGCCGCAGAACGCCGGCGACGCCGGCTTCAGGATTGCCGCGATGGGTGTCGTCGACGGTGATCGTGCGGCCGGACCGCAGCAATTCGGTATAGAGGCCTGTTCGCCGCCCGCCGAACTTGCGGGCGTAGAAGTCCGTGGCGAATAGATGCTCTCCATCGCTGGCGGGATCATCGATCATCCGCTGCAGCAGTTCCTCGGCTTCGATCCGATCCCCGGTATTGTAAAGTAGGCGAGCCAGGCGCTCGTTGCAGTCGGGCGATGACCCCGCCCGGTAGAGCTGACGGGCAAGATCGCTCTCGCCCGCCTTTTCAAAGAAAAGTCCCGTCTGATACGCAGCTCGATTGCGTAGATCGCCGGCGTACTGGGTCGTGCAGGCGGGCCCGGAGAGCACGTCGATGGCAGCCCGCCTATGGGCGAGTTCTGATCCCTCTTCCAAGCTGTCGAGAACTTGGCTGTAGTGGAACGAGGCAAGCGCTTCCTCGGCATCGGTAAAGCGTGCGCTGAACGAGGTCTCGCGGTTTGTACGGAGGATTCCCAAGTCGCGCAGCGCGAAATTCTTGAGGTTGACCTCGGTCTTACCGAAATACAGGTAGAGCAGGAACTCGATCGGCCGCGTCCCATCCAACGCGATGAAATTACGGGCGCCACAGTGCTGCGCGGCAATCGAAAAGGGGATGCTCTCTAGATAATAGTCGATGAACTTCGGCTTCGACCATGACTTGCGGAGGTCTCCTCGACCGGCACCTTGCGCTCCGGTGATGAGGACGTCCTTCGGCAGGCAGGATACGAAGGCCGCATAGTCGGCCTCACAGAGCGCGCGGGCGTGACCGGCCGCTGTCAGATCGAATATTGCTCGCTCGACGTCATCGATCTCAGGGTAGTTGAATAGGGAGCAATTGAATATTGCACCACGCCGGTTGATCATCCGGACCAACAGACATCGGGCATCTCTCGAGAGGTGCTCGAAACACGCTATGAACGTGTGATGATCGGGGCCGAGAACGGGCTTGTACATCCGCTGCACGAAACCGAGCATTTCGGCGAAGTGGTCGAGATAATAGTAGACAGGCAATTGCGGCAGTTTAGCCAAGCGGACCTTCGCGGCGTGGATTCTGTTCTAGTTTTGTTCGAACGTCGCATCGATGTCAAGCGGACCGATGGACAAGCGATGCAAGATCCCCCTTTGCCCCATGGTCGCTCGCTCGGCCTGGTCGCTGAAGGTTCACGCCATCGGCGCAGGATCTTCCTTCACACCGCGCGCGACGATCCGCAGCGCTCCGTCCGGAAGTGGGCGCTGTAACTTCAGCGCCTCTGCGGTAGGTGCCGTCATCCAGGTTTCGACCTCTTCTGGTGCGGTGAGAATCACGGGCATCGCTTTCGGATGGATGGCACCTACTTCGGCGTTGGCTTCCGTCGTTAGGAACGCAAACAAATCGTTGGTGGTCTCACCTTCCTTGACCTTCCGGACCGACGTCCAGTTGGTCCAAAGCCCAGCAAAGCACACAAGGGGCCGACTCTCATTTAGCGCAAACCAGATGTCCCCACCTTCAGCCTTGTTGAACTCGCTAAAGCTATTGAACGGGACCACGCATCGGTGCTCCGGACCGAGCCACCGCGTCCAATGCTTTGACGTCACATTGCGGATGTTGGTCGTTCCAGAATCCGGCTCCATCCGGAGCAGCTCCTTGAAGTCGACCGTTTTGCCCTTGGCTTGCAGCTTCTCGGCGCGCTTCTTGGTAGCGTCCATTAGGGCTTTCGACGACGAAGGCATGCCCCAGCGCGCGGTAGCGAGCTCTCGACCGCCGGCGCCAGTGCGGACAATGGGAGCTTCGTAGTCCGGGAAAACGCCGGGCATCGGCGCAAGATTACCGACGTAGCGATTGACCATCCGGAACAGCTCGCTAATCGCCGCCTGACTCGTGGTGATGCTGTAGAGATTGCACATCAGGAAGCTCTCTTTGCGCGGCGCGAGGGGCCGACGGGTTTTAAACCGTCGGTCGGTCGTAGGCAGACAAGGTTGGGGCGGCGCTTCCTGCCGAGGGTGCGCTGGCAGGGGCTGCAATAGAGAAAGTTCCGCATCAATGCGACCTGCCGATCGCGCGGCTGCACGACTAGTGCGAGGTCGATCATCTCGGTGTGCTTGCAGTGTTCGCAGCGTACCTCGAGGAGAGAAAATCCGCCGGCGATCGCTGCGGCAATCGTAGGGGAAGCGTGATCGAGTTCGCCGATGAACAGGGCCGTGTTCCACGCTGCGCAGTCGAGGGCATAGGCCTTGGCGCGGGCGGCGTCCGCGACCGCGTGAGCCGCAGCCGCTTGCTCCAAAAGGTTGGCAAAGCTGACCTCCGCCTTGTGGATCTCGCGAGCGAAGTGCTTGCGATCGCCGCCGGACATTGACGGCGGCCTGATAATGCGGGCTGCGGACATTGGACGCTTCTAACTCTTCACCCCGTGGGTTGTCCCGTCCCGCATACGCGAGAATTCCCCGGTTTGGCGATTCGCTTCCATGATCATCGCGGCAGCTTAGAGGTAGCTCTGGCCTTAGGGCTAGCCGCTGGGGGTTGGGCCCCGTCTAAGCTAGATCACAACAGATAGGTCAATGGAAACTAAGTCGAAAAAATTTTGTTTTACCGAAATTTTGCTTGCTCCGTCGGGCAAAACAGTGGTTCATAAGACGCTGGCTCAAACCACGAGGACCAGTGCCAATGACGGATCGAACGGAAGATGCGGGTGAGCTGTCAAAGATTGCGAAGCTTAATGGAGACTTCAGGAGGAACTACGGCAGGCTGCTGGGCGCTTTCCTGTATCTCCGATCGATCAGCGCCGTTCGAGGCCGCTCCTTCTTTTGGGCTGGATTGTTTTCGATCGCCTGCTCGGCCCTGACGGCATGGCTTGGGAAGCACGGTTTCGCTTGGCTAATCGCCGAGTAATCGCTCGAACCAGCCCATCGGCTGTTTTGAAGCAGCTGATGTCGCGCTTCTCCCGGGCTTTCTCAGAAAAGCGAATGGTTCGCTTAACGCTGCCGTCGGTCGCCAGCAAGACGTAGTCGAGCACATCCTTGTTGTGCTCAGACAGTCTGATCGCGGCGATCCATCCAGCAGGCACATGCGCATCGCACTGGATGGTCCAATGTGGAGAGTGAGAAGGATCTTTTCTAGGAGTCCATCGCGCCGCCCTGACGGAAACGCAGATGTTGCCGTTCACCAGCAGTGAATCCGTCCAACCGCCGCTGCTCGTCCGCCCGCCAGACCTGCGAATGGCGGCTGCGATGCGAGAAGCAAGCTCGGTTTTTTGCTCTGACCAAAGCGGACGCGAATCCAAGAACTCATAATTTCGCTTCGGGGTGTAGCCGACGAGCCTGTAAAGGTTGCGCATGCTGCCGAAGTGCGTTTGACACGTAGCCACACTTGGCAGGCCAGGTGTCCGATCTATGATGCCAATGCTCAGCTTTCCCTCTTTGAGCAACACTTTTTGGAGGCGAACGAGCATCTCCTCCTCCGTCAAATCAACGCGGCGCTCACTGATGAACTTGGCGACCCTCGTGAAGACTTCGCGGTCGACTATCGATTCAAGACATCCCTCGGCCCTGATCCATTGTTCGGGAGGATTGTACGTGTGGGTTTGCCGCAGCTTGTATGAACGCCGGTTGAAAATCAGGTTCCCGATGTAGGTCTCGTCTCGCAGGATCGCGCCGACCATTACCCGCGTCCATTGCTTTCCGGATTGGCTTGGCGCTTCCTTCTTGTTGAGCTCCCACGCGACAACTGTTTCGCTCTTTACCTCCAGAAAACGCCTGAATATCCACCTGACGACAGCCACTTCTTTCGGATCGCCAGGGCGCACCCGGACATGATCGGAGCTGAGATATTTGCGGTCTCCCTTCTTCAGGATCCCCTTTGAATTTTCCTTCTCGTCGACGAGCTCTCGGACTAAGCCATAACCAACCTTGCCACAGGGCTTGTAGCCGAGGCGAGCAAAGCGGCATTGGCCGGCGTAGACCTTCGTAGATAGCTCTCGACTGTACTCGGCGGCCATGACGCGTTTTATGTTCTTGACGATGCTGGCAAGCATACTGCCGTCGTTGTCAAACTGCTCGGCACAGTACGTCACCCTGATGCCACCTTGCTTGCAGACGAATTCGTAATGCGCGCTTTCGTCGGCATCCTGGAAACGGCCCCAGCGGCTCACATCATAGACGAGCACGTGGCCAAAGTCGGCATTGCCGGCCTTTACGTCGTCGAGGAGTTGAATGAGGCCAGCCCGATTCTTGATAAGAAGACCACTCTCTCCCTCGTCTCGATATGTTCGAACGATCGTCAGATTGTGAGCGTGGGCATAGGCTGCGATTGCCGCAGCTTGGTTTTGAATTGAGTATTGTTGCCGTTCAGTGGACATGCGAACGTATTGGGCAGCTCGAGACATCCTTCGAGCCGCTGGTAAAGATGATTTGCGAACAACGAGCTCGGTGCCCATCGACATTCCTGGGACGGCATGACCGATCAGGCATCAGACGCTGGTAACGATGCTAGTTCAAGAGTGTTCTTGAGTGATCGCGAACGGGAAGCAAACAACTAGGTGCACCCACGCGGCAGCGACCAGTAAACAATGGAGCCAACAACGGGGCGGCCGCGCGCGGCGGTCATGGACCGCTGAACAGAAAATACACCGTGCATCGTGCCGTAGTTCTTCCTGAAGTGTCTATAAGCTCCCGATCCACAAGCCGAAAAATGCTCCGATTGCGTTCGCCATGGCGCTGATCATTCTTGAAGTACCAGCGCCTTATGGATCGCTGTTTGGCCTGACGACCCAAATGGAAACTTCGGCATATCAAAAGTTCGACTGGGACTTTCGGCGCCACCGCCCTCTCTGGTCCACAGGCTACAGGATTGCAGAGGGCCGGACATTCCTGGATTTGAGGAAGCCTACGAAACATTGGACAGCTAACGATGATCCCTCACGTCTTGACGTAAGCAAACTCTACAGGTTGAGTTGAGGCCGTCCCTGTAGCCTCTCTCTCTCTCTCTCTCCGCACCATGAAATATCGGCCAGACATTGACGGCCTTCGCGCATTTGCCGTCTTATCGGTGATTCTTTATCACGCGTTCCCCAGCGTGGTCCGCGGCGGATTCGTGGGTGTGGATGTTTTCTTCGTTATTTCGGGCTTTCTCATTTCTTCTATTCTGTTCAGGGAGATAGGCGAGCATCGTTTTTCATTCAGCGCTTTCTACGGGAGGCGCATACGACGGATATTCCCGGCGCTCGCAGTATGCCTTGCCGCGGTGCTGACTTATGGGCTTGTTGTTTTGACACCGGACGAACTCGCGCAGCTGGGCGAGCATGTCTTCTTCGGCGCAGGTTTTTTGTCAAACATCGTGCTGTGGAGTGAGAGCGGCTATTTCGATACGGCCGCAACCCAGAAGCCGCTTTTGCATCTTTGGTCCCTGGGCATCGAAGAGCAATTCTACATTTTTTGGCCAGTGCTCCTCTGGTTCGCCTTCAAGGCGAAAGCAAAAACCGCCGCCTTGCTCGGAGCTTTGCTCCTGGCCTCATTCGCGGCGAACGTCTTCCTCTCTGCTACGAATATCTCCGCCGCCTTTTACTTGCCGATCTCTCGTTTCTGGGAATTGGCGGCAGGAGCGGCTTTGGCTTGGCATCAGATTAACTTTCGTCCTGACACAAGATCGTGGATTTCGTTCGCTGGGCTTGCCGCGTTGTTGGTGTCGGCGCTGCTGTTCAGCCCGGCAATGCAGTTTCCCGGTTGGCTCGCGTTGCTCCCTGTCGCAGGTACTGTCGCAATCATCTCGGCAGGTCCCGAAGCGATGGTGAACCGCGTGGTCTTCTCCAACCGAATCGCCATTTCTATCGGCCTCATAAGTTATCCGCTCTATATCTGGCACTGGCCATTGCTCTCCTATTCATACATCATCCGTCTGGGTAAGCCGCCAACTCCGCTACTCGCGACGCTGCTACTGGCGGTTGCCTTTATACTAGCTTGGGCCACGTACCGTTTCGTTGAGTACCCTATTCGCTTCGGGACGGATCGCCAGCGCCGAACGCAGATCGTCGCCGCTTCGATGGCCGCGGCGGGCGCCTGCGGGTTGATAGTGTGGGCCAAGGCCGGTTTTCCTGAACGGTTCGCCCACCTTCCCGGCGTCGATGCACGAAAGATTAGCAAGGCGAAGCTTGACAGCGATTTCAAACCGACCGCCGGAATGAAGGTGCTGGATCGGGATTGGACTTTGGTGACCCATATCGGGCGCGGTGAGCGGAAGGTGGCCTTGAGCGGCGACAGTTTGCTGTTCCACTTTGGTGCCCGCGTGCAGCAATTAGCTGACGACGGCGTGCTGACCGCAAGTACGTATTTCGTGGTCGGTCCCCGATGCCCGCCTGTACCCGAGGTCATCCAGCAAGACAAACAAGCTCGGTGCCGGCGGTTGCCGGAGCAGTTGCTCGATCTCGTGAGGCAAGAAAAGATTCAAACGGTGGTCTTGGGCGCTGCCTGGTCTGGCTACGGCGTCGACGATATGGCAATCGTCCGAAATGGACAGCGTATCTCGCTCGGCACAAAGGAAGGTGCCGACGCGTTCTATGCGAACCTCGAAGATTACATTCGGCAGCTCCAAGGCCTTGGAGCTAAAGTCAATCTAGTGCTCGGCATGACCGTCCACCCTCGCTTTGATCCCGGCGCGATGATCACTAGAAGCCTCACGGGTTTTCGAATTGGAGCCGATGTTGATAAGCCTGTCCCGCTGACCGAGCTGCGTTCGACTCTCGACGTCGCCGACGGGAGGCTACGGGCCGTGAGCGATCGTACCGGCGCGGCGCTCCTTGATCCGATCCGTGACATCTGCGGTCTCGGCGACGGTTGCTCGCCCTTCTTTGGAGAGGGGGAGCCAAAGTTTTCCGACCGCATGCATTTGCGTCCCGATTTTGTGAGGCGGAATATTCATTTCCTTGACCCCTTGCTGAGGTGACGGGCTCGGTCCGACGCATAGTCGGACACTGCCTCCTCGGCCCGAGCCCACGCCGTGTTGGTCATTTTCACCAATCGGGAGAAAGCCGGCTTGATGCTGCTCAGAGCGGCCAGTTCTGAGAGAGCCTGCGAGACAGGCGTCCGCGAGTTAGCCTAAAGTTTCTAGGCATGCGTGCATTTTGTTTCTTGTTGTTGCTAATCAGATGTGGCAGCAATCGCCTATCTGCGCGGGTTTTTTGAAACGTCTCAACCCGGTGTAGAGTGGATGGGGCGGATTTTCGCGTTGGATCAGATTGCACGGGCGCCGGCTGAGCCATTTCATACGCCGGTAAGAGCATGGATCGAGCGGCTTCTATTCCCACAAAGCCGCGTGACTAATCTCATGCTTATCGCGGTGATATCGGTGATTTTTTCATTCCTTCTTACCGGAAGGCAGATATTCGCCGCGAAGTGGGGTCTGATCGACGACCACGAGACGTTCGAGCAATTGATCTCGCAGGGCAGCCCTATCGGTCATGTCTGGACAGCGCTGTTCGACCCCCAGCAGATACTTCCACGGAATCGTCCTGCGTACTATTTGCTGAAGGCTATACAGACGTCGCTATTCGGGTCCGATGTCAGGCTTTGGTATCTTCGCAACACGATCTGTTTTGCTCTCTTCCTATTCTCAATCTGGTGGGTAGCTGCACGCTTCGTCGGAGGCTGGCTAGGCGGTGCCCTAACAGCCATGATCGCCCTGCTACCGTTATGGGCGGGCATCTGGTCGCGGCTCGGCCCCTCTGAGATCGAAGGCTCGGCCATGACAGGGGCCATGATCTTATGCGCTGACGCCGTGATGTTCTCAGAGAGCCGGCTAGCGCGCAACATTGGCGCCGTTCTACTTGCAATCTCGGCGGTCGTGCTCGCCGGACTAAAAGAAACGTTTCTGCCGCTAGCCTTGGGCGGAACGATCTTTGTCCTCGTCCTTGGCGTAGCTAGGAAGCGCATCAT
This sequence comes from Bradyrhizobium daqingense, assembly GCF_021044685.1. Lineage (NCBI taxonomy): Bacteria > Pseudomonadati > Pseudomonadota > Alphaproteobacteria > Hyphomicrobiales > Nitrobacteraceae > Bradyrhizobium > Bradyrhizobium daqingense. Next base: position 1,307,175 of record NZ_CP088014.1, read on the forward strand.
ACCCTGGCTTGCGATCGGATTGATCGCCATCAGCCTCCTCTTCGTGGCGATGTTCGGATTATTGATATGGACGAACGCAAGAGTCACCGGAACGGACTACTATGGAAAATCTGTCGGGCTGAGCTTCATCCTAGAGTTCGCGGCGATCGGTATTCTTGACGGCTTCGTTCGCACTTGGTGGTTGTGGCTCTTGCCGATCGCTTTCGCGCAGTTGTTGCAGCTAACATCTCGGCGAAGCTTCCGGGAGTGGATAGCCGGCTCGCAAGTGGCGATAGCAAGCTATGTCTTCATCATCGCGATGTATGCCGCGCAATGCGGCCTATACAGAAGCGTTTTCCCACGCCACATGCGGTATGATTTCCCTGCGATGCTGCTGGTACCTCTCACCTTCTGTATCCTATGTTGTGAGGTATCGCGCCGGGTTCAATCTCGATATCCCAAAGCCGTGACCAACCGCGCGCAGTTGATAGCAGCAATATTTATTGGGTTTGCGGTGGCTACATCTGCGATCCAGACGCCGGCACTGCTCCTCGCTGCGATCGACCGCAACATCAAGGTAACCAACGGCTTCTGGAGCACTTTGCAAGATGTCGTCCGCGCTGGACAGGCAAACGCACACCGACCGATCGTGGTGGAAGCCTATGGTGCCCGTTCCTACGAAGGGGTCTTCGCTCTGAAAGTGTATCTCGCCGCTCTTGGCGCACCAAATCCTGTCGCTATTCGATTTTACAAACTCAATACTGAGCCTCCGTCGCCCCTGCAGGGCCGGCTCATGGAGCTTGAAGGTGGCGGCAGTAGATTCTCTTTTTCCCCTCTTGCTGAGAGCCTCAACTCTATCCCCAATTGCATTAGTGTCGGGCTTTATGGACCCTCTGACCCCACCTGCACGGTCGGCTTCTTAGTTTCGAATGAATGAGTCGGTGGCCGTGTCCCGCACCCACGATTCCGCAGGGCGCGAGGTCTTTGTCTGGCTTGCGTCTCGCTCGGTCTATCTCGCATGAGCAACCAAGTCGCGAAAGAGTGCCAGTGGGCAACTCGATATGTATTTGAAGATACCGAAGTATTTCCGTGTAGAATGCCGGACATGCTGAAGGGCCGCTACGGGCCGCCCCTGTCTGAGCCAGCGCAGGACGCAACGCCGCTAGCGGTCGGAGAAAGTCTCCCACTGGGAAGAGGAGTACCCGCGCCCGGGAATACTGAGCGCCATTCTTTCGGATGCACCCACTTGTTGCGTTGCGTTTGTTGATCACGGCCGAAAGCTTGAAGCCGTTCAGGGGGCTTGCGACGTCATCGACCGGCTGGATCCTATAGATGTAGCCGTTCTACACGCGGAGAAGGTTGGATCCCAGTTCCTCTCCCTCCGCCATACGGCAAAACAATCTCGTACTTGGAGCTGCAGACAGGCCAGAAACTCGACTGTTTTCCTGCTTTTTCGCGGGCGGAGAACTCCCAGCGGTCATCCAACAAGGGCGTAAATGAAGCCAGAGAACCGAATTTTCTCCGAATCTTCGAGCCCGCAAAATCGGTCTAGTACGGTATTTCTCAGAAGATAAACGGCTTGGTTGCGCGGCGGTCTCCGTCTCGCTCGGTTCGTGAATTCGGCATTCGTTTGCGACGTGTGCTGGCGACTTAGTCGTCCGTTAAGAAGCCGGATTGATCGAGGCTGGCCGGGCGAGCGTGCGCCATAGCTGGGCCAGGAACAGGCACAAGAGATATCTCAGCCAGGCGAGGATGCGGCGGAAGTTGTGTCCGACGGCTGAGAGGACGACGTTGGCGGCATCGCCGGCGCGGCCTTTGAGGTAGCAGCGCCCGAGGTGGCCTTCCGCCTTCAGGTGTCCGATGATGGGCTCGATGGCGGAGCGGCGGCGCAGCTCGCGCTTGATGACACCGAAAACGCCGCGCTTCTGGCCGGAGATGAAGACGCGACGGGGATTTTGTGCGTCGTGGCCGCGGTATCCCTTGTCGACATAGGCCCGCTCGATCGGACAGCCGGTGAGTGTCTCGGTGCGGTCAATGACGTCCCGCAAGGTGTGACCGTCGTAGGGGTTGTCGGGCAGTGCGCTGGCGTGCAGCACGAACAGGCCACCGGGAGCCCGGCGGTTGTTGGTGACGATGGAGGCCTTCACGCCGAACTCGTAAGGCGCGCTGGCCTTGCCCTTGCCGATGCACTCCACTTCCGGGGCATGGAAGGAATAGAGCTTCCAGCCGCGCTGGCGCTGCTGCTGCGAGCGGATCTGCGTGGCCCGGCCGAGCGGGAGGGCGAACGCCTGCTCCAGTGCTGGCTGGCCTTCGATCTTGCGGCGGATGTCGCGGATGATCCGGCCCAGCCGGCTACGCAGGATACGCAACTGCCGCTGATGCCGCCTGAACTGTTTGGCATGGGCGTAGCGGCCGGCCATCATCGCGGCGGCCTTGGCGATGCGAGCATAGGATTGCCGCAGCCTGACGCCGTGCCTGATCGCCAGGCGGTTGAGCCCCTTGATGGCCGCATGCAGCAGCTTGGCATCGGTCGGAAAGGTGATGGCCTTCGGCTGCACCGTGGTGTCGACCGTAACCCGCTTGAGGTCCTGGCTGCGTAATGCACCGGCCTCGTGCGCTACCCGCAAGCTCTCGGCCAGCAGCAACTCCAGCTTGTCGCCAAGCCGCTTGCGCCAATGGCTCAGGTCCGAGCGCTCGTGCGGGAACGTGTGCTGAAAGAACTCTTCCCCGGTGAAGAACTGGAAGTATGGGTCATGGACCCAGCGCTCGCACACCTCCTCATCGGACAGCCCGTAAATGTGCTTGAGCAACAGCAGACCGATCATGAAGCGCGTCTCGATCCCGGGCCTGCCGTTCTCGCTGTAGAGCGGCGCGATCTCGCCGTCGATCCAGTCCCAATCGACCTTGCCGGCGAGCAGAACCAGCTCGTGCTTCATATTGATGATCTGGTCGAGCCGAGCCCGGAACAGATCGTTCGATCCCGTCGTCTTGTGCTTCTTCGGCCGCATCGTTCCCTCCGATGCAGACAAGGAATCATGCTTCCCGCTTCGAGGGAATCCACGAAAACCAAATCGCAAGGTTCTGACGCCCAAAGCATCAAAACCTTGCAATCTGGAAATGCCCCTTAGCCCAAATCGAGATTCCCGATCAGTGGCTTAGTCCTTCTTCACGGACGACGACTTATCATTCACGCATGAGGCCCACCATCCCCCACGGTTTGTTGCGCGCAAAGCAGACCAAATGAGCTTTGGACCGAGGTTTTCTATTTGAGTCAAAATGCCTCAGTGAATTGGCTGGCTTGCTTGGTTGCGTGTCTGCGAGCGGCGGCTGACGGGACGCGCGGCCCAACTTGCGTCCTGACCGTCGCTTCTGGCACTAAGTTGACATTGCGAAGCTGCAATCAACGTCCGCTTGCCGCTCAGAATGAACCTCCTCCATCTGCCTCATAGCGGTGTCCATCGTTACATCGCCTCTGCTGTCGAAAATCTCACTCGGTCTTGGTCCCCATTTTCGAGGCCATTCGAGGTTAGCCGCCATCCCCAATAATTGTATAAGGCGCCCAAAAAAGCGGATGAGCGTAGCTAAAAAGGGTGGCGCCCTTCGCGTCTGTAAAGCCCGATCCATCAAGCAAGCCCAATGCCGCCTGGCGCAACGCCTCTCCTCGCGAAAGACTTGGATTCGCCGTTTGCCGGGCGAATAGGTCACTAACGAGATCGCGCGCTGATGCTGAATGCACCGACCAATTGGTCACTAGGATTGCCCGGGTGCCGGCATAGAAGAACGCGCGGCCGAGGCCCGAGGCCGCTTCCGCGGCAACACCGGTGCCGGCACCGGTGTTGCAGGCAGACAGCACCACCCAGTCGGCATCGAGTTTGAGTGCCAGAATTTCTTCCATCGTGAGCAAACCATCTCCAGACACACCTGCCACATCTGGCGCGCTAAGAGCTAGTGCCGGCTGATGGAGCCCGTCCAATTCGCCGGGCACTAAGCCATGCGTCGCAAAAACGATCACCTTGAATTTCGACAGATCTGTCGTCTTAACAGCTTCCTCATTGGCCGCCTTGCCAAGGTTGAGCACCTTGGAAGGATCGGCCTGGAGGGCGGTTGCGATTGATCTCAGTTCGTCGTTGGTGTCAGGGAGACGTGGTAGCAATCCGAGTTGCGCGCTGTCGATGCCATTGGTTTGAGCAGAACTACGCCTTCTCAGCGGAAGACCGCGTGTCGTCACCTCAGCGGTTTGGATGGCGGCAGTTGCCTGTTCCCTGCTGAACAAGGGATCCCCAAACCCGACCATCTGCTCGCGCCTGCTCGAGCCCTCTGGCAATCGCCTGAGCGTACGAAGCGCGGCCGCTGAAGGCACCAAGGTCGTGGCGTGACTCCGCGCAAGCCAGGGCAAATTGCGATAGCCAGCAAACAACGTCTCCTCGTTCGCCTTCACATCGGCCGGTGCGGTAAGCAAAAGGCCCAACGGCAACAACCCCAACGCACCGTTCGTCGATACGATCAAGCTTGCGGCGCCCTTCCAACCTGGCTCGACGGGCTCAAGAAGGAGCGAATAGAGTTCGTGCGCCAACTGAGTGTCGAATCGCGGAATGTCCGAGATCAGCGCTGCTTCAGGCTCAAGCGCCGCCCTAAGTCTTTGGATCTTTCTACCGATGTCGACGGACGTCGTGGGAATGGCCGCAAAGCTAATTGGTCCGCTTTTGCCGACGGCCCAAACAAAGCTGGCCTCCCGGCCGAAGTAGAACGAAAGATAGGCTTCGTCTTGCCGCAGCAGGGTGCGGATATCTTCAGCTGTCGGCGGTGTCGGCTCGACCAAACTCACGTAGCTCTGGAACTTTCCCGATAGCTCCTTCTTTGTCGCGTCGCGGAAGGACCGCATCTTCTCGATGTAGGTCTGCAAGTTCTTCACTGCTTTTTCGTCACGTTCGGAGGGCGGCAGTGTCAGCAGATTGTTGAGTAGGCCGAGCTGAGCGCCAATCTGCTTGTCTAGGTCCTGGGCCCTGCGTGCCATTTCGGCGAGTGCGGGTGTTGCAGCAGCGGAGCGGGCCGCCGAAGCGGAAAGTGCGCGTTGCACCGCTTGTCCGCGCAGTGTGTCAGCCAACGGAAAGCCTTCTGTTGCAGGATCCAGACCGGCCGCAAGACCCGACCGGGCAAGAAGCGCAAGATAGGATTCGATGACGATTTGAGCGCGCTGCTCGCGCGCCGCAGCCAACGTCGCGTCGTCATCGTCGATTTCGCGGGAACGGGCGAGAAGAATTGGCACCGCTAGTCTGAACTCGCGCAGAGCGCTTGTATCCCGGCCGGATTTTGCTAGGCCGATCCCAAGCAAACCACGCGATAGGGCCGTGTCGATATGCTTGTCGCCGAGCCGCTGAGTGTGCCGAGCAACGAGCCGCTCGGCGCTGCTAATCCCCGCTTTCAAGTTGTTGGTGTTGTACAGAGTCAGAATGTGATCGGCATTCATCTGCAAGCCTTCGCGGCGAGCGGCCTCCCAGCCTGCCGTTGCAGAATCGAGTTCATCATAGATCGTGGCAGCATCCTCCCAACGACCCATTAAGTTGAGAATCGACGCGAGTTGACCGAGCGAACTCGCATAGCTTTGCGAGTCCCTCGCGATCCCGATCGCCTTCTGCGCATCGATCTGAGCACGGGTCAGTTTCTCTGCCTCGGCGAAGCGACCTTGCTCAATCATAAGATTAGCGAGCTGGCCAATCATCTTGATGGAGCTGACGCTATATTTGCCTGTGGCTTTTAGACGGCTAAGGAGCGCACTGCGCACATCGGCCTCTCCTTCGGCAATCCGACCTTGGCGCGCTTTCATACGGCCCTTGAGAGCAACGAGTTCATCGGTAGCGGCCTTTAGCTGGTTTGGTGAGACCTTCAGCCCTTCCCCGAGTGTGGATAGGAGCGGAATAGACTCGCGCCTAAGTGCTTCCGCGCGCGCATAAGCTCGCTCGGCATCTGCGTATTGACCCCTTCCCTCGAAAAAGCGCCCTTTGCTTTGTTCGAGGTCGGCATTCCACGCCATTCGATTGTAGCCTGTATAGGCGGGCCAATTCTTCGCCTCCTGCAGCAACGCCTGACTACGCTTGACGTAGGCTTCTGCTTGATCGAAGTCGCCGAGCAGGATGTAGTTTTCCGTTAGGTGCCGATACGTATTGAACAGCCAACCCTTTGCACCTGGAACATTGGCATCACGAGCGAGCTGGTGAAGAACGGCAAGTGCCTTCTTGGGATCGCCGGCATCCTCATATTGGATTGCGATGCCCTGACGCATGAGACCTAGCTTAGCCGGGGATAGAACTCTACGACCCGAAACTTCCGCCTTCTCACAGTCGGCGATAGCCCTGCGCAGCTCCCCGATTGCCGCGTTGCTTCTGCAGCGCTCGTAGTAAAATTCGACCAGCTCGGTGGGGCTGAACGCGTGGGATGGCTCTATTTCTGCCATGACCCGCATGGCCGATGCGCGGAAGGCATCGGGCTTTTCCTGGTGCAGGATAGCAGTGATGTCGGCAATGGTTCGGGGCGGTGCAATGAACTGCTGTGCCAAAGCGGGCACGACTACGATGTTTACCGCCGCAGCAAACGCAACCGCTCGCATGCAGTGCCCCGTAGCTTTCGATAGCGCTACGGAAGACATTCTCAGTCCCTTTCACAAGTCGCCGCGAAAACAGCGCGCTATGACGTGCGAGTTAGAACGTGCAAGCCATGCCTTGCCGTCCGGCGTCCTTCCTAGCCAGCTCTTCCCGCCGCCAGCAACACACTGCTTCCCTGCCATTCCGCAGTCTGTACCCGTCTTTCCCGTGCTTTTGCTCTCTTCGCAATATGACTGCATAGCGGCGCAATCGGTTCTCATGCATTTGCCGATCAATTTCGGCTTCTGTGCGAGAGAGGGAGTGGCTGCTGTAACGATTGCAAGTGCAGCGGCAGCGAAATAGAAATACTTCATCTGACCTCCTGAAATTTCGTAAGTGTATGTTATTGTTTGCTTTAAATAACTCTTGTCCAGCTTCGCAGAATTAGGCGCCAACCAAATCTAGGAACAGTAGTCAGACCTTAGGCCGTTGCCTCCGCTTTTTCAATGCGGCCGATCCGTTCACCAAGAGCGACACCAGCAGCGGGGCATTGAAGGTGTGTCGCGATTGGCAGGGTTCCTGCCGGTGAGCACATCTCAAGGAAGAGCCAGGCCGCCGCTCACTGTACGGATCCGAAGAAGAAATGTCGCCTATTGGCCCAACTCAGAGCTCTAGTACGTTGGCTAAAGCGCCCGCTATCAGGTTCACAGCGGGGCTCACACCTGCCGTCACGGGGAGCGGGTTTAGGATTGCTCGGCCTCGTCGGGCATCAGTCGTGGTTCGGGAAATCATGCCGCCGAGCGGAACCGCGTAAGCCGTCCACCGAACTCAAGAATCCTGCAGCCTGAAGAGCACGTTTGCGGGAAGCAGAGAAGGTTCGAACCCAGGTGCTCTCCCTCCGCCAGCAGGTTGTGCACCGGCCCCACGGTGAGCCTACCAGTGCATCACACACGGCCCCCGGCGAACGAACGCCCGAACCATCTGCTCGTCAACGAGCCATCTTTGTCGGTCCACGGGATCGGCGGCAATTGCGGCAGGTAGGATGCATACGGCATGACTTTCGCGAGCGTTATCCTCCCGGGAAACCGTGTCAGGAACGCCTTGTGCATTCCCCCGTCGAGTCCGCTGTAGATCGGGGCCGCGGGCACAGCGTCTTCAAGCAATCGCGCGTATTCGATTTCGTCGGCGCGTCGCTTCTCCAGCGCCCGCCGCGCGATGTCCGGATTGACGACGAAGGGCGGACATTTTTCGGTCGGGTTGAACACTGGAGGCGACGGCGAGTTCGGGGGAGCTTGCGCATCGAAGACATAGCGGCGGTCGCACACATCCACTCTCGGTTCGAGCCGCGTCGTCTCGAAATGATCGTTGCCGACCTTGAGCATGTTCCAGAAGGCGAGATTGGGACTATTGCGATGCCGCGCCAGATTTCCCGGCGTCAGCCGGAACGGATAGGCCTGGACCTGGAACGACGGCCGGCCGTTGAGGGAATCGCGCGCCAGCGAATAGATTTCGCTGATCTGTTCGTCGGTCATGGCATAGCAACCGCTCGACCAGCAGTCGCCGTGGATCATGAGGAAGCTGCCGTTGCGCTTGTGCGCCTTGTCGAACGCGTTGGGGAAGCCGACGTTGATCGACAGATAGAAGTTGGAGTTGGGATTCATCAACTCGGGCGTAATCGTATAGAATCCTTCCGGAGCCTGCCGGTCGCCCTCGTACAATTTCGGTCCGAGATCGCCCGACCACCGGCAGATCGGATAGGTCTTGAGGAGCTGGAAACGGCCGGTCGCGTCCTGTTTCCAGACCTCGAGCTCGGCCTCCTCCTTGAAAAGCCGCACGAGGATCGGTGAATATTTCGGCATCTTCTTCTGTTCGAGCAGCGCGAGCAGCTCAGCGGGTAATTCCTGTGTCGCCTTGGCGGGCAACGGCTTGCTGCTTTGACCAAGGCATGCAGCCGGAATCAAAGCCGCGGCAAAAGCCGCCGCGAGCACAAGTGCACATCGGACCATGGCGCGTATCACTGCTGTGCCTCCAGTCCGCGCACGCCGCTATTTCTCGAACCCGACGAACACCGTCGCTTCCTCGACGGATTTCCGCTCCGACACCACCGCATTCGCCGGAAAGGTTTCATCCGGCCAGCCCAGCGCGATGCTTTTCATGATGACCTGATCGTCGGCTATGCCCGCGTGCTCGCGCACCACGGGGGATTGCATGATGCCCTGGCTGTTGATCACGGCGCCGAGCCCGCGGGACCACGCGGCATTGACCAGGGCGGTCGCCACCGCGCCGCAGTCGAAGGGCGTATCGTCGCTGCCGTCAAGCACGCGGTCATAGGTGATGATCACGCAGACCGGCGCGTCGAACTGGCGGAAGCCGCGCAGCACCCAGTCCTGGCGCTTCTCCATGTTGTCGCGCTCGATGCCCATTGCGGAGAACAATTGCTTGGCGACACCGACCTGCCTGTCGCGATGCTTGCCTGCAAAGGCCTGGCCCGTGCGGAACTCGCGCGATTGCGGGATGCCCGCCACCATCCGCTCGGTGTTGCCGGCGCGGATCCGATCCAGCGGTTCGCCGGTGATGACGTAGAAATTCCAGGGCTGGGTGTTCATCGACGACGGAGCGCGCATCGCCAAACCAATGATTTCCGCAATCAGTTCCTTGGGCACCGGATCCGGTTTGTAGCCGCGGATACTCCGGCGACCGAGAATGACGTCATCAAACTGCATGTGTGTGGAATTCCCCTGACGAGTTCTGAAGCAGATCGGATTTTCGCGGTTTCGGCACCCTCGCGCAAGCGACGGCCGCGTGCCGCAACGGGCTGGACACGCGGAACATTGTCGCATCAATCCGGATCGACTGACACTCTCTCCGCCATCGCGCCTCACCGCACCACCTTCCACCTCCCATCCGCCGCGCGCTTCAGCGCGGGATCGCTCACGCGCACGTGCTCGGCGAGGAAATCGATGAACGCGCGCACGCGTGCGGGCAGGGGCGCGGTGTGGCCGACATAGACGGCGTGGATGTCTTCGCGGTCGCCGGGATTGTAGCCTTGCAGCACCGGCACGAGGCGGCCGGATTCGATGTCGGGACCGATGTGGAAGAGGGCGAGGCGGGCGAGGCCGACGCCGCCGAGGCAGAGGCGGCGGGCGGCTTCGCCGTCGCTGGCGCGGGCGACCGGCGGCGGCACGGCTTCCTCGGTGCGGTCGCCGCGCTTGAACGGCCAGCCGCCGCGGATGCGCGGAAAGGTCCAGCCGATGCCGCGATGCGCGGCGAGATCCGCCGGCGTCTTCGGCGTGCCGCAGCGGGCGAGATAGTCGGGCGTGCCGACCACGACCATGCGGCTGGTGCCGAGCTTTCGTGCGACGAGTCGCGACGCACGCAACGGGCCGACCCGGATCGCGACGTCGGCGCGCTCCTGCATCAGGTCGATCGTCGTGTCCGTCAGCACGAGGTCAAGCGTGATTTCGGGATGCTCTTCCAGGAAGCGCGGGATCAGCGGCATCAGATGCAGCATGCCGAACGGGATGTTGCTGTTCACCGTGAGGCGGCCGCGCGGGGCCGCGCCCGAAGCCGCCTCGCGTTCGGCTTCCTCCATCTCCGCGAGGATCCGCACGGCGCGCTGGTAGAACGCCTGGCCCTCCTCGGTCAGGGTCAGCTTGCGCGTGGTGCGGTTGACGAGGCGCGAGCCGAGCCGCGCCTCCAGCCGCGACATCATCTTGCTGACCCCCGACGGCGTCAGGCGCAGTTTTCGCGCGGCTTGCGTGAAGCCGCCGAGATCGACGATGCGGACGAAGACCTCCATCTCGGCGGAACGGTTGGTGTCGAAACGGGCCATGTTGAATTCACGTCACAAATGATTGGATTGCGGACATTCTAATGGTTTTGCGCGGAGACGGCTATCTGCGGGGCTCGTCTCAATCCATCGGAGCCATGCATGCCTCCCGCCGTCCTCGCGCTCACCGCCGGTGCCTTCGGCATCGGCACCACCGAATTCATCATCATGGGCCTCTTGCTCCAGGTCGCAGCCGACATGCACGTCTCGGTGCCGGTCGCGGGCCTGCTGATCTCCGGCTATGCGCTCGGCGTGTTCGTCGGCGCGCCCGTCCTGACGCTGGCCACACGGCGGATGCCGCGGAAAACCGTGCTGCTGGCGCTGATGGCGATCTTCACTTTGGGCAATGCCGCCTGCGCCCTGGCGCCGAACTACGAATTGCTGATGGCGGCGCGCGTCCTGACCTCGCTCGCCCACGGCACCTTCTTCGGCGTCGGCTCGGTGGTGGCGACTGGCCTCGTCGCCGAGGACAAGCGGGCCTCCGCGATCGCCACCATGTTCATCGGTCTCACCGTGGCAACGCTGTTGGGCGTGCCCTTCGGTGCCTGGTTCGGCCTGATGCTCGGCTGGCGCGCGGCGTTCTGGGCGGTGACCGTCATCGGCGTGATCGCCTTTGCCGTGGTCGCAGCGCTGGTGCCCGGCCATGTCGGTAATGGCAACAAGCCGGTCTCGCTTGCCGAGGAAGTATCGGTGCTCGGCCGTCCGCAGGTGCTGCTCGGCCTTGCCATGACCGTGTTCGGCTTTGCCGGCCTGTTCGTCGTCTTCACCTATATCCAGCCGATCCTGACGCGCTTCACCGGCTTTTCGGAGGGCGCGGTCTCGCCGATCCTGCTGGTGTTCGGCGCAGGTCTCGCGATCGGCAACGTCGCCGGCGGCAAGCTTGCCGACCGCGGCCTTGGCGGTGCGCTGATCGGAACGCTCGCCGCGCTCGCCATCGTGCTGCTCGGGCTTGCCGCCGTGCTATCGGTCAAGATCGCCGCGATCGTTCTGATCCTGCTGCTGGGCATCGCGGCTTTTGCGACCGTCGCTCCGCTGCAGCTAAGCGTGCTGGAGGCGGCCGGCCCCAGTGGCCGCACGCTGGCGTCCAGCCTCAACATCGCCGCGTTCAATCTCGGCAATGCGCTCGGCGCCTGGGCCGGCGGCGTCACGATCGAGCGCGGGCTCGGCCTCTCGGCGCTGCCTGTGGTCGCAGCCGGCATCACCGCCGTCGGGCTCGTGCTGGCGCTGTGGAGCCTGCGGCTCGACCGCGCGCAGACGGCCGTTGCCGCCTGTCCCGCCGAATAGCGCAGCGGCGCGATGCGCGGACAATTCGCCGCGTCGTGCCATCGCGCCATGCAGAAAACGCACCTGTACACGCCCATTCGCCATCCGTAACCTCCGCGGCGCAATTTCAGGAGATGCGACGTGGCGAAGAAGGCGACGAAGAAGACCAAGAAGACTGCTTCAAAGAAGCCGGCAAAGACCTCCAGCAAGAAAGCCGCACCAAAGGCCGTCGTTGCCAAGAAGGGAAAGACGGCCGCCCGGCAGAGTCCGGCCGCAGCGCGCCGTCCCAAGGGACCGGCCTGGCAATGGTCGGCGGTGGAGACCGCGGCCGCGATCCGCTCCGGCGCCATCTCGGCCGTCGAGACGGTGGAGGCGCATCTCGAACGGATGCGCGCCGTCAATCCGAAGCTCAACGCTGTCGTCGTCGACCTCTCGGAGGAAGCGCTGAAGGCGGCGCATGCGGCCGACAAACAGCGCGCAAAAGGCGGTGAGCTCGGCCTCCTGCACGGCGTGCCCATCACCATCAAGGAAAATGTCGATTACGAGGGCCGGCCGAATTTCAACGGCGTTCCCGACAACAAGGATCTGATCGCGCCGTCGGATTCCCCTGTCGTGCGCAATCTGAAGAAGGCCGGCGCGATCGTCATCGGCCTCACCAACACGCCGGAATTCTCCTTCCGCGGCTTCACCGACAATCCGCTGCACGGACTGACGCTGAACCCGTGGGACCCTGATATCACCTGCGGCGGCTCTTCGGGCGGTGCGGGCTCGGCGGTGGCGGCGGGCATCGGCACCATCGCCCATGGCAACGACATCGGCGGCTCGCTGCGCTGGCCGGCGCATTGCAACGGCGTCGCCACCATCAAGCCGACGCAGGGCCGCATCCCCGCCTTCAACGCCAGCGCCACGGCGGAGCGGCCGATGCTGGCGCATCTGATGTCGGCGCAGGGGCCGCTTGCCCGCCACGTCGCCGACGTTCGTCTCGCGCTGGAGGTGATGAGCCAGCGCGATCCGCGCGACCCCTGGTGGGTGCCGGCGCCGCTGACCGGCGCGAAGCCGAAGGGGCCGATCAAGGTGGCGCTGGCGAAGATCCCCGAAGACATGGACGTCGATCCCTCCGTCACGGCAGCGCTGCGCCAGGCCGCGGATCATCTGGAGCGGTCCGGCTATCGCGTCAGCGAGGTCGACTTGCCCGACATCAACGGCGTCTGGCAGACCTGGTGCGACATCATCACCAATGAGACCGTGGTGATGCAGGAAGCCAATATGCTGAAGGTCACCTCCGAGGATTTCCACAAGGCCTGGGGCGGCATGAAGGCCAAGGCCAATGTGCTCGATCTCAAGGGCTGGATGCAGGCGGCTGCGGCGCGCAACGGCCATATCCGCGCCTGGCAATTGTTCTTCGAGGACTATCCGGTGGTGCTGGCGCCGACCACGGTGAAACCAACGCCGGGTCCGCGCGAGGACACGGTCAGCGCCGAGCGCGTGCGCGAGATCTTCTGGGGCGAGATCCGCTTCGTCTCCGCCATCAACGTGCTGGGCCTGCCCGGCGCGGTGGTGCCTGTCACCCTGCATGACGGCAAGCCGATCGGCGTGCAGCTCATTGCCGGCCGCTACCGCGAGGACCTCGCGCTCGATGCGGCCGCCGCGATCGAGAAGCGCGCCGGCGTGCTCGCCCATCGCCTGTGGCAGACGTTAACCTGAACCCGTTTCAGCAACCGCTTCAGCGCTTCGCGCATCCGCGCGAAGCTCGCAAGGGGAGGCCTGACAGCGGGCGCCGCTGCGCCGCCGATCAATACGAGGTTGCCTCGCCGCCGCTGTCAGCCTCTCGATCTCGTAAGACAGGAAAGCTGCACCAAGTTCCACAATCGGCGTTCGGCTCGCATCACTTCGCGAGAAGTCCCGCAATCTTTGCTCCCTTGATTTAAGTCAAATCCGATCTCGAGCAGGAGGAGAGATTTTCCGCCGGGTGCCGATCTGTGAGCGGCATCGCCTTATCATGAGCGCGGCACCCCAAGTAATGGAGGAAAGCCATGCTTCGATGCCTTCTCGCTGCTTTGGCGGCGATGGTTCTGATCACTGTCTGTCTCATTCCCGATGATGCATACGCTCGCCGTGGTGGTGGCGGCTTCCATGGTGGTGGTGGTATGCGCGCCGGAGGTTTCCATGGCGGTGGCGCCCGCGTCGCCCATGTCCGGGGCGGCGGACACCGGGTTGCGGGAGGCCGCTACGGCGTCGCTGGCCGTGGTTATGGCTATCGCCCGATAGCGGGGCGCCCTGTGGCGCGGACAGCGGTGGCCCGAGGGGTCTATCGCAATGCAGCCTATCGCGGCGCTTACAGGGGTGCAGCCTATGGTCTAGGTGCGGCAGCAGTAGGAGCCGCCGCAGCCGGCGCCTATGGCTACTACGGTGGCAACTGCACCTATGACGCTTACGGCAATTACGTTTGCCCCGGACAATATCCGTACGGATATCGATATTGAAGTCGGCGGGATGGTCGCGGCCAACTCCGCGACCGTCCGTCACGGTTGCTTCGGCTCAACCTCGCCGCGGCTTGCGTGTCCAGATTCCCTCTGGCGACGCGCGCACTCGTTTCGTTGACCAAGGTCAAGATTCCCAGGACGGAAAGCATCAAGGTGGGCACCATCATCAGTCGTCTTGCCAAGTTGTGGCATCAGCTTGATCGAGCGAGCAGCATGAAATTTCCGGCAGGGGTTCTCGCGGGATTGCTCTTACTCACTGGCACGGGGGCGAGCCATGCCGTGGTTCGCATTGCGAATGATCGAGGCGGGTCAATTGCCTACTACATCGAGAGATACGAGAAATTGCGCGCCGCGCGTCAGTCGGTCGTCATCGATGGCCTTTGCGCCTCCGCCTGCACGATCGTTCTGGGGACGATTGCATCGGACGACATCTGCGTCACCCCAAAGGCAAGACTTGCCTTTCATGCTGCGTGGGACTTCGGCAGGAATGGGCGCGCATTTACCCACCGCGCGGCGACCCAAATGCTGTATTCGATGTATCCCTCGCCAATTCAGCAATGGCTCGATCGTCGAGGAGGATTAACGTCTCGTACGGTTTTTCTTCAGGGCAAACAGCTGCATGGGATGTATCGGGGATGCGATCTCGATCCATAGCCGTCTGCCACGCGATGAGTGTCCAGACCAGCAAGCCGCACCAGGCAGCAGCATCGTTAATCCGCTTTAACCCGAATTTCGGCTAATTCGCCAACAAGCGTTAGGGTTACTTCCTCGATCTCTAAGCGAATTATTGTCCGCTTTACCACCCGCCTCTAACACGAGGACGGCGGACAACGCACATGCCTCATTCTAGGCCAATAAGTGCGGCCCGCTCCACGCGGAGGTGGCACGATGCGCAACGAGACGATCGCTATTCACGCCGGCTACGAACCCGAAGCGACCACGCACGCAGTTGCCGTGCCGATCTATCAGACCGCAGCCTACGCCTTCGACAGCGCCGATCATGGCGCGGCGCTCTTCAATCTCGAGACCGAGGGCTTTCGTTACAGCCGCATCGCCAATCCGACCAGCGCAGTTCTGGAGAAGCGTATCGCGCAGCTCGAAGGCGGCGTCGGTGCGCTCGCGGTCGCCACTGGCCAGGCGGCGCTGCATTTCGCCTTCGTCAACGTCGCCGACCACGGCGGCAACATCGTATCCGTGCCGCAGCTCTACGGCACCACGCACACGCTGCTCTCCCACATCCTGCCGCGGCAGGGCATCACCGGCCGCTTCGCCGAAAGCGACAGGCCCGACGCGATCGAGAGACTGATCGACGAGAACACCCGTGCCGTGTTCGCCGAGACCATCGGCAATCCCGCCGGCAATGTCTGCGACATCGAGGCGCTGGCGAAAATCGCGCATGCGCATGGCGTGCCGTTGATCGTCGACAACACCGTCGCCACGCCGATCCTGCTCAAGCCGTTCGACTACGGCGCCGACATCGCCGTGCATTCGCTGACCAAGTTCCTGGGCGGTCACGGCACCACGCTCGGCGGCGCCATCGTCGATTCCGGAAATTTCCCCTGGGCCAGGCACGCCGACCGCTTCCCGGCCTACAACAAGCCCGACGCCTCCTATCACGGCCTCGTCTATGCCGAGCGCTTCGGCCGCACCGCCTATATCGAGCGCGCGCGCAGCGTCTATCAGCGCACCATGGGTTCGGTGCTGTCGCCGTTCAACGCCTTCCTGCTGCTGCAGGGCATCGAGACCGTGGCGCTGCGCATGGAGCGCCATGTCGAGAACGCCCGCAAGGTCGCCGAATTTTTGCGCGATGATCCGCGCGTCGCCTGGGTCAACTACAGCGGCTTCCCTGATAGCCCCTATTATCCGCTGGTGCAGAAATATCTCGATGGCAACGCCTCCTCGCTGTTCACTTTCGGTATCAAGGGCGGCATGGAAGCTGGCAAGGCCTTCTACGACGCGCTGAAGCTGATCACGCGTCTCGTCAATATCGGCGATGCCAAGTCGCTCGCCTGCCATCCGGCCTCGACCACGCACCGGCAGATGTCGGCAGAGCAGCAGCGCACGGCCGGCGTTTTGCCGGAAACGATCCGTTTGTCGATCGGCATCGAGCATGCCTCTGACATCATCGAGGACATCGACCAGGCGCTGGAAAAGGCCTGTCCGTCGTCGCGGCTCGAGGCCGCGGAGTAGGCGGCGGCGCCGATGACGATCCTGATCGACAGGGATCAAGTCATATCGAGCCCGGCACTGGTGCCGGCGGCAGGCGATCTCGCGCGCGACCATGGCGGCGCCGAGCTGACCATCGGGCTGATCAACAACATGCCGGATCCGGCGCTGAAGGCGACCGAGCGGCAGTTCATGAAGCTGCTTCAGGCCGCCGCAGGCACGCGCCGCATCCGCTTCCACTGCTTCTCGCTGCCGTCAGTGAAGCGTTCGTCGGAAGCCAGATGGCACGTCGAGAGCGAATATTCGGAACTGTCCGAGCTTTCGCGCCACAGATTCGATGGGCTAATCGTCACCGGTGCCGAGCCGGCCGCGCCCGAGCTCGATCAGGAGCCGTATTGGCGCGACCTGACCGAACTGATCGACTGGGCCAAGGTCAACACCCGTTCGACGATCTGGTCGTGCCTCGCCGCGCATGCGGCGGTACTGCATCTCGATGGGATCGAACGGCGGCGGCTGCCGGCCAAATGCCACGGCATCTTCGATTGCGAAGCCGTGACGCACGATCCCCTGACGCGCAACGCGCCTGCGCCGCTCAAGGTCTCGCATTCGCGCCTGAACGAGATCGGCGAGAGCGATCTGGTTCGGGCCGGGTACCAGGTGCTGACCCGCTCGAAACAGGCCGGCGTCGATGTCTTTGTCCGCCAATATGCCAGCCGCTTCGTGTTCTTCCAGGGCCATCCGGAATACGACGCATTGTCGCTCCAGCGCGAATATCTGCGCGACATCGGCCGCTATCTCGCGCGCGACCGCGAGGCTTACCCGCACTTGCCCGTGAGTTATTTTGACGCAGCGACGGAAGAGAGACTCGCCCGCTTCGAGAAGCAGGCAAGGCATCAGCGTCATCCGGCGCTCACCAATGAATTGCCGGCGTTGAATTTGCGTGCAGATATCGCTGCCGGCAGCGCGGCGGCGGCCTTATTCCGGAATTGGCTGCGATATCTCGCCGCGGATGCCGAGGCATCGGCCGCTGCGCGTTAGCCGCCGGTTGTTGGTCCCGCGTTAGCATTACCCAAGCGTTAGGCTTGCCTCATCCCGCGCACGAATGTTTCAGTGCAGACATACGGAATCAGGAAACGCATCGTGTTGTCGGCACTCCAGGGACGCGTGAGCAATCGGCTGGCCCGGCACTTTCGTGCCGCGCCGCACCGCATGCCCGCGCGCGCGCCGATGGTGAGCTTCACCTTCGACGATGCTCCTGACAGCGCCGCAGGCGAGGGTGCCGAGCTGCTGGAGAAGCATGGCGGCCGCGGTACGTTCTATCTCTCCGGCAGCCTGATCGATCGGCCGTCGGACCATTGGCACGGCCTGTCGAATGACGCGATCGTGCGGCTTCACCGGTCCGGTCACGAAATCGCCTGCCACACGTTCTCGCATCGCTGCGCAGTCGATCTCGGCGCGGCCGCGATGGCCCGTGAGATCGCGCGGAACCAAAACTATTTTCGCAGCATCGATTCTTCGATCACGCTGGAGAATTTCGCTTATCCGTATGGCCTCGCCTCGGTTTGGCGTAAGCCGCAGCTCGCAAGAGCCTATCGCTCGGCGCGCGGTATCCTGCCCGGCGTCAATCGCGACGTCATCGATCTCCAGTTCCTGCGCGCCTCGCCGCTGATCGATTGCGAGATCGATGCGGCCGGCATCGATCGCTATTTCGACGATGCGGTCGAGAGCGGAGGATGGCTGATCTTCTACGGCCACGACGTCGCCGACAGGCCGAGCCCCTATGGCTGCACGCCGCATTTGATGCGCCATGCGCTTGAGGCGGCCGAGCAGCGCGGCATGCCGATCGTGACGGTCGCAGACGCGCTGCGACGAATCGGGGCGTAGCGGCCTTTAAGGCGAGGGGAAGAGTCGCGCCGGCCTAGCAAACAGACTTGCCACTTCGGTGCCACTATGCGACTGGCCTTGTGACGACTTCCACGGCCGTGCCCCACCCTCATGTCCTCCTCCTCCACCGCACCCCTGCCGGCATCTGCCAACGGCCGCGATGCGCTGTCGGTGCTGCATTCGGTGTTCGGCCTGCCCGGGTTCCGCGGCAGACAGGGGGAGATCATCCGGCATGTGACGGATGGCGGCAATTGCCTGGTGCTGATGCCGACCGGCGGCGGCAAGTCGCTGTGCTATCAGCTGCCCTCATTGCTGCGCGAAGGCTGCGGCATCGTGGTCTCGCCATTGATCGCGCTGATGCGCGACCAGGTCGCGAGCCTGCTCGAAGCCGGCGTCAACGCCGCTGCGCTGAACTCGTCGCTGTCTCCGCAGGAAGCGTCAGAGGTGGAGCGCCGCCTGATTTCGGGCGATCTCGATCTGCTCTATGTCGCGCCGGAACGGCTGGTGACGCCGCGCTGCCTGTCGATGCTGGCGCAGGCGAAAGTGGCGCTGTTCGCGATCGACGAGGCGCATTGCGTCTCGCAATGGGGCCATGATTTCCGGCCCGAATATGTCGGCCTCTCCATCATCGCCGAGCGCTTTCCCGATGTGCCGCGCATCGCGTTGACCGTGACCGCCGACGAGCTGACGCGCAAGGAGATCGTCGAGCGGCTGCAGCTGACGGGCGCGCCGCAATTCGTCTCCAGCTTCGACCGGCCCAACATCCGCTACGAGATCGTCGACAAGCGCAATGCGGTGTCGCAGCTGAAGGAGTTCATCCGCGAGCGTCACATGGGCGATGCCGGCGTGGTCTATTGCCTCTCGCGCAACCGCGTCGAGGAGGTCGCCGCCGCGCTTCAGGATGCCGGCATCGCGGCGCTGCCCTATCACGCCGGCCTCGACAGCAGCGTGCGCTCGCGCAACCAGGACCGCTTCCTCAACGAGGACGGCATCGTCATCGTCGCGACCATCGCCTTCGGCATGGGCATCGACAAGCCCGACGTGCGCTTCGTCGCCCATCTCGATCTGCCCAAGAGCATCGAGGCCTATTACCAGGAAACGGGGCGCGCCGGCCGCGACGGCAAGCCCTCTGCGGCGTGGATGGCCTATGGTCTCTCCGACATCGTGCAGCAGCGCCGCATGATCGACGAATCGACGGCCTCCGACGATTTCAAGCGGGTCTCGATCGGCAAGCTCGATGCTCTGGTCGGCCTCGCCGAAACGGCGCACTGCCGGCGCCGGCGGCTGCTCGCCTATTTCGGCGAGATCGTGATGGGCGAGAGCTGCGGCAATTGCGACAACTGCCTGACGCGCCCAAGATGCGCGACGGCAAGGTGCTGGCGCAGAAGCTGCTCTCCTGCGTCTATCGCACCGGCCAACGTTTCGGCGCGATGCATCTGATCGACGTGCTGGTTGGGCGCCTGACCGAAAAGGTGACGCAGTTCGGCCACGACAAGCTGTCGGTGTTCGGCATCGGCCGCGAGCTTAATGAAAAGCAATGGCGCACTGTGCTGCGGCAGCTCGTAGCGATGGGCCATCTGCAGAGCGACAGCGAAGCCTTCGGCGCACTGAAGCTGACGGATTCCTCGCGCGGCGTGCTGCGCGGCGAAACCGAGGTGTGGCTCCGCGAGGAGGCGCCCGGCACCCGCATCCGCTCGAGCCGGGCCAAATCGCGCCGCGGCGACCTCGCGCCGGCGGCGAGCGCGCCGCAAGGCGATGTCGATCCCGAGCTGCGCGCGCGGCTGCGGTCCTGGCGGTCAGATATCGCCCGCGAACGCGGCGTGCCCGCCTATGTCGTGCTGCACGATGCCACCATCGACGGCATCGTCCGGGCCTGGCCAACGACGCTCGACGAGCTCCGCAACGTCCCCGGCATCGGCGACAAGAAGCTCGAGCATTACGGCGAGGAGCTGCTGCAGATCGTCAGGACGCGGTAAGGAGCCTCGATCTCTCCACGTCGTCATCCCGGACAAGCGAAGCGCGATCCGGGATCCGTAACCACCGGCCGATGTGGTTATGGCAGGCTGGCAACCACGAGTCTTCGCCAAACCATTGCTGCGGCGTATGGGTCCCGGGTCTGCGCTTGCGCTTGCCCGGGACGACAGTGGACAGGCGCGAGCGCTACGCTCTCACTCACCCATTCCTGAACGCATACGCATACCCGTTCAGCGCGGGCGCACCGCCGAGATGGGCGTAGAGGATCTTCGCGCCCTTTTCGAAATAGCCCTTCTTGGCGAGGTCGATCAGGCCCTGCATCGACTTGCCCTCGTAGACGGGGTCGGTGATCATGCCTTCGAGGCGCGCGGTGAGGCGGATCGCTTCCTTGGTCTGTTCCGACGGCACGCCATAGGCGGGATAGGCGTAGTCCTCGACCAGCACGACGTCGTCGGCAACGAGATCCTGGCCGAGCTCGACGAGCTTAGCGGTATTCTGCGCGATCTCGAGCACCTGCGCCTTGGTCTGATCGGGCGTGAAGGAGGCGTCGATGCCGATCACTTTTCGCGCGCGGCCGTCGGCGGCGAAGCCGACCAGCATGCCGGCATGGGT
Source organism: Bradyrhizobium daqingense (assembly GCF_021044685.1). NCBI lineage: Bacteria > Pseudomonadati > Pseudomonadota > Alphaproteobacteria > Hyphomicrobiales > Nitrobacteraceae > Bradyrhizobium > Bradyrhizobium daqingense. The sequence goes on from NZ_CP088014.1 coordinate 1,327,943, forward strand.
CGAGCCGGTGACGGTGCAGACCACGATGTAGTCGAACTTGAAGCCGAACTCCGCTTCCTGCTTGCGCACCTCCTCGGCGAAGCCGACATAGCCGAGGCCGCCGAATTTGTGCACGGAGGCGCCGGCGGGGATCGCGTAAGGTTTGCCGCCCGCCGCCTTCACCTCCTCGATTGCCTGCTCCCAGCTCTTGCGGATGCCGATGTCGAAGCCGTCGTCGACCAGGCGCACGTCGGCGCCCATGATGCGCGAAAGCATGATGTTGCCGACGCGGTCATAGACCGCGTCCTCGTGCGGCACCCAGGCTTCCTGCACCAGGCGGCACTTCATGCCGAGCTTGGCGGCGACCGCCGCGATCATGCGGGTGTGGTTGGACTGCACGCCGCCGATCGAGACCAGCGTGTCGGCGTTGGAGGCGATCGCGTCGGGGATGATGTATTCGAGCTTGCGCAGCTTGTTGCCGCCATAGGCAAGGCCGGAATTGCAGTCTTCACGCTTGGCATAGACCTCGACCTGGCCGCCGAGATGTTTCGACAACCGCTCCAGCTTCTCGATCGGCGTCGGGCCGAAGGTGAGCGGATAGCGCGGAAATTTGTCCAGCTTCATGGGTCATCCCGATTGGCGTTGATGTCGGGGAGGGAACTAGCATCGGAGAGGGAAAAGGTGCTCTCGAATGTTGCGCCTTTGTTGCGCGAAATCTTGCGCATCTTGCGGTAATTGGTAAAGTTTCTTCCGGTATAGTAGGATCCTCTGAAAGCTTCTTCCATGGCCGCCCGGCTCGATCGCATCGACCTCAAGATATTGAGATTGCTTCAAAATAACGGTCGGCTCAGCAACGCGGAGCTCGCCGTATCGGTCGCGATCAGCCCCGCCACCTGCCATCGCCGCACCCAGCGCCTGTTCGAGGACGGCTTTATTCCCGCTGTGCGCGCCATGGTCGCCCCGAAGAAGGTGGCGAAGGGCACGCTGGTCATGGTCGGCGTCGTGCTCGACCGCTCCACGCCGGAGAGCTTCGCCACCTTCGAGCAGGCCATCGCCAAGCTGAAATTCGTGCTCGACTGCCATCTCGTCGCCGGCGATTTCGACTATTTCCTCAAGATCCGCGTCGGCGACATGGAGGATTTCAACCGCATCCACGGCGAGCAGCTGATCGCGCTGCCCGGCGTGCGCCAGACTCGCACCTTCTTCGTGATGAAGGAAGTCGTCGACAACGCGCCGCTGGAATTCTGAGCAGGCCGTCACAGCAACTTCACTTGCCCCGCGCGCGCATGCAGGCGAGCCTCATCTCTTCTCAACGAGGAGATGTTCACCGTGCGCCTTCCCATTCTCGATCCCAAGGATCTGACCGACGAGCAGAAGCCGCTCTATGCCGACATGCGAGCCGGCATGCAGGACCATTTCAAGGGTTTCGTGAACATGCGCGATGACGGCGCGCTGCTCGGACCCTGGAATCCCTGGCTGCGCGAGCCGCGCTTCGGCAAGCCGGTGTGGGAGCTGGTCAAGGCCATCGCCTCAAACCCGCTGCTGCCGGCGCCGGTGCGCGAGGTCGCGATCCTCGTCACCGGCTCGCATTTTCGTTCCGGCTACGAGCTCTATGCCCATGTGCTGGTCGCCGAGCAGCGCGGCCTCTCCGACGAGAAGCTCGCGACCATCGTTGCCGGCCAGCGCCCGGTGGATCTCACCAAACAGGAAGCGGTCGCTTACGACATGGCCTCGGCGCTGGTGAGCGGCGGCGTGCTGCCGGAGCTGACCTATCGGGCGGCCGTGAAGGAGTTCGGCGAGCACGGCGCAGCCGAGCTGTCCTATCTCGTCGGCGTCTATTGCATGGTCTCGGTCACGCTCAATACGTTCGACGTGCCGGTGCCGGACTAAGCCAGCCGCCTTCGCTCACTCCGCCGCCTTGCTTGCCGGCGGCGGGGGCACGAAGGCGACGCAGCGATTGCGGCCTTCGGCCTTGGCCTGGTAGAGCGCATGGTCGGCCGCCCCCATCAGCGAGTCGATGCCGGACATGCTGACGGTGGCCTCCGCAATGCCGACGCTCACGGTGACGCCGAACTGAATTGTGTCGGCGACGATCTGCGCGCTCAGCACGCGCTTGCGGATGCGATCGGCCACGATCCTCGCGCGGGACAGGCTGGTCTCGGGCAGGAGAACCGCGAACTCCTCGCCGCCGAGCCGGCCGACGACATCCGACTTGCGCTTGCCGTCGAGGCAGGCGGCGGCGACCGCCTTGATCGCGGCGTCGCCCACCGCGTGACCATAGCGATCGTTGACCGACTTGAAGTGGTCGATGTCGATCATCAGCACCGACACCGAACGATAGTAACGCTGAAACCGGCTCCACTCCGCATCGAGGCTGTCGAGGAAGTGGCGGCGATTGTAGAGCCCGGTGAGCGGATCGGTGGTGGCGAGCGTCTCCAGCATCGCAGCCTTTTGCGTCAGGTCGGTGATGTCGACATAGGTCAGCATGCGGCCGCCATTCGACATCGTGGTGCAATGCGCCCGGATGCGCCTACCGTCGGGCGTCTGCAAATCGCGCACATGATCGCCGGCCTTGACCTCCGCGACGCGCCGCGCCGGAAATTTCGCGAGGTCGCTGGTCGGAAGATTGGGAGCGCTGGCGCGATACTGGCGTCGCACCAGCGATGAGTAGGCTGGCCGGCTCGCCGCCTCCTCATCGCTGACCTCCCAGAACCGACGCATGCGCCGGTTCATGAACGTGGCGTGCAGGTCGGAATCGAGGAGCAGGATCCCATCCTGAACATTCTCCAGCGCATCCCGCAGCAGCTTCAGCTCGTCGGAGGTGCGCACGATGTCGGTGACGGGGGTATAGGTCAGCATGCGTCCGCCGTCGGGCAGCGGCGTGACCTGGACGCGCACGACATCGCCATTGGTCCGTCGCACATCGATTGGCGTCGGATCTCCCGCCTCGATCACGCGGACGCGTTCCGCCACCAGAGCATCGAGCTCGGGATCCGGTACCTCATAGGCGCCGGTGTCGCGGCCGTGATGGAGCAGCGTCATGATGGATGGATGGCTGTCGGCAACCTCGTCGGGCAGGCGCCACATCTGCCGAAATGACCGGTTGATCAGGCGCGCCCGGAGACTCGAATCGAGCAGCACGATGCCTGTCGGCACATGATCGAGCGCGGCGCGCAGCGCCAGCATCTGGCTGCGCATCATCGCGTCGGACGAGCGTTCCCGCTCCTCACCGGCCGCCCGCTCGACGCTGCCCGGCTGTTCAAAGGCGACGCCCACCTGGCGGTCCGATCGCCAGATCACGCGGCAGGTCAGGATCTCGCGTCCCGCGAGCCTGAGCTGGAACCGCTCGGGCACGCCGAGGCCACTCTCCATCTCGAGCGTCGCGGCCTCCTCGGTCAGCCGGCGCACGACGCAATCGATCGACGACTGGCCGAAATTGAAGAAGATCTTCCCAGCAAGGAACGTCCGTTCCGAAACCAAGCGGGACATTCGCAGCCTCCAAGCGAATACGACGCGACAAGCGGTAGTAGTTTCGCGCAAGGTTCCTTGCGCCGGTGTAACGCAATCGATGTTTTGGAATGAGGATTAACGATCGGTTGACGAAGATGCGGAACGCTATTCCCTGCCCGTCAAGAACCGCCGCTGCGCCTAACCGAAAATCTGCTGTGAGCCCAGTCAGTTGCGCACGGCGTAAAGCGGCGTGCGCAAGGTCACCTGATACGACGGTGCCGGCATCCAGGCGATCTGCGCAGTGATGCCGAACAGGCGGTTGTCGTTGTCATCCATGCGGTCGAGGTCGAGCCGCAGGATCGGCTGGGTGAAGGGCTCCGCCAGCGTCCGGCCGGCGAGCTGCGCACCGCCGAAGGACTGCACGCCGAAGCGCCCCGTGAACTTCCAATTGCTGGGCCATTGGTAATAGCCGCCGGCGTAGAGGACCGTGTTCGGCCGGATGCTGGCGAACGGGCTGGCGACGGTGGCGGTGGTGTATTGCACACCCACCAGCCAGCCCCGCGTCTCGTCCTCGTCGAGCGCGTAGTCGAATTCCAGGATGTTGTTGAAGGAATTCGTCATGCCCGGCTCGTTCGGCACCGATTGCGTCAGCGTCGACTGCAATGTGATGGTCGGGATCCTGCCGCCGTTCTGCTGATGGAGATCGGCCTGCACGCCGATGTTCCAGCTGGTGATGTTGAAGCTGGACCACCCGCCGGCGATATCAGTCGTCGATCCCGACACACCGCCATAGAGCGAGACGCGATCGCTGACGTCGACGGTCATGGGCAGATCGACGGCGATGGCTTTAGCCGCCGGCAACCCGGTCGGGAGCGTCGTACTCCGTCGGACGGCCAAGGCCTGGAAAGCCGCCGACAGCGAGGTGTTGCCGAAACCGAGTCCCAGCGTGCCGGCCGGGATCGTCGCATAGGTGGTACGCAGGTCGAGATAGATGTTGGGGACCGCAGAGGCTGCGGGCGCGTCCTCTTCATCGTTCGCAGCGAAGGCGACGCCAGCCGAAACCGTCAAGCCGAGCAATGCCATCGCGACAGCGCGTGAAGCCCGGCGATGCGATTGGCTGTGGTGAAACACGTGACAATCCGGCGCGTGGCGCTTTGATGGGGAAACCGTTGTTAGATGGAACGTGATCGCTCGCGCGGTCAAGCGCTATCGGCAAGCGATGGACGGCGTGGATGTGTGCGGTTACCCTGCCGTGATCGGACCGACACATGCGCCGGCCGGAGTGCAGCCGGACAATGGAAGGAACGACCGAAATGAAGACGTCACGCCGCATCCTACTCACTGGTCTTGCGGGGCTCGCCGTTGCTCCGACTGCCGTCACCGCCGCGGTCTCCTCGGCCGAGCCCGCCGACGTGACGGTGGCGGAAGAGCGCTTCGCGCGCACGATCGCAGCTGCCCATGCGCCCGACGTCAGCTGCGTACGGCAGGCGGAACGTTATGCGGACGCGCATTGGCTGGAATATGTCGGGGCGGCGCGTGCCGTGCTCGGCGCGCGGGCGTAACGCCTCTCCTCCCATCTCCTGCACAGGGGAGCGGGTAGGCGGTGCGTCACCTCTCCACCGCCCGCCTGACCTGCTCGCCGATCTGTGACAGCACGAGCTGCGCCTGCGGCAGGATCGCGCCCATGGCGTGGAAATTGTGGACCATGCCGTCATGGCAGACGTGCTCGACGGCGACGCCGGCAGCGAGCAGCTTGCGCGCATAGGCATTGCCCTCATCGCGCATCGGGTCGAACTCGGCGGTGTGGATGATCGCCGTGGGCAGGCCGGTGAGCCGGCTCGCGCGCAGGGGCGAGATGCGGGGGTCTGTGGCATCCACGCCCTCGGGCAGATAATCGGCGAGATCGGCTTCGATTGTGGCGCGATCGATCAGATGGCCCTCGGCGAATTCCTCGCGCGAGGGCGAGGTCTCCTCGAAATCCAGCACCGGGCAGATCAGGCATTGCGCGACGATGGAAAGGCCTGCGTTCTGGACCGCCTCCTGGCACACGATCGCGGCCAGCGTAGCGCCGGCGGAATCGCCGCCGACCACGAGACGTTCGGCATCGATGCCGAGCGATACGGCCTGCCGCGCCACCCATTCGGTCGCAGCGGTCGCGTCGTCGACCGCGGCTGGAAATTTGTGCTCGGGCGCGAGGCGGTAATCGATCGAGACGAGACGGCAGCCGGTCGCATGCGCCAGCGCGGCCGCGATGCGGTCGTGCGTCGCGACGCTGCCGGCGACGAGGCCGCCGCCATGGAAGAACACGAAGCCGGGCGTGCGCTCGCCGGCAGATGCGGGCGAATAGAGGCGATAGGGCAGCTCGCCCCCGGGGCCGGGCAGCGTGCCGTCGGACGCAATCACATCAGGCGCGTCAGCGCGTGCGAACTGCATCAGCTTCGCCAGCGACTGCCGGCGCGCTTCCACGCTCGGCCGGCTCCGCGCCTGCGGCCCGGCCGCCGCCATCATGGTCAACAAACGCTTCGCGAGCGGATCGAGCGGCATCGATATGTCCTTCCTCCTAGCTGGACAGGGTATCTCACCGCTTCGATGCAGGAAATCATTTAGGAGTTCCGACCAATAGTGGCGGGCACAAATACGGCATCGCGCCAGGGGAGTTCGTCATGGCCGAGATCAAGAAGCCGATCGAATATTCGCCAAGCTGGACCTTCTTCGAGGGCAAATGGCACGACGGCAATGTGCCGATCATGGGCCCGCGGACGCATGCGGCCTGGCTTGGCTCGGTCGTGTTCGACGGCGCCCGCGCGTTCGAGGGCGTGGCGCCCGATCTCGACCGCCACGTCGCCCGCGCCAATCAATCTGCAGTCAGTTTCGGCCTGAAGCCCGTGGTCGATGCCGGCACCTGGCTGACGCTGGCGCGCGAGGGCATTGCGCGCTTTGCGGCCAATGCCGAGCTCTATGTGCGACCGATGTATTGGGCGCAGAACGGTTCGGGCGGCGGCGTGCTGTTCGATCCTGAGACCACCAATTGGTGCCTGTGCATCTACGAGGCGCCGATGCCGAAACCCGTCGGCAATGCCATCACGCTGTCGCCGTTCCGCAGGCCCACCGCCGAATGCGCGCCGGTCGAGGCCAAGGCCGCCTGCCTCTATCCGAACAATTCGCGCGCGCTGGCGGAGGCCGCCTCGCGCGGCTTCCAGAACGCGCTGATGCTGGACATGCTCGGCAATGTCGCGGAGTTCGGCAATTCCAACGTGTTCATGGCCAAGGACGGCGTGGTCTATACGCCGGTGCCGAACGGCACCTTCCTCAACGGCATTACGCGCCAGCGCGTCATCAGCCTGCTCCGCGGCGACGGCGTCACCGTGGTCGAGAAGACGCTGCGCTATGCCGATTTTCTCAGTGCCGACGAGATCTTCTCCACCGGCAATTTCGCCAAGGTCGCGCCTGTCATCTGCATCGATGAGCGGGAGCTGAAGCCGGGGCCGTTCTACGCCAAGGCGCGACAACTCTATTGGGATTTTGCGCACGCGGTGAAGCTGACGGCTTGATCTCGCTGCTTCCGCGAACTCCGTCATTGCGAGCGCAGCGAAGCAATCCAGAGTCTTTCCGCGGAGGGATTTCTGGATTGCTTCGCTTCGCTCTCAATGACGAGTTCGAGGAGACAGTCGGGTAAAGCTGCCACCGCGTGCCTGCGGATGCCGACGCGCTGGCGCGAACGAAAGGCCTACTCGTCCTTCTTCGACATCCGCTCCAGGCGTTCCTGCATTTCCTTCATCTGCTGGCGCAGATCGTCGATGTTGCTGTCCTTCGGCGCTTCGGCGCTCGCATCGGGCTCCGGCTCCGGACTGGCCGCGGGGCGGGCCGTCGGCGCGAACGGCTTGAACATCGAGAAGGTCTGCTGGAACAGCTCCATGTTGCGGCGGACCTGCTCTTCCAGCGGCGCGAAGGGCGTGCCGGAGAGCGTATTGGCGATCTGCTTGCGGAACTTCTCCTGCTCCTGGGTCAGGGTCGCGATCGACTGTTCCAGATATTTCGGCACCACCATCTGCATGCTGTCGCCATAGAAGCGGATCAGCTGGCGCAGGAAGGTGGTCGGAAGCAGGTTCTGGCCCGCCTTGTTCTCCTGTTCGAAGATGATCTGGGCGAGCACGGAGCGGGTGATGTCGTCACCGGTCTTGGCGTCGTAGACCAGGAAATCCTCCCCGTCCTTGACCATGGCGGCGAGGTCCTCGAGCGTCACATAGGTGCTCGTTCCGGTGTTATAGAGCCGGCGGTTCGCGTATTTCTTGATCGTGGTGGGTTGGTCTGATTTCGCCATGGGCTCTCACTTGCAAGCGCGGAGAACGGGAACCCGGCGGGCCATGCCGCAGGGCGGGAAGAGTACGCAACGCAACAAAATAAGCATTTTCAAAGGGGTCACGCTACCGTTTTGTGCGGCACGGTTAATCGCAGAGCAAAATCCTGCTTGCGAAAGCGACAAGAACGCTATTTTGAATGCGCTGCGGCATGAATTCGGTCGCCGGCCGATTGACATGCCTCAACGACGCTAACAGGATGACTGACGAGATTGACGGGCCATTTCAAAGCGCCCGCCTGCCCCTTTCTTCAGAACCTCAAGCCCCAGGAGATGCCCATGTCAGACGATGTCGTCATCGTCAGCGCCGCCCGCACCCCGGTCGGAAGCTTCAACGGAGCCTTCGCGACCCTTCCCGCTCATGATCTCGGCGCCGTCGCCATCAAGGCCGCGCTGGAGCGTGGTGGCATCGAGCCCGGCCGGGTCTCCGAAGTCATCATGGGGCAGATCCTGACCGCGGCCCAGGGACAGAACCCGGCCCGCCAGGCCTCGATCCTCGCCGGCATTCCGGTGGAGAGCCCGGCCTGGGGCGTCAACCAACTCTGCGGCTCGGGCCTGCGCACGGTCGCGCTCGGTTACCAGGCGCTGCTCAACGGCGATTCCGAAATCGTGGTCGCCGGCGGACAAGAGTCCATGAGCATGGCCCCGCACGCCCAGCATCTGCGCGGCGGCGTCAAGATGGGCGGCCTCGAACTGGTCGACACCATGATCAAGGATGGTCTGTGGGACGCCTTCAACGGCTATCACATGGGCAACACCGCGGAGAACGTCGCGCGCCAGTGGCAGATCACCCGCGCCCAGCAGGACGAGTTCGCGGTCGCCTCGCAGCAGAAGGCCGAGGCCGCGCAGAACGCCGGCAAGTTCAACGACGAGATCGTCCCCGTCACCATCAAGACCCGCAAGGGCGACGTCGTCGTCAGCGCCGACGAATATCCGCGTCATGGCGCCACGCTCGACGCGATGGCCAAGCTCAAGCCCGCCTTCGAGAAGGAAGGCACTGTTACCGCGGGCTCTGCGTCCGGCATCAATGACGGCGCCGCCGCCGTGGTGCTCATGACTGCGAAGCAGGCCGCCAAGGAAGGCAAGAAGCCGCTGGCGCGCATCGTGTCCTGGGCGCAGGCCGGCGTCGATCCGAAGATCATGGGCTCGGGCCCGATCCCGGCTTCGCGCGCCGCGCTGAAGAAGGCCGGCTGGAGCGTCGGCGATCTCGACCTGATCGAGGCCAACGAAGCTTTCGCGGCGCAAGCCTGCGCCGTCAACAAGGACCTCGGCTGGGACACCTCCAAGGTCAATGTCAATGGTGGTGCGATCGCGATCGGTCATCCGGTCGGCGCGTCCGGCGCGCGCGTGCTGGTGACCCTGCTGCACGAGATGCAGAAGCGCGATTCGAAGAAGGGCCTTGCCACGCTGTGCATCGGCGGCGGCATGGGTATCGCGATGTGTCTGGCGCGCGACTGAGCTTACGCGTAGCTGACGGGTGCGCTGCACACGTGAGCGAGTGCGTTGCACGCGACTAAAAAGGCGGCGGCTGCGAATCAAATATTCTTCGCAACTGCGCAGGCCTCGACTAAAGAGAAACGCCCGGCTCAACGCCGGGCGTTTTGTTCTTGATGTCCGTCAAACGTCCCGCATAATCCGCAGTTAAAAAACGATCACGTCAGAAACGTCCGAAGAGTCCAAGGGAAGGAATACGACATGGCACGTGTTGCATTGGTCACGGGTGGTACGCGGGGCATCGGTGCTGCGATCAGCAAGGCGCTGAAGGCGGCCGGCTACAAGGTTGCGGCGAGCTATGCCGGCAACGATGCGGCGGCGGAGAAATTCAAGGCCGAGACCGGCATCGCGGTCTACAAATGGGACGTCAGCAATTTCGACGCCTGCGCGGAGGGCGTGAAGAAGGTCGAGGCCGATCTCGGGCCGATCGAGGTGCTCGTCAACAATGCCGGCATCACCCGCGACACCGCCTTCCACAAGATGACGCTCGAGCAGTGGAACGCCGTCATCAACACCAATCTCGGCTCGCTGTTCAACATGACGCGCCAGGTGATCGAGGGCATGCGTTCGCGCAAGTTCGGCCGCATCATCTCGATCTCGTCGATCAACGGTCAGAAGGGGCAGTTCGGTCAGGTCAACTACTCCGCGGCCAAGGCAGGTGACATCGGCTTCACCAAGGCGCTCGCGATCGAGAACGCCAAGGGTGGCATCACCGTGAACGTAATTGCGCCGGGCTATATCAATACGGAGATGGTGCAGGCGGTGCCGAAAGACGTCCTGGAGAAGAACGTCATCCCGCAGATCCCGGTCAATCGCCTCGGCGAGCCCGAAGAGATCGCGCGCGCGGTGGTGTTCCTTGCGGCTGACGAGGCCGGTTTCATCACCGGCTCGACCTTGACCATCAATGGCGGCCAGTATCACGCCTGATAAGACCTCAAGCCTGTAGATTCAGACGCGACAAGGCGATAGTGAAGACGAAAATGCCCGGCCCCGTGCCGGGCATCATCGTCCTCAGAGCCCTTGATCCATGACTCCCCGCACCGCGACGCTGATCGGATTGACCGCGATTCTGATGTGGTCGCTGCTGTCAGTGATGACGGTGGCGACCGGAAAGATTCCGGCGTTCCAACTCGCCGCGATGACGTTTGCAATCGGCGGCCTCGTCGGCCTGCTCACCTGGATCGGGCGCGGCGAGGCGGCAAAGAGCCTGCGTCAGCCGCCCATCGTCTGGGCCGTCGGTGTCGGTGGCCTGTTCGGCTATCACGCGCTGTATTTCCTCGCGCTGCGCTTCGCGCCGCCGGCCGAAGCCGGCCTGTTGAATTATCTCTGGCCGCTGCTGATCGTGCTGTTCTCGTCCTTCCTGCCGGGCGAGCGGCTTGCCATGCACCACATCATCGGTGCCGTGCTCGGTCTCGTCGGCACCGTGCTGCTGTTCGCCGGCAATACCTCAGGCTTTGCGCCGGGAGCGGTGCCGGGGCTGGTCGCGGCCTTCATCGCCGCCTTCGTGTGGGCGATCTATTCCGTGTCGTCGCGGCGATTGAAGGCGGTGCCGACCGATGCCGTCGCCGGCTTCTGCCTCGTCACATCTGTGCTCGCCGCGCTGATGCATCTCGCCCTCGAGACCACCGTCTGGCCGGAGACCACGCTGCAATGGCTTTCCGTGGTCGCACTCGGCATCGGCCCCGTCGGTGCTGCCTTCTATGCCTGGGACATCGGCATGAAGCGCGGCGATATCCGCGTGCTCGGCGCCGCCTCCTACGCGACGCCGCTGCTCTCGACCGGATTCCTCATCGCCGCGGGCTTTGCGCAAGCCAGCGCCAACATCGCCATCGCTGCGATCCTGATCGCCGGCGGCGGCCTGATTGCGGCCAAGGACATGGTGCTGCGGAAATGATGATTCGCTTGATCGCCATTCCGTCGATGCTGCTGGCGGAACTGGCTTCCGGAAACGTCGCGGCGCAAGTCAGCGCAACACCTGAGACCTTCACAGGCACTCATCGGAACGAGAGCATCAATGGTCGACCCGAGACAGCCACGATAACCGACGGAAAATTCTTCATCCAACTGACCGAAGAACAATATCGGGCCGGTGGTTATCGGCCAGCCTACGAAACGCTTTCGACCAGAATTGTTCGCCGACTGCCCGTGCGGAAAGATACGAAAGAATAGATTGTCCAACCGCACTGGAGCGGCGGCCGGCGGGCTCGGCTTGACCTACGGCTCCCAGCCCTGTGGTGCGAGCTCGAAGCCCGCGAACTCGAACGCCGGAGCTACCGTGCACCCGACCAGCGTCCACTCGCCCGTCGTCTCGGCGGATTGCCAGGCCTGCGCCGGCACGATCGCCTGCGGTCGGTCGCCGTTCACAAGATCGGCGCCGAGGCGCACCACGTGCTGCGTGCAGCCCTCGTGCGCGACGCGGAGCGTCAGCGCGCTGCCGGCGTAGTAGTGCCAAGTCTCGACCGCGTCGATGCGATGCCAGTGCGAGCGCTCGCCGCGCGCGAGCAGGAAATAGATCGAGGTCGAGCGCGAGCGCCCGTTGGCATCCGTGGTCTGGTCGCGAAACGTCTCGCGATAGTGCCCGCCTTCGGGATGCGGTCGGAGTTCGAGGCGCGCGATGATCTCTGCTGCGGTCGGCATTGATCCCGTCAGGACTTGTTCTCTAGGATTTATTCTTGCGCTCGCGCAACTCGCCGAACACCGCGGCGGCATCCGCGCCCTTCATGTGCAGCTTGGCCGCAACCGCGGGATCGTCGGCGCGCAGGAACACGTTGGCGCGCTTCTCCTCACCGAGCAGCGAGGGAATGGTCGGCTTGTTCTCCGCCCGCAGCTTGGCAACCTCCGCCGCGCGCGCCTGGAGCGCCGCATTGTCAGGCTCGATGGTGAGCGCGAACTTGACGTTGGACGCGGTATATTCGTGGCCGCAATAGAGTTTGAAGTCGTCGGGCAGCGCGCGCAGCTTCAACAGCGAATCCCACATCATCGGATAGGTGCCCTCGAACACGCGGCCGCAGCCGATCGAGAACAGCGTGTCGGCGGCGAACACCGTCTTCTCATTGTCGAACACGTAGGAGATGTGGTCGAGCGTGTGGCCGGGCGTCTCCACGACGCGCCCGAGCAGGGCGCCGATCTTGACCACATCGGCATTGGCGACGCGCAGATCGACGTTGGCAATCTCAGTGGTCTTGTCGTGCGGCGCGACGACGCGGCAATTGAATTTCTGCTTGAGTTCGGCGACCCCGCCGACATGATCGCCATGATGATGCGTGATCAGGATGTCGGTGAGCTGCCAGCCCTCGCGCTCCAGCGCCTCGAGAATCGGGCCGGCCTCCGGCGCGTCGATCGACGCCGTCGCCTTGGTTTCCACATCGTGGATCAGATAACCGAAATTGTCGTTTAAACAGGTGAAAGTACGAATTTCGGCGGCCATGACATCTCCATCGCGCTCAGCCCCGCCAGACAAATATGGCGTTAGCGTTGCGCAGGCAATGCAATATTCCGCGCGCGGCGGCGGCCTCGCGCATGTTACATTGCGGTCATGACCATCGACGTCGTCGACCTCCGCGAGTTCTATTCCCGCCGCCTCGGGATCGTGGCGCGGCAAATGATCAATCGCGGCATCAGGGAGCGCTGGCCGCGCGCCGAGGGCCAACGCGTGCTTGGCATCGGCTATCCCACGCCCTATCTCGGGCTGTTCCGCGAGGACGCCGAGCGCTGCATCGCGTTCATGCCGGCGGCCCAGGGTGTGCTGAAATGGCCGACGGGGCGGCCGGCGCTGGCCTCGCTGGTCGATGAATTCTCGCTGCCGCTTCCTGACGCCGCGATCGACCGCATCCTCCTGGTTCACGCGCTGGAGATGTCGGATGATCCGGCCGCACTGCTGCGCGAGGTGTGGCGCGTGCTGTCGCCCTCGGGACGCGTCATCGCCGTGATCCCGAATCGGCGCGGGGTGTGGACCCGCACCGACAGCACGCCGTTCGGCCATGGCCGGCCCTATTCGCGCTCGCAGATCACCGAGCTCCTGCGCCAGACCTGGTTCACGCCGACGGCCTGGGGCGAGGCGCTGTTCATGCCGCCCTATGCCGGCGGCTGGGTGCTGAGATCGGCGCAGATGTGGGAGCGTGCCGGTGCTGCGCTGTCACTGCCCTTTGCCGGCGTGCACATCGTCGAAGCCACCAAGCAGGTCTATCGCGCGATCCCCGCCAAGCGCGAGCGGGCGCGGCTCATACCCTCGCTGGCGAAGCCCGTGCTGGTGCCTTCCTCGACGCGCGGCTGAAAACAAATCGTCCCGGCGAGGCCGGGACGATGCAGTTCAGAAAATCAGTCGAAGCTTACTCGCCGGGAGCCACTTCGTCGCTGGATGCGACGGGGGCGGCCTCGCGCTCGGGGCGCGGGCCATGCGGACGGCGACGTCGCCGTGGATAGCGCTCGCCACCACCGCCGCCCTCGAAGCCGCCCTGGCCGCCATTCGCGCCGACATTCACTTGCGGCTGTGCGCCGGTGATGAAGGACGGCAGGCGATCGACACTGCCGGCATCGGCGATGACGGGCTGCGGCTGGTTCGCAGGTTGCGGCTGCGGCTGATATTGCGGTTGCGGACGATGGTCGCGTTCGCGATGTTCGCGCGGCTGCTGCTGCTCGCGTTGATAGGGCTGATTGTCGCGTTGCTGGTGGTCACGCTGGTGATGCTCGCGCTGGCCGTCGCGGTCGCGCATGAAAGGCTGCTGCTGCGGCTGCGGGACGAAACCCGGCTCCTGGCCGAAGGCTGAGAAATTCTCGCCGTCGTCCTCGCTGTCCTCGCCGCTGCTGTTGCTGACAGGCTCGTCACCGCGCGGCTGCTGGTTCTGGCGGAACTGCTCCTGGGCGGCCGCAATCAGGCGGAAATAATGCTCGGCATGCTGGTAGTAGTTCTCGGCCGCAACGGGGTCGCCGGAGGAGCGCGCATCGCGCGCGAGCTGGAGATACTTTTCGGCGATGTGCGAGGCCGTGCCGCGGATCTTGATGTCCGGTCCGTTGGACTCGTAGACCCGGGTCATCGGGTTCTGGCCGCGCCGGTTGTTGTTGTTGTTATTGTTGTTGCGGTTGCGCATCCGCTGCTTGTTCTGACCGTTTCTCATGTCCTGCCTTTAATTCCAGCCCTAAAGGTTGCACGCATTACTGATTGCTAGGAGTGACCTGGTGACAGCGGTTCACAGCTCTCGCGCGCACCGCGCGCAAAAGCGGCCTGAACCCTGCCGATGTTCGTCGACCGTCGCGTTCAACAAAGACGCGTTCCCCACCCGCCAGCATTCATTGCCAGCGAACCCATTCATATCGCCTGCCGAAACAAGCCCAGCTTTCTTGCGTAAGTCTTCAAGCGCAATATCAGGCTTTCGTTCACGTTGCGGTCGGAGAGCAGCGCAGCTCCACTGGCCATCGCGCTCAACAGGACCTGCGGCTTGGAACCTATAATCAGTAAAGCTCTCGCCCGAGAGCCCGGCTTTCGCCCGTAGGTCTACGGGGCCGGCACCGATGTGTTGACCGGAACGTAGTCGTTCCCAAGGGATATTCCAAGAGCTTTTTGCAAGCCAATCCGGCTTTTATGGGGGCATTTTTCGGGCTGAAACGGCTCGCGGAATGCCCGCCAGGTCGGCCTTGGGTGGCCTGTCCACCGATAACGCGGCACCCACCATCAAGGTTTCAATATTTCGGGCCTGGCCCAGTCCGGCCTCGACGACCAGCGCGCCGCCACCGGCGAGGCGCTCGCTCGCCTGCGGGATCAGAACCCGATAGGCGTCGTATCCGTCATTGCCGCCGTCCAGCGCCAGATGTGGATCGTGCTCGCGTACCTCGACGCTCAGTTTCGGGATTTCGGCCGAGGGAATATAGGGCGGGTTCGACACGATGAGATCGAACGGGCCGGAGAGCGCCGCCGCATAGGAGCAGGCGACGAAGGCGGCGCGGCCGGCGAGGCCGAGAGAATTGGCGTTGTCCCTGGCGGTGACGAGCGCTGTCAGGCTGAGGTCGGTACCGACGCCGAAGGCATCAGGGATGTCGTGCAGCAGCGCGAGCAGGATCGCGCCGGATCCGGTGCCGATGTCGGCGATCCGCGGCGGATGGGATGTTGGCCGTTCGCGAAGGATTTCGAGCGCTAGCTCGACCACCGTCTCGGTGTCGGGACGCGGCACCAACGTCGCCTCGGACAGTCGGAACGGCAAACCCCAGAATTCGCTCGTCCCGAGAATGCGTGCAACCGGCTCGCCGGCGATGCGGCGTTCTGCGTGCTCCACCAATCGCGACGCTTCGGCCGCGGTGAGGGGGCGGGTCGCCTGCGCGATCAGGCCGGTGAGGTCGAGGCCGAGCACAGCGCCGAGCAGGATGCGCGCGTCGAGTTCGGCCTCGTCCAGCCGCGCCGCTTTCAACTTCGCAGCCAGCGCGCGCCGCGCGCTCTCGATGGGCTGTGCGGTGAAGGGATTGTTCTGGGTCACGCCGCCGCGCCCTGCGCGGCGAGCTGCGCGGCCTGGTGCTCGGTGGTCAGTGCGTCGATCAATTCGCCGAGCGCTTCGCCGGCGATCACCTGCGGCAGCTTGTAGAGGGTCAGGTTGATGCGATGGTCGGTGACGCGGCCTTGCGGGAAATTGTAGGTGCGGATGCGCTCTGAGCGGTCGCCGGAGCCGACCTTCTCCTTGCGCTCGGCCGAGCGGGCGGCATCGACGCGCTGGCGCTCGGCGTCGTAGATGCGCGAGCGCAGGATATTCATGGCGGAGGCGCGGTTCTTGTGCTGCGAGCGGCTGTCCTGCATCATCACCACGATGCCGGTCGGGATGTGGGTGATGCGGATCGCCGATTCGGTCTTGTTGACGTGCTGGCCGCCGGCACCTTGCGCGCGCATGGTCTCGATGCGCAAATCCTCGGTTTTGATGTCGACGTCGACGTCCTCGACCTCCGGCAGCACCGCGACCGTCG
This sequence comes from Bradyrhizobium daqingense, assembly GCF_021044685.1. Lineage (NCBI taxonomy): Bacteria > Pseudomonadati > Pseudomonadota > Alphaproteobacteria > Hyphomicrobiales > Nitrobacteraceae > Bradyrhizobium > Bradyrhizobium daqingense. Next base: position 1,344,165 of record NZ_CP088014.1, read on the forward strand.
CCGCCGAGGTGTGGATGCGTCCCTGCGTCTCGGTGTCGGGCACGCGCTGCACGCGGTGCACGCCGGATTCGAATTTCAGCTTGGAGAACGCGCCGCGGCCCTGCACCTCGGCGATGATTTCCTTGTAGCCGCCGACGGTGCCTTCGCTGGCCGAGATCACCTCGACCTTCCAGCCCTGAAGGCCGGCGAAGCGCTCGTACATCCGGAACAGATCGCCGGCGAACAGCGAGGCCTCGTCACCGCCGGTGCCGGCGCGGATCTCCAGCATCACGTTGCGGTCGTCCATGGCGTCCTTGGGCAGCAGCGCGACTCGGATCTGCTGGACCAGCTCCTCGATTCTTGGCGCGAGCTCGTCGCGCTCGGCTTCCGCCATGCTGCGCATCTCGGCATCGGTGGCGGGATCGGCGATCAGCGCCTCGGTGTCGGCAAGTTCTTTCACGGCGGAGCGATAGGCCTTCACCAGCTCGATCAGCGGCGTGATCTCGGCGAGCTCACGCGTGATCTGCACGTAGCGCTCGGAGGCGAGCTGTCCCAGCGATTCGGCCTCGAGCGAGGCGTGGTGCGCGAGCAGGACGTCCAGTTTGGCTTCGGGGAGTGACGACATCGGTTCGGTCTCGAATGGCGGAAGGAGGCGAGGCGGCAGGGAGCGGCGACGGGCCCGCTACAACGCCAGGCCTTCGGCCTCGGCAAATTCCGTCAGCTTCTGCCGGATCGAGACGCTGCCGGCGGGCGCGTCCAGCAGCGGCGCGAGCACCGCCTCGGCTTTCTTGGCATCGAGGTCGAGCACCATGGCCTTGACCGGTCCGAGCGCAGTCGCCGAGAGCGACAGCGAGCGATAGCCGAGGGCAATCAGCGCCAGCGCGCCGATCGGCTTGGAGGCCATCTCGCCGCACAGCGACAGCGACTTCTTCGCCGCATGGGATTTGCGCGCGATGTCGCGCAGCGCGCGCAGGATCGGCGCCGACATGGTGTCGAAGCGCTCGGAGACCTTGGCGTTGCCGCGGTCGACCGCGAACAGGAACTGGAACAGGTCGTTGGAGCCGACCGAGATGAAGTCCACCTTCCTCAGCAGTTCGTCGAGCTGATAGAGCAGCGCCGGCACCTCGACCATGGTGCCGATGTCGATTCTTTCGGGCAGCGTGTGGCCGTGCTGGCGCAGATAAGTCAGCTCGCGCTCGACCAGCGCCTTCGCCGAATCGAACTCGGCGACTTCCGAGATCATCGGGAACATGATCTTCAGCGAACGGCCGCCCCCGGCGCGCAAGAGCGCTCGGATCTGGCCGCGCAGCAGGCCGGGACGATCGAGCCCGAGCCGGATCGCACGCCAGCCGAGCGCGGGATTTTCCTCGATCACGGCTTCCATGTAGGGCAGCGCCTTGTCGCCGCCGATATCGAGTGTGCGGAAGGTGACCGGCTTGGTGCCGGCGGCATCCAGCACGGTGCGATAGAGCGCGAGCTGGTCGCTGGTGCGCGGCAGGCTCTGGCCGACCATGAATTGCAGCTCGGTGCGGAACAGGCCGATGCCGGCGCTCCCGGTGTCCTCGATGTGCGGCAGGTCGATGGCGAGACCCGCATTGATCATCAGCTCGACCTTCTGGCCGTCCCTGGTGACGCAGGGCCGGTCGCGCAGCGCCAGATACTGCGCCTGGCGGCGGGCGCGGAAGCGCACGCGCTCGGCGAAGGCGGCCTCGATCTCCTGCGAGGGCCGCACATAGATCAAGCCCGAGGTGCCGTCGACGATGATGGCATCGCCGGGATCGGCGATGCCGGGCGCGTTCGGCACTTCGCCCACCGCAGGAATGCCGAGCGCGCGCGCCACGATCGAGACGTGGGAATTGGCGGTGCCTTCCTCCAGCACGATGCCGCGCAGGCGCTTGCGGTCGTAGTCGAGCAGCGCCGCCGGGCCCATCGCACGCGCGATGACGATGGCGTTGTCGGGGAGCTGTTCGCGCGACGGCGCGTGGTCCTGGCCGACCAGCTGCCGCATCAGGCGGTAGCCGAGATCTTCGAGGTCGTGCAGGCGGTCGCGCAAATAGGGATCGGTCGAGCGCAGCATGCGCGCGCGGGTATCGGACTGCACGCGCTCGACCGCGGCCTCCGCGGTGAGGCCGGTGGCGACTGCCTCGTGCAGCTTGTGCGACCAGCCCTGGTCGTTGGCGAACATGCGGTAGGCTTCCAGCACCTCGCGGTGCTCGCCGCCTTCGGCGACGTCGCCGCGCTCCAGCATGCGGTCGAGATCGGCGCGCAGCTTGGCGAGCGCGGTGTCGAGCCGCTTGATCTCCTTCGGCAGGTCCTCGGCGATGTAGTCCTTGATGACGACGCGCGGCTCGTGCAGCACGACATGGCCGAGCGCGATGCCCTCCGACAGGATGGCGCCAACCTTCTGCGCGGAATGGCGTGCGGCCGGCTCCTGGCCCGGCTGGGCCAGCGCGGAGAGCTCGCCCGAGGCGATCAGCTCCGCCAGCACCATGGCGGTGGTCTGGAGCGCTTCGAGCTCCTCCTCGACATAGTTGCGCTTGGCGCGGTTCTGCACCACCAGCACGCCGAGCGTGTTGCCGGCCCGCAGGATCGGCACGCCGAGGAAGGAATGGTAGATCTCTTCGCCGGTCTCGGGGCGGAACGAGAAGGCCGGGTGGCTCTGCGCGTCGCTCAAATTGAGCGGCGTCGCCTCGCTGGCGACGAGGCCGACCAGGCCCTCATGGGCGCTGAGCACGGTGTGGTGCACCGCCTCGCGGTTGAGGCCCTCGGTGGCGTAGAGCTCCAGCGTGTTGTCGATGCGCAGCACGTAGACCGAGCACACCTCGGCCACCATGTTGGCGGCGATCAGCACCACGATCTTGTCCAGCCGCTCCTGGGCCGAGACCTGCTCCGCCATGGTTTCGCGGAGCCGTCTCAATAAGACGCGGGGACCTCCCGACGCGCTCCGCATGAACCGTCAACCTCCTCCGTCTGCGGGGCCCGAAAGGACCGCCGGCGGCTCGCCCAGAACTCCAGAAAAACAATAAGCTTGCTCGTCCGGCACCGGCCAGGCCCCAAATCTTTCTCAGATTTGGCGCTTGTGCCGAATCGGCACCACCTCAACTGGGGCACAGTTTATGGCAGCCCACCCTGTCCGCCCTATAGCGAATTGGGGCTTGTTTTGCCAAGCAAAACGCCTGCCAAACGCGAATGTGTGGACACCTCGGCGTTTGCTGCGACCGCTAAGAGAAAATTAGTCCAAGCATGGTCCGGGAAAGTGCGAAGCAGTTTTCCGGAAAGACCAGGCTCAGGCAACAATCCCGAAGTGCGACGACGGGCCGCGATTCAGGTCTGATCGAGGCCGTAGAGCGTGTGCAGGGTGCGTACCGCCAGCTCAGTATAGGCGGTATCGATCAACACCGAGAATTTGATCTCGGAGGTTGTGATGGCCCGGATGTTGATATTCCGCCCTGCGAGGGCCGAGAACGCCTGGGCGGCGACGCCGGCATGGCTGCGCATGCCGCTGCCGATCACCGAGATCTTGGCGACGTCGGTGGCAGTGTCGAGCCTGGCATAGCCGATCTTGGACTTGGCGGCGGTAATCGTGTCCTTGGCGCGGGTGTAGTCGGCGGCCGGCACCGTGAAGGTGAGGTCGGTGGTCTTGCCGTCCTCGGACACGTTCTGAACGATCATGTCGACATTGATGTTGGCATCCGCCAGCGGGCCGAAGATCGAGGCCGCCACGCCCGGCTTGTCCTCGATCTGGCGCACCGAGATCTGGGCCTCGTCCTTGGAGAAGGCGATACCGGTGACGACGTGGCTTTCCATGATCTCCTCCTCGCTGCAGATCAGCGTGCCGGGCGGCTGGTTGGCATAGGGGTCGATATCCTCGGGCTTGTCGAAGCTCGAACGGACGAAGATCGGCATGTTGTGGACCATGCCGAGTTCCACCGAGCGGACCTGGAGCACCTTGGCGCCCTGGGACGCCAGTTCCAGCATGTCCTCGAATGCGATCTTGTCGAGCCGGCGCGCCTTCGGCACGATTCGCGGATCGGTGGTGTAGACGCCGTCGACATCTGTGTAGATGTCGCAGCGGTCCGCCTTGACGGCGGCGGCCACGGCCACGGCCGAGGTGTCGGAGCCGCCACGGCCGAGCGTGGTGATGCGGTTCGTCTCGGGGTTGATGCCCTGGAAGCCGGCGATGACGGCGACCTCCTTGCGCTCCCTGAAGCGCTTGATGATCTCGCTGCCGTCGATGTCCTCGATCCGGGCCGAGGCATGGGCGTCGCTGGTCTTGATCGGGATCTGCCAGCCCTGCCAGGAACGGGCCTGGATGCCCATGCCCTGGAGCACGATGGCCAGTAGGCCGGACGTCACCTGCTCGCCGGAGGCGACGACGGCGTCGTATTCGCGGGCGTCGTGCATGGGCGAGGCCTCGGTGCACCAGGCCACCAGCTCGTTGGTCTTGCCGGACATCGCCGAGACGACCACGGCCACTTCATGGCCGGCGTCGACCTCGCGCTTCACATGGCGCGCGACGTTGCGGATACGTTCGATGTTGGCGACGGACGTGCCGCCGAATTTCATCACGAGGCGGCTCATGACGACGCGTGCATTCCCTCATAAGGATCAGTATGGTGACCGCACTGGGCGAATGCCTTACGGATACCGACCGCGCGTATACAGAGCGGCGGGGCCGGGGGCAAGCGGGTTCCTGCGGGGGCAGGTGCGGGGAGTGGGTTAACCGAGATCATGGCGCGTTATATCGACGAGATCCTGCAGCCGGGCGAGCGGGTGCTGTATTCGACCAATGCGCACTGGATCTTCTATTTTCCGGCCATCGTGGCCTGGATCGTGGCGCTGGCCCTGCTCGTCCTGTCACGGCAGGCGACCGTCGACTGGCTTTATCTGCTGTGCCTCGGGACCGCGGCGCTCGTGGCTCTGGCGGCCCTGTACTGGACTCTCAAGGGCTGGTTCCATCGCTTCACCACCGAGACCGACGTCACCAACCTCCGCGTCGTGCACAAGACCGGCTTCATCAAGCGCCGCACTTTTGAAATGGCGTTGGATAAGGTCGAGAGCGTCGATGTCGACCAGACCATTCTTGGACGTATTCTCAACTACGGCGACGTGACGATTCGCGGCGTCGGCGAGGGGATCGAGACGATCAAGACCATCGCCTCGCCGCTCGCCTTCCGTAGTTCGATCACCACGCGGTAGGACCGCGCCCAACCATGAGCATGCAGCAAAATACTTCCCTTTCTGCCCCGCCGGGCTCGACCGTCGACGCCGCCGAGATCGCAAAATTCTCGAAACTCTCGGCGGAGTGGTGGGACCCCAAGGGCAAGATGGCGCCGCTGCACCGGATCAATCCGCTGCGGCTCGGCTATATCCGCGACGCCGCCTGCCGCAAGTTCGAACGCAATGTGCGCAGCCTCAACTGCCTCGCCGGCTTGCGCGTGCTCGACATCGGTTGCGGCGCGGGGCTGTTGTGCGAGCCGCTGTCGCGGCTGGGCGCGCAGGTCATCGGCGTCGATCCCTCGGCCAGCAACATCGCCGCCGCCAAGCTGCATGCCGGCAAGAGCCATCTGTCGATCGACTACCGCTGCACCACGGTGGAGGAGATCGACCCGCGCGAGCGCTTCGACATCGTGCTGGCGATGGAAGTGGTCGAGCACGTCACGGACGTCGGCATCTTCCTGAAGCGCTGCGCCTCGATGCTGAAGCCGAACGGCCTGATGGTGGTGTCGACGCTGAACCGGAACTGGAAGAGCTTCGCGCTCGCCATCGTCGGCGCTGAATACGTGCTGCGCTGGCTGCCGCGCGGCACCCACGAATGGAACAAGTTCGTCACCCCCGACGAGCTCGCGAAATATCTGCTCGACAACCGCCTCGTCATCACCGAGCAGACCGGTGTCGTCTACTCACCCTTCGCCGACAAATGGACTCTCTCGTCGGACATGGACGTGAACTACATGGTGGTGGCGGAAGGGATGGTGTGAGCCTCGGAGGGTGAAGTGCGACCTGTCACTCCGAAAGCGGTGTCGGTGGCGTGAGCATCGCTCCCATGACGTCCGCGCGGTTGACCGCCTAGGCTTCAACTTGCAGGTTGGCTGCAGTCATTTCCCGCTAGTGCGCACCACCCCATGCTCACCATCGCCAGCCTCTGGATTCCCTTCACCGTCGTTGCTGCGCTGGGCCAGGTCGCGCGCAATGCGATGCAGCGGTCGCTGACCAAGCCGCTGGGGACCTGGGGCGCGACCAATATCCGCTTCCTGTTCGGCTTTCCGTTCTCGCTGCTGTTCCTCGGCGTGGTGCTGGTCGCGACCGGCGATCATCTCGGCATGCCGCCGTCTGCGTTCTGGCCTTGGCTGCTGCTGGGCGCGCTCAGCCAGATCGTTGCCACCGGGTTGATGCTGCTCGCGATGAACGATCGCTCCTTCGTGGTGACGACGGCGTATCTGAAGACCGAGGCGATCCAGACTGCGATCTTCGGCTTCGTCTTCCTCGGCGATCACCTGACCTGGCTGAAAGTGCTGGCGATCGTGATCGCGACAATCGGCGTCGTTATCACTGCGCTGCGGCCCGGCGGCGAGAAGAGCTTTGCCGAATTGAAGCCGACCATCACCGGCCTTGTCGCGGCTGCGGCATTCGCGCTGTCCGCAGTCGGTTTTCGCGGTGCCATCATCAATGTGCCCGGCGTATCTTTCGTGACAGCGGCGTCGTTCACGCTGGTGCTCGGCCTGTTCGTGCAGACCCTGGTGCTGACGATCTATCTGCTCTGGCGCGCGCCGGATGTGTTGCGGGGCATCCTCGGGCTATGGCGGCCGTCGATGCTCGCGGGCTTCACAGGTGCTTTCGCCTCGCAGTTCTGGTTCCTGGCGTTCGCGCTGACGGCCGCCGCCAATGTCCGCACGCTCGCTCTGATCGAGGTGCTGTTCGCGCAAGCCGTGGCGTATTATTCGTTCAAGCAGCCGATCGCGCCGCGCGAGCTTGCAGGCATCGCGCTGATCGTCATCGGCGTGGCTGTGCTGGTGGGGGCCTGACCTCTATCCGCCGTCATGCCCGGCCTGTCCCGGGCATCCACGTTCTTCTAGTCGCTGAAAGAAAGGCGTGGATGGCCGGGTCAAGCCCGGCCATGACGAGAAGCGAGGGGCGTCAGTTCCGGTCTTCCGGCAGCGTCGGCAGCGGTGAGACCTCGATGCCTTCGTCGATCAGCGACTTTGCCTCCTCGGGCGAGGCTTCGCCATAAATCGGACGGTGCTCCTTGTCGCCGTAATGCATGGCGCGGGCTTCGTTGGCGAAGCGCTCACCGACATTGTCGGCGTTCTTGACGATGTGGTCGCGCAATTCCTTCAGCTTGGTGCGCAGCTCGCGCTCCTGCGCCATCAGCAGCGAGGTCGGTCCCGACGGCGCCGCCTCGGACGCAGGCGCGGCGTTCGCGGTGGGCTCCGGCGGCGGGGTCGCGCGCCCGCGCCCTTTCTTGCCGACGATGCGCGGCGCCATGATCGCCTTGTCGACCTTGGCCGAGCCGCAGATCGGGCAGGTCACGAGCTTGCGCTTCACCTGCTGGTCATAGGCCGACGAGCTCTGAAACCAGCTTTCGAAGTCGTGGTTACGGTCGCAGTGCAGTGCGTAGCGGATCATGCCGATCCCCGCACGAGATGCAGATGGTCCGGCCCGGCCTTGGCATCGGCGACGCCGAAGCGGCGGCCATGCTGGAGCGAAGGAATCGCGCGGCGCGCGGTCTCGACCTTGGCCGGATCGATCCTGGCCATGATGATGCCGGGCTCGACATCGCCCTCGGCGAGGATCTCCCCCCAGGGGTCGATGATCAGGGAGTGACCATAGGTCTCGCGCTTGTTCTCGTGGGTGCCTGCTTGGGCCGCCGCGAAGATGAAGCAGCCGGTCTCGATCGCGCGCGAACGCAGCAGCACGTGCCAATGCGCTTCCCCGGTCTTGCGGGTGAAGGCCGAAGGCACGGTGATGAAGGACGCTCCGCTCTCGGCGAGCGCACGGTAGAGCGCGGGGAAGCGCACATCGTAGCAGATCGTCAGGCCGATCCGGCCCCAGGGCAGGTCGGAGATCACGGCCGTCTCGCCCGGCTGGTAATTGGCGGATTCGCGATAGCTCTCGCCGTCCGGCAGCTCGATGTCGAACATGTGGATCTTGTCGTAGCTCGCGAGCACATTGCCCTCGGGCCCGATCAGGAAGGAGCGGTTGACGGCCTTTTCATCCGAGAAACGCAGCGCCAGCGAGCCGACATGGAGATGGATATTCAGCTCCGCCGCGAGCGCGCGATAGGCTTTGAGCGAGCTGTCGTCCTCCTCGCTCTGCAGATGCTCGAACAGCGCCTTGCGATTCAGCTGCATCATGTTGCTGACTTCGGGCGTCTGCACGTAGTCGGCGCCGTTCGCCGCCGCCTGCCGGATCAGCTTCGTTGCCTGTTCCAGGCTCGGCCCCGGCATCAGGCCGGTGCGCATCTGCACCATGGCCGCGGTGAACGTGCGGTTCTCGCTCATGAGACGGCCTTGACGCTGTCGAGCATGCCGTCGAGCTTGCCTTCGCGGTCGAGCGCATAGAGCTCGTCGCAGCCACCGACATGGGTTCCGCCGATCCAGATCTGCGGGAAGGTCGAGCCCTCGCCGGCGCGATCGTACATCTCCTGCCGCCAGGACGGGTTCTTGGCGATATCGAACTCCGTGAAGGTCGCCTTCTTGCGGGTCAGCAGCGACCTCGCTGCGGAACAATAGCCGCAGCCCGGCCTGGTATAGATCTCGACAGCAGCAGTCATGGCGTCCAACGCTTTCATGTCATGAACTGAATTCATTGAATTATATGGGACGTGGGCCAGCCTCGACAACCCGGGCAAAGACCAGCACGTCCACCTGGGCCGCCTTCGCGCGCAGCAGGGCCCGCGCGCAGGCATCCAGCGTCGCGCCCGTGGTCAGGACATCGTCGACCAGGACGATGCGGCGGCCCTGAATCTCGGCCTGATGGCCCGGGGATACCTGGAACGCGCCCTGCACATTGCTGGCGCGCTGGGCCCGGGACAGGCCGATCTGCTGCTCGGTGGCGCGCACCCGGCGGAGGAGCTCGCCGCGCACCGTCACGCCGCTCTGCCGCGCGATGATCTGCGCCAGCGCCCCGGACTGGTTGAAGCGGCGCCGCCAGGCCCGCCGCCAATGCAGGGGCACGGGCACCAGCATGTCGGCCCCAGTGAGCAGCTCCCCGCCCGCGCGCGCCATCCAGCGCCCCATGGCCGGCGCGAGATCGGTGCGGTCCTGGTATTTCAGCGCGTGCACCAGCGTGCGCGCGACGTCGTCATAGCGCACCGCCGCGCGCGCCCGCTGGTAGGCCGGGGGGCTTGCGATCGCCTCCATCGACAGCATGTCCGGGCCGGGATCGTAAACGAAGGGAATGCCGAGCCGTGGGCAATAGGGCCGCTCGATGAACGACAGCCGCGCCCAGCACGCAGCGCAAACGCCTTCGCCATCGACCGGCTCGTGGCAGGACACGCACTGCGTCGGCAGCGCGATGTCGAGTGCGAGCCGTGCCGCGCGCCACATCAAGTGGCGGCCGGCCGTCCACGCGGTACGCAGCGGCGCGGCGATGGAACGGGTGGGAGCGGCGTCGGTGTCCATGCGGGGAAGCTAGCGTTCCACGCTCATCCGCTCAAGCGGGGCTCGTGCCCCGGACGCAGCGCAGCGTCCCCGGCGATGCGAAGCATCGTCCGGTGCGGTGCGCTGCAGAGCCGGGGCCCATGTCGCCGCATTCTGCCGTGCCGTCTTATGGGTCCCGGCTCTGCGCAGCAGCGCTAAGGGCGCTGCAGCGCGTCCGGGACACGCGAGAGGAGATTGCAATGACCGCCGTGATCGGCGTAACCAGCGGCATGGCCCAGACCCCGCAAACCCCGCCCGCTTTGTTCGATCGTGCCTTGCTGCACGCGCGGCAGCGGCGCGCGCAGGCACAAGGCGTGGTCACGTTCCTGTTCGACCGTGTTGCCGAGGACATGTCCGATCGGCTGGCCGCGGTAATGCGCGAGTTTCACGCACCGGTCGATCTCTGGACGCCCGGCGAGGGTCTCGCGGCGATGCGCACGCGGCTGCCGTCGCTCGAGCGGATCGCGCCCGATGTGGCTGGCGGAGAAAAGCTCCCTCTCGCCGCGGAAAGTCTCGATCTCGTCGTCTCGGCGCTGGCGCTGCAATTCGTCAACGACCTGCCGGGCGTGCTCGCGCAAATTCGGCGCGCTCTGAAGCCGGACGGGCTTCTGCTCGCCGCCATGATCGGCGGCGACAGCCTGACCGAGCTGCGGCAGGCTTTTGCCGCGGCGGAGGCCGAATGCGAAGGCGGTGTGTCGCCGCGCGTCGCGCCATTTGCCGATCTGCGCGACGTCGGCGCGCTGTTGCAGCGGGCCGGCTTTGCGCTGCCGGTCACCGACGTCGACCGTGTCGTGGTGCGTTATGCCAATGCGTTCGCGCTGATGCAGGATCTGCGCCGCATGGGCGCGGCCAATGTGCTGATCGAGCGGCGGCGGACGCCGACACGGCGCGCGACGCTGCTGCGCATGGCGGAAATCTATGCCGAGCGCTTTGCCGACGCCGACGGCCGCATCCGCGCGACCTTCGACATCATCTGGCTCTCCGGCTGGGCCCCGCATGCGAGCCAGCAGCAGCCGCTCAAGCCAGGCTCGGCCAAGGCGAGTCTCGCAGAGGCAGTGAAGAAGGCGGGAGAGACGTAAGCTCTCTCCTCCGTCATGGCCGCGCTTGACCCGGCCATCCACGTCTTTCTGCTCGGCACGAAGATCGTGGATGTCCGGGACGGGCTCGGGCATGACGCTGAGAGTCTGGTGAGCGCCTCGGCATCACATCAACAAATCGATCAGATGCGGGATCAGCGGAATGTCCGCGGGCGGCATCGGGTAGTCGCGCAGCTTATTGGCGCGGACCCAGGCGAGGTTCTGGCCCTCGCGTGCCGTGACCATCCCTTCCCAGCGTCGGCAGATGTAGAGCGGCATCAACAGGTGAAAGGTCTCGTAGCCGTAGCTCGCAAAGGTCAGCGGCGCCAGGCACGGCTCGGCGACCGCGATGCCGAGCTCCTCGTGGAGTTCGCGGATCAGGCTCTGCTCGGGCCGCTCGCCCGGCTCGAGCTTGCCGCCGGGAAATTCCCAGAGGCCGGCCAGCGGCTTGCCCTCGGGGCGTTGCGCGATCAGGACGCGCTTGTCGGCGTCGACCAGCGCGCAGGCCACCACCAGTGTCAGTTTGAGATCGGGCATGTTGCCTAGGACCGGTAATCCCCGTTGATCGCCACATATTCCTTGGTGAGGTCGCAGGTCATGACGCGGTCGCGGCCCTTGCCAAGGCCGAGCGAGACCTTAATCGCGATCTCCGGCGCCTTCATCGCCTCCGACACCTGGGCCTCGTCATAGGACGGATCGCGCGCGCCGTTCCTGGCGACGCGGATGCCGTTGAAGGAGATCGAGAGCTTGTCGCGATCGGCGGGCTCGCCGGCCTTGCCGACCGCCATCACCACGCGGCCCCAATTGGCATCCTCGCCGGCGATCGCGGTCTTCACCAGCGGCGAGTTCGCGATCGACATCGCGATCTTGCGCGCGGAGGCCTTGGTCTTGGCGCCCTCGACCGTGATCTCGACCAGCTTGCGGGCGCCTTCGCCGTCGCGGGCCACCTGCTCGGCGAGGTTGGCGAGCACCTGGTTGAACGCCTTGACGAACGCCTTCAGGCGCGGGTCGCTGGCGCGGCTGATTTTTGGCGCGCCGTGCTCGGCGGCGGCGCCCGTTGCGAACGCCAGAAGCGTATCCGACGTCGACGTGTCGCCGTCGATCGTCACGGCGTTGAAGGTGTCTTCGACTCCGGCTTTGAGCAGCGCTTGCAACGCCGCCGGCGCGATCGGCGCATCGGTGAAGATAAAGGACAGCATCGTCGCCATGTCGGGCGCGATCATGCCGGCGCCCTTGGCCATGCCGTTGATGGAGACCTTGGCCTTGCCGAGCTTGACGGTCGCGGTCGCGACCTTCGGGAAGGTGTCGGTAGTCATGATCGCCTTGGCCGCGGCGAGATAATCGCCTGCTTCCGCCGTTTCGGCGAGACGGCCGAGCACGCCGTCGAACTTGGTCGCGTCCAGCGGCTCGCCGATCACGCCGGTCGAGGCCAGGAAGATCTCGCTTTCGCTGCAGCCGACCGCCTTGGCCGCGATCTTGGCGGTCAGCGCGGTGGAGGCGCGGCCGGTCTTGCCGGTGAAGGCGTTGGCATTGCCGGAATTGACGACGAGGGCGCGCGCCTTGCCGCCCTTCAGCTTGGCGCGGCACCATTCGACCGGCGCCGAGGGGCATTTCGACCGCGTGAACACGCCGGCGACCGCGGTGCCCTTGTCCATCACCGCCAGCAGCACGTCGGTGCGGTTCTTGTAGCGGATGCCGGCCTCGGCCGTCGCAAGGCGGATGCCTGCGATCACGGGCATGTCGGGAACGGCTGTCGGGGCGAGCGGGGAGACGGAGGAGGACATCGCGGGGCGCCTTGGTGGGTCTGGATATGCAGATGGCCGGGGAATCCCCGGCCATCGCGACGTTAGATACTATTGGCGTCCGTGAAGTGACAGCGATTTCTTACTTCTTCGCCGGCGGCGCCATCTTGCTGTCGGAGGGCTTGGCGTCCGGCTTGGCGGCATCTGCCGCCGGCTGGTCCAGCCGCTCGACCTTGGCTTCGGTGCGCAATTTGGCGACGTAGTCGGCCTGCGCCTTGCGGGTCACGTACTGCTCGATCTGGGCCTTGACCTGCTCGAAGTCCGGCGCCTTGCGGTTGCGCTTTTCCTCGACCTTGATGATGTGCCAGCCGAACTGCGACTTCACGGGGTCGGAGACCTTGCCCGGCTCCAGCGCGAAGGCCACGGCCGAGAATTCCGGCACCATCTGTTCCTTGGTGAAGAAGCCGAGGTCGCCGCCGTCGGCCGACCCCGGATCCTTGGACTTCTTCTTGGCGAGCTCGGCGAAATCGGCGCCCTTGTCGAGCTCGGCCTTCACCGCCTTGGCATCGTCCTCGGTCTCGACCAGGATGTGGCGGGCGCGCACCTCCTGCTCGCCGGTGATCTGCTTGGCGGCCTCGTCATAGACCTTCTTCATGGCGTCGGGGGTGGTGGCGGCCTTACCCTCGTTCGCGAGCAGACTGTCCATCAGGAGCCGGTTGCGGGCGAACGCCAGGCGCTTCTTGAACTCCTCGCTGTCGGCGACCTTCTTGTCCTCGGCAGCCTTGCTGACGATCTTCATGTCGATCAGGAAGGACAGGACATTCTCGTCCTTGGTCGCCGGATCCATCTGGGCGAGGCTCGGCCCGAGCTCCTCCTCGGCCATGGTCACGTCGCTCTTCTTGATTTCAGCGCCATTGACCTTCGCCAGCACCGGGTCGTCGGCGGCGCGCAGCTGCCCGGCGAACGCCAGGGACAGCGCCAAAGCGAGGCAGCCAGCCAGGGCGGACGCATGGCGGAAACGCTGGCCGGTGGTTACCGGGAACGAGGTGGTCATGGAAAATCCTTATGTTGAAGCAGGGGGCTGCTCGAGCGGGGCGGACACTCGCCCAATCAAGGGGGCTTGGCAACGCGAAAAGTCTGTCAAAATGATGAATTAGCCGCAATGCGGCCGCCGTTGACAAGGCTAGGGGCCGGCCATATCTCTGGCCGGTCGCGTCCATGGCGATGGCGTTTATTTTGCTGCGTTTTTGGCCGTTGAACCCAGACTTGCTCAACTCCCACCCATATGGCGGACGACCCCCCGCGGGCTGAGGGCGCCATCGGCGTCACGGTGAGTTGAATAGGCAGGCGGGTGACAACTTCTTGGCTGCAACGCGGTTGAATCGCGAACACAGGAACTAGGCATGATCGGCGCGCTCGCCCGCAAGTTTTTCGGCTCCGCCAACGACCGGCGGGTGAAGGGATATCAGTCCCGCGTCAACGCGATCAACGCGCTGGAGCCCGAGGTCTCGAAACTCTCCGACGAGGCGCTCAAGGCCCGCACCGCGGAATTCAAGCAGCAGCTCGCGGGCGGCAAGACCCTCGACGACCTGCTGGTCCCCGCCTTCGCCACGGTGCGCGAGGCCGCCAAGCGCACGCTCGGCCAGCGCCATTTCGACGTCCAGCTGATCGGCGGCATGGTGCTGCACGAGGGCGACATCGCCGAGATGAAGACCGGCGAAGGCAAGACGCTGGTGGCAACCCTCGCGGTCTACCTCAACGCGCTCGCCGGCAAGGGCGTCCACGTCGTCACGGTCAACGACTATCTCGCCCGCCGCGACTCCAGCTGGATGGGCCAGATCTACGGCTTCCTCGGCATGACCACCGGCGTGATCGTGCACGGCCTCGACGACGCCGAGCGCAAGGCGGCCTATGCCTGCGACATCACCTACGGCACCAACAACGAATACGGCTTCGACTATCTTCGCGACAACATGAAGTACCGGCTCGAGGATATGGTCCAGCGGCCGCATTTCTTCGCCATCGTCGACGAGGTCGACTCCATCCTGATCGACGAAGCGCGCACGCCGCTGATCATCTCCGGCCCGCTCGACGACCGCTCCGACTTCTACAACACCATCGATGGCTTCCTGCCCAAGCTCGACAAGACCGATTACGAGGTCGACGAGAAGCAGCGCACGGTGACGTTGACCGAAGGCGGCATGGAGAAGATCGAGACCCTGCTGCGCGATGCCGGCCAGCTTAAGGGCGAGTCGCTCTACGACGTCGAGAACGTCTCCGTCGTGCACCACATCAACCAGGCGCTGCGCGCCCACACGCTGTTCACCCGGGACAAGGACTATATCGTCCGCGACAACGAGGTCGTCATCATCGACGAGTTCACCGGGCGCATGATGCCGGGCCGCCGCTATTCGGAAGGCCTGCATCAGGCGCTGGAAGCCAAGGAGCACGTCCAGGTCCAGCCCGAGAACCAGACGCTGGCCTCGATCACCTTCCAGAACTACTTCCGCATGTACGAGAAGCTGGCGGGCATGACCGGCACCGCCGCGACCGAAGCGGACGAGCTGTTCGACATCTACAAGCTCGAGGTCGTGGAGATCCCGACCAATCTGTCGATCGCGCGCCTCGACGAGGACGACGAGGTCTACCGCACCCAGCAGGAGAAATACGCCGCCATCCTCGCCGAGATCGAGCGCGCCAACTCGCGGCTGCAGCCGGTCCTGGTCGGCACCGCCTCGATCGAGAAGTCGGAAGTGCTCGCCGAATTCCTCAAGAAGAACGGCTACAAGCAGATCGACTTCGGCAAGGAGCACGCGCTCGACAAGCTCTATGCCGCGGCCCGCGCCGGCAAGCCGGCCAAGCTGTTCGCGGTGCTGAATGCGCGCTTCCACGAGCAGGAAGCCTATATCGTCGCCGAAGCGGGCGTGCCCGGCGCGATCACGATCGCGACCAACATGGCCGGCCGCGGCACCGACATCAAGCTCGGCGGCTCGCTGGAGATGCGGATCCAGCAGGAGACCGCGGGCATCGAGGACGAGGCCGAGAAGGCCAAGAAGATCGAGCAGATCAAGGCCGACATCGCCCATTTCCGCGACATCGTGCTGAAGGCCGAGGAGACAGTCGAGGTCGAGCCGGCAAAGGGGAGCAAGCCCGCCAAGACCGTGAAGAAGCCCGGCGGTCTCTACATCATCGGCTCCGAGCGGCATGAATCCCGCCGCATCGACAACCAGCTCCGCGGCCGTTCCGGCCGTCAGGGCGACCCCGGCCGCTCGAAGTTCTTCCTGTCGCTCGAAGACGATCTGATGCGCATCTTCGGCTCGGACCGTCTCGACAGCATGCTCCAGCGTCTCGGCCTGCAAGAGGGCGAGGCCATCATCCATCCCTGGATCAACAAGGCGCTCGAGAAGGCGCAGCAGAAGGTCGAGGCGCGCAACTTCGACATCCGCAAGAACCTGCTCAAGTTCGACAACGTCCAGAACGACCAGCGCAAGGTGATCTTCGACCAGCGCGTCGACCTGATGAAGGACGAGAGCGTCGCCGAAACCGTCACCGACATGCGCCACGCCTTCATCGACGATCTCGTCGCCAAGCACGTGCCCGAGCACGCCTATGCCGAGCAGTGGGACGTCGCCGGCCTGAAGGACGAACTGAAGCGCGTGCTCGATCTCGACCTGCCGGTCGACGAATGGGCCAAGGAAGAGGGCATCGCCGACGAGGAGTTGCTCTCGCGCATCGAGACCAGGGCCGACGAGCACATGGCGGCCAAGGTGGCGCAATGGGGTCCCGACGTGATGCGTTACGTCGAGAAGACCATCCTGCTGCAGACCCTCGACCACCTCTGGCGCGAGCACCTGATCATGCTCGATCATCTGCGCCAGGTCATCGGCCTGCGTGGCTACGGCCAGCGCGATCCGTTGCAGGAGTACAAGACCGAAGCCTTCAATCTCTTCCAGGAGATGAGCGCGCATCTGCGCGAGGCCGTCACGGCGCAGCTGATGCGCGTCGAGATCGTCCCGCCGGAGCAGGAAGCGCCCGTGCTGCCGCCGATGGAGGCGCACAAGTTCGACCCGAACACCGGCGAGGACGAAATGGCGCTCGCCAGCGTCACCCTCGGCGCCCAGGCCACGGATGCCTCGCTACGCGATCCCAAGAACCCCGCCAGCTGGGGCAAGATCGGCCGCAACGAGGACTGCCCGTGCGGCTCGGGCAAGAAGTACAAGCACTGCCACGGGCGGTATGCGTAGATACGCGGGCTGAGGCGCAACACCGGTGCCTCATTCTCCACTGTCGTCGCCCGGCTTGACCGGGCGATCCAGTACGCCGCGGCCTGGTCGCTTCAGTCACATCTGTCTATGGGATCGCCCGATTAAATCGGGCGGTGACAGTTGAGGCTGTAACGCGATTGGTAGCCAGGATGGAGCGAAGCGCAATCCGGGAATCCTGTCGGTGTGCGAAGCGACCCGGATTACGCTTCGCTCCATCCGGGCTACAACTATGTAGCGAGACGCGCCACTACCCGTCCCTCAATTCGAACTATCGATTAAGCTCTCCAGGAGCCGCTTGAGCTCGCTGGTCGGCTTGTCGCCGTAGCTTTCCAGGATGTGCTCCTCCTGGTCGACCGCGAGCGAGTTGAGCCTCTTGCACAGCACCTTGCCGCGGTCGGAGATGAACATCAGCACCTTGCGGCGGTCGTTCGGATCCTGCACGCGGTAGACCAGCGTGTCCGAGACCATGCGGTCGATCATCTTGGTCAGCGTCGGATGGTTGAGCAGCACGGCGTCCGCCAGCTCGCCCATCGAATGGCCGTTGCCGTCCGACAGCACTTTCAGGATGCGCCATTGCTCGACTGGCACGCCCTCCTTGCTCAACCGCAGTTCGAGCTGCCGGTTGATTTCCCGGTTGGCTTGCGCCAGCAGGTAGGCGAGGTGTTCGGTGATGGGGGTGTTTTCTTTCGAGGGTTTTGCCACGGCTAAGACTTCGTCTTGACCCAAATGAGTGAATGTCTTGCAATCAATGCTGCATCTATATGCACTTCAATTGTTGAACATTCA
This sequence comes from Bradyrhizobium daqingense, assembly GCF_021044685.1. Lineage (NCBI taxonomy): Bacteria > Pseudomonadati > Pseudomonadota > Alphaproteobacteria > Hyphomicrobiales > Nitrobacteraceae > Bradyrhizobium > Bradyrhizobium daqingense. The sequence goes on from NZ_CP088014.1 coordinate 1,361,654, forward strand.
ATATTTTCAAAATAGGATCATTGCCCAACAAAAGGGCGGAGAGCCGCGGCCGCCTGATCAATGTGCTTTCGGGTCTGATATCAGACAGGAGTTGGCGTGCGCGCGACGGTGAACTTCCCGGCTCACGGCGGCCCGGCGTTGCCGCCGTCCTTGCTGTTCAGGAATCTGTCGTCATCGGCGGCTGATGGCGTCTTGTCGCCCAGCGATCACGCTCTCTTCAGGCGGCGCGGCGCGAACAAGCTGCGGATCGGCGGCTTCATCTGCTGCACCGGCTCGCCCGGCGTCTGGGGCCCTTGTGCGACCAACAGCGCGCAGCTCGCGGTCGCAGAGATCAACAAGCGCGGCGGCATCCTCGGGCGCGAGATCGAGCTGTCGATCTACGATGCCGGCGGGCCGCTCGACGAGGTCCTGAACCGAGCCGAGCAGGCGATCGCCTTCGACGAGGTCGACCTCATCGTCGGCTTGCACACCAGCGCGGTCCGCGTCGGCTTGCGCGACGTCACCACGCGTCACCGCATCCCCTACATCTACACGCCGGTCTACGAGGGCGGCGAGCGCACGCCCGGCGTGATGGCGATCGGCGAGACGCCGCGCTGGCAGAGCCGGCCGTCGATCCACTGGCTCGCTGACGTCAAGAAGGCGAAGCGCTGGTACCTGATCGGCAGCGATTATGTCTGGCCCTGGCAGTCGCACCGCGCGGTGAAGAACTACATCAAGGAAACCGGCGGGCATGTCGTCGGCGAAGAGTTCGTTCCGCTCGGCGAGGACAATCACGAGGCGCATCTGGCACGCATCCGCGCCGCGAGGCCCGACGTCGTGCTGATCTCGCTGATCGGCACCGACAGCATCACCTTCAACCGTGCTTTCGGCGAATGCGGTCTCGGCGCCACGACGCTGCGGCTCGCCGGCGCCATGGACGACACCGTGCTGCTCGGCATCGGCGCGGACAACAGCGAGAACATGTTCTGCGCGTCCGGCTATTTCATCGGCACCGGCGCGCGCGCCAATGACGATTTCCAGAGCCGCTATCGTGCGATGTTCGGGCCAAACGCGCCGCCCATCGGCTCGGTAGGCCAGTCCAGCTATGAGGGCCTGCGCTTTCTCGAAGCGGTCGCGAACAAGGCGGGCTCGCTGTCGATGGGGCCGCTGCTCGCAGCCGGCCGCAACGTCGTCTATAGCGGCGCCCGCGGCCAGGTCGCCGTCCGCAACGGGCATGCGCGGATGCCGATGCATCTCGCCGAGGCCGATGGTCTCGACTTCAAGCTGATCAAACCGATCTGAGCCCGGCGCGGCAATCGGTGCACGCGCGAATCCAAAATAATACTTGAAAAGGAAAATATTTCCGTTTTGAATGTTCCGGCCGGGCCGGTGCGCTTGTCGCGCCCAATGCGGCCGCACGCCCAAGGACTGATCCAAGAAACTCAGGAGAGCGCCGTGACAGTTGCCCTTCCAACGCCCGCCCAACTTCGTGCCGTCGCCGAGCAGTGCGGCCTTTCGCTCACCGATGAGGACGTCGCCTCCTTCCGTGGCCTGATGCAGGGCTCGATCGAGGCCTACAACCTCGTCGGCGCGATGCCGGATGAGCTGCCGGAGGTGAAATATCCGCGCACGCCGGGCTATCGCCCCTCGGCCGAAGAGAACCCGCGCAATGCCTGGTATCGCAAGTCGACTGTGAAGGGGGCCGCCAGCGGCAAGCTCAAGGGCAAGACCGTCGCGCTGAAGGACAACATCATGCTGGCCGGCGTGCCCATGACCAACGGCTCGTCGACGCTGGAAGGCTACGTGCCCGATTTCGACGCCACCATCGTCACGCGCATGCTGGATGCCGGCGCCGAGATCAAGGGCAAGGTGCATTGCGAGCATTTCTGCCTGTCCGGCGGCAGCCACACCGGGTCCTACGGCTCGGTGCACAATCCGCACAAGATGGGCTATTCGGCCGGCGGCTCCTCCTCGGGCTCGGGCGTCGTGGTCGCGCTCGGCGAGGTCGACATGGCGATCGGCGGCGACCAGGGCGGCTCGATCCGCATGCCGTCTTCGTTCTGCGGCACCTATGGCATGAAGCCGACTTGGGGCCTCGTGCCCTATACCGGCATCATGCCGATCGAGATCTATGTCGACCACACCGGCCCGATGACCGCAACGGTCGCGGACAATGCGCTGCTGCTCGAAGTGCTCGCCGGCGACGACGGCTACGATCCGCGCATCAAGGCCCCAAAGGTCGAGGAATACACCAGGGCGCTCGGCCAGGGCGTCAAGGGCATGAAGATCGGCATCGTCAAGGAGGGCTTCGAGCAGCCGACCGCGGAAGCCGCGGTGAATGAAAGCGTGCGCGAAGCGGCGAAGCGCTTCAAGGATCTCGGCGCCAGCGTCGAGAACGTGTCGATCCCGATGCATCTGTTGGGCGGCGCGATCTGGACCCCGATCGGCACCGAAGGCCTGACCCAGACCATGATGTTCGGCGACGGCTATGGCCTGTCCCGCGGCGATCTCTACTCGACCTCGCTGATGGATTTCCATCGCGGCTGGCGCCGGCAGGCCGATTCGCTGTCCGAGACCACGAAATTGTTCATGATGCTCGGCACCTACATCAACAACAATTTCGGTCCGCGCTTCTACGGCAAGGCGCTCAACATCTCGCGCCGGCTGACCGCAGCCTACGACAAGGCGTTCAACGACTACGATCTGCTGCTGATGCCGACCACGCCGATGAAGGCGACCAAGCTGCCGGAGCCGGATGCCAGCCGCGAGGACTACGTCGCCCGCGCGCTTGAGATGATCTCCAACACTGCGCCGTTCGACATCACCCATCATCCCGCGATGTCGTTGCCCTGCGGCATGGTCGACGGCCTGCCCGTCGGCCTGATGCTGGTCGGCCGCATGTTCGAGGAATCCACCATTTACCGCGCCGCCCATGCCTTCGAGCAGATCGGCGACTGGAAGAAGATGTGAAAGAAGCATTGATACAGGCGGACGGAACAGTAGCGCATGGCTAACGCGTTCGTCGCGGCGTTCGAGATCCTGAGCTTCGGCGCGATCATCGTCCTGATCGTACTGGGGCTCGGGATCATCGCCAGCATGATGGGCATCTTCAACTTCGCGCAGGGCGAGTTCGTCCTGCTCGGGGCCTACATCACCTATCTCGCTCATGCCAAGGGACTGCCGATCTGGGCCGGCATGGCCGCGGCGCCCTTCGTGGTCGGCGCGCTCGGCTTCGTGCTGGAGGCGCTGATCATCCGCCGCTTCTACGCCGCACCGATCGTCGCCATGCTCGGCACCTATGCGCTCGGCCTGATCATCCGCGAAGCCGTGCGCGGCCTGATCGGCGGCTTCTATCTCACTGTGCCCGAGCCGATCGGCGGCTCGATCGATTTCGGCACAGTCCACATCTCGGCCTGGCGCTTCACCATCATCCTCATCACGCTGCTGGTGATGGCGGGTTGCTACCTGCTGCTGTCGCGCACGAACTTCGGCCTGCGCATGCGCGCCACGCTGGAAAATCCATCGCTGGCGCGCGCCTCGGGCATCTCCACGCCGCTGATGTACGGCGCCACTTTCGCGTTCGGCTCCGCCCTTGCGGGTCTTGCCGGGGCGCTGATCGTTCCGGTTTTCAGTCTCTACGCCGATCTCGGCCTGCGCTTCCTGATCCAGGGCTTCGTCGCCGTCATGGTCGGCGGCGTCGGCTCCTTCATCGGCCCGGTGGCAGGCGCCGGCGTCATCGGCACGCTCAGTGCCGCGCTGCCCTGGGTGATGGCGCCCGTCGTCGCCGACGTGCTCGTCTTCGTCCTTGCCATTGTCTTCATCAAATTCCGCCCGCAGGGCCTCATCGCTGGAAAAGGGGTTTAGTCACATGTTCGATACACAGCTCTCACGGCGTCGCTTCCTCTCCAATTTCGCTTTTGCGTCCGGTGCAGTCGCCACCGGCGTCGGCAGCTGGGTGATCCCGGCCCCCTGGGCCAATGCGGCTGAAGGCCCGATCAAGGTCGGCATCGCCACCGACCTCACCGGGCCGATCGCCTATGCCGGAAATGCCGATGCCAACGTCGCCAAGATGGTGATCAAGGAGATCAACGCAGCCGGCGGCCTGCTCGGCCGTCCGCTCGAGCTCTATATCGAGGACACCGCCTCCAACGAATCCGTCGCCGTCGGCAACGTCCGCAAGCTGATCCAGCGCGACAAGGTCGATATGGTGCTGGGCGGCATCACGTCCTCGATGCGCAACGCGATCAAGGATCCGATCGTTTCGCGCGGCAAAACGCTCTATATCTATCCGCAGCTCTACGAAGGCAAGGAGTGCACGCCCTATCTGTTCTGCACCGGCCCGACGCCGGCACAGCAATGCGACGAGTTCATCCCCTGGCTGATCAAGAACGGCGGCAAGAAGTTCGCGCTGCCGAGCGCCAATTACGTCTGGCCGCACACGCTCAACGTTTATGCCCGCAAGGTGATTGAATCGAATGGCGGCGAGGTCGTCTTCGAGGAATACTACCCGCTCGACCAGGTCGACTTCTCCGCGACCGTCAACCGCATCGTCTCCAACAAGGTCGACGTCGTCTTCAACACCGTGATTCCGCCCGGCGTCGGCCCGTTCTTCAAGCAGCTCTACGAAGCCGGCTTCCTCAAGAACGGCGGGCGCCTGGCTTGCGTCTACTATGACGAGAACACCCTCAACATCAATCAGGCCGCCGAGATCGAGGGGCTTGCGAGCTGCCTCGACTATTTCAAGGTGCTGACCAAGGAGAACCCGTTCGACGCCAAGATCCAGGCAGCCTACGAGAAGGATTTCCCCGGCAATTTCCTGTTCGCCGCCGGCAGCGCCGCCACCGGCACCTATCGCGGCCTGAAGCTGTGGGAAGCCGCGGTCAAGGAGGCCGGCAAGATCGACCGCGAGTCCGTTGCCGCCGCGCTCGACCACGCCAAGATCGCCGAAGGTCCCGGCGGACCCGCCGAGATGGTGCCGGGCAAGCGGCACTGCAAGATGAAGATGTACACGGCCGTTGCCAAGGGCGGGAACTACGAGATCGTCGCGCGCAGCAGCGGCCTCGTCGATCCCAAGGAATGCTAGAGTGGAATGCTAAGGTGGAATGCTGAAGCCGATGAGCGTGGTAAGACAGGCCGTCGTCGCCGATGCCGGCGACGAAGCGGGCGGTGCAATGGCAGAAGGCGCGGGAGCCGAGCGTTCGTCAGGCCGCAAGATCCTGCCGATCGTCGAGGGCGTCGTGTTGCTCGCGGCGCTGCTCGCGCCGCTGGTGCTGCAGGACTATCTCACCGTGTTCGCAACGCGCGTGCTCATCCTCGCGCTGTTCGCGCTGTCGTTCGACCTGGTCTGGGGCTATGCCGGCATCATGAGCTTCGGCCAGGCCCTGTTCTTCGGATCGGCCGGCTACGGCGTGGCGCTGCTCGCGCGCGACCTCGACATCACCAACATCTTCCTGGTGCTGCCGGCGGGCACGCTGATCGGTCTCACTTTCGCGCTGCTGCTCGGCGGCTTCCTGCTGCTGGGACGGCATCCCTCCAGCGTGATCTTCGTCTCGCTGGGCACGCTGACGGGCTCCTATGCCGCGGACCGCCTGGCGCGCGGCTGGTATTATCTCGGCGGCCAGAACGGCATCCCCTCGATCGCGCCGATGTCGCTCGGGTCATACGATTTCACGGAAGGCCCGGCGTTCTATTATCTCGTGCTCGGCATCCTCATCGTGGTCTATCTGCTCTGCCGCTTCCTGGTGCGCTCGCAATTCGGCCTGGCGCTCGCAGGCCTCCGCGAGAACGAGCAGCGCATCGCTTTCTTCGGCTACAAGGCGCAGCATCTCAAAGCCATCATCTTCACCATCGGCGGCGCCGTCGCCGGCCTTGCCGGCAGTCTTTACGCGTTCCACGAGGGCTTCGTCTGGCCCAATATGGTCGGCGTCGTGGTCTCGACGCAGGTGGTGCTCTACGTGCTGTTCGGTGGTTCCGGCACGCTGATCGGTGCCGTAATCGGCGCCGTCATCGTCGAAGGCGTCAGCTTCTGGCTGTCGGACAATTACCGCGACATCTGGCCGATCATTCTGGGATTGCTGCTGCTGCTCGTGATCCTGTTCCGGCCGCTCGGCCTGATCAGCTTCGTGCTCGGCGAGCGCGAGCGGGTCGGAAGCTTCGGTGCCAGACCTAAGGAAAACGTCAAGGAGAAGCGCAATGCTCCTTGAGGCCGCGGGCATCAAGAAAGTGTTCGGCAAGCTGACCGCGCTCGATGGCGCGGCGCTCAGCGTCGGCGAGAACGAGTTTCACGGGCTGATCGGCCCGAACGGCTCCGGCAAGAGCACGCTGATGAAGTGCATTGCGGGGGCCGAAGTGCCGACGCAGGGCAAAGTGAGCTTCGTCAACACCGACATCACCGCTTTCACCCCGACCGAGCGCGCCCGCGCCGGCATGAGCCTGAAATTCCAGATCACGTCGGTGCTGCCGTCGTTGACGCTCTACGACAACATCCTGCTCGCGCTGCAGGCGCAGTGCTCGCTGTTCGATCTCGTGTTCTCGCGCACGCGCGGTGCGTTGCATGACCAGGTCATGACCATGCTGAGGCAATTCCGCCTCGCCGACCGCGCCTTCGACGCGGCCGCCGCGCTCTCGCACGGCCAGCAGCAATGGCTCGAGATCGCGATGGCATTGGCGGGCAAGCCCAAGCTTCTCCTGCTCGACGAACCCACCGGCGGCATGAGCCTGGAGGAGCGCCGCGTCACCGGCGAGCTGCTGCAGCCGATCAAGCAGCACTGCTCGCTCGTCATCGTCGAGCACGACCTCGATTTCATCCGCGACATCTGTGATCGGTTGACCGTGCTCGACCAGGGCAAGGTGCTGGCCTCGGGCACGGTGTCCGAGATCCAGGCCAACACATCCGTCCAGGAGATCTATCTGCGCCGTGCCTGAATTTTTGGACATCAAGCATCTCGACGCCGGCTATGGTCGCAGCCAGGTCCTGTTCGACGTCAGCCTCGGCATTCCCTGGCGCGGCGGCGTCGCCGTGCTCGGCCGCAACGGCGCCGGCAAGACCACGCTGATGAAGACCATTGTCGGCGAGCTGCCCGCGTGGAAGGGCGAGGTCGCCTTCGACGGCCGCGACATTAGCCGCCGCGCCACCCAGGAGCGCGTGCGCGCCGGCATCGGCTACGTGCCGCAGGAGCATTCGGTGTTCGCGCGCCTGTCGGTGCGCGACAATCTCGCCGTCGGCTCGCTCGCGAGCAAGAAGGCCGACGCGGTCGACCAGGTGCTGACCATCTTCCCGAAGCTCGGTCAGCGCCTCGACCAGCCCGCCGGCACGCTCTCCGGCGGCGAGCGCAAGATGCTCGCCATCGGCCGCGCCATGCTGGGTGATCCGAAGCTGCTGCTGCTGGACGAGCCGACCGAAGGCGTCTGGATCGGCGTGATCGAGGAGATCACCGAGCGCCTGATCGAGCTCGCGAGGTCCATCGCCGTCATCATCGTCGAGCAGCACCTCGATTTGGCGCTCCGCGTCGCCGACTACGCCTACGTGCTCGACCGCGGCCGGGTCGCGCTGCAAGGCGAGGCGGGCCAGGTGAGGGGCAATCCGGAGCTGATGCGATATCTGGCGCCGTAGCGGGCGCGTGTGAAGCGCTCCGCTGTCACATCAACCTCAGCTGAGATGCTCCGCGAAAGCGGGGCATCCAGTACGCCACGGCCTCTCGATTGAAAACGACTGTCTCTGGAATACTGGATTCCCCGCCGGAGCCTGTCATCGGGCTCGCCGAAGGCGAGACCCGGTGGCGGGGAATGACGGCGTCAAGCTTGGATGGACTGGCGGAGGGAGCGGTTATCGCTCGCCGCCTTACCTCATCGCCCCGAAGCGGCTCTCGAACGAGTTCGACGGCACAACCGGTGCAGAACCCGCCATCAGGCCGCTGTCGGCGGCGCCATCCGACACTGACGGCTTCAGCGCCGGGCGCGTTGCGGCAAGCCGCGTGTCGGGTTGCGGCTTCGGCGGCTCGGTGGGCTTGGCGGCGGCAACGGCCGGCTTCGGCGCTTCCTTCTTGTCGTTGCCCGGCACGAATCTCGTCACCGCGGCCTTGAGCCGCGAGGCTGCCGTCGGCGGCGTCGGGGTGGTCTGGGCCGGCGCCACCGATGCGGTGGCTTGCGGCGGAGGAGTAGTCGCGGTGGTGTCGGCAGTGCCGAGGCCCATCTTGCGGCCGAGATTGGAGAAGAAGCCGCCGCCTTGAGATTTTTCGGCGGGCTGAGCCGAGGCAACACGCGTGCTGCTCGCGGGCGCGCTCACGGCGACCACCGGCTCTTCCTGCGGCGACGGCGCGGACGCCACGGAATCGAGGTTCGGCTTGGGCGGATTGACGTGGCCGGGGATCGTGCCGGGCGCCTTGGCCATCGCCAGCATCTGCAGCGTGGTGCCTTCGGCGCCTTCCGACAGACCGGTCGAGCCTTCCGGAATCTTGGCCGCGAACACCTTGTTCATGCCGCCGTCGATGCCGGTGTTCATGCGGGCCACCGGCGCACCCTTGGCGACGAGCCTTGCGTATTCGGCCTCGTCCTTGGCTTGCTTGCCGCGCACCGCGCTGGCGATCTCCTCGGGGATCACATAAGCCGGACACTTCGCCGACGCGTCGAACACCAGGTCGCGCTTGGCGTCCGCCGGCTTGGCGGCGTCGAAGACGTACTTCTTCTCGCAGAAATCGACCTTCGGCTCCTGCCGCGTCACCTCGAAATGATCATAGCCTTCCTTGATCATCTTCCAGAACGGCATGTTCGGATTGTTCCGGTGCTTGGCCATGTTCACCGGCGTCATCTTGAACGGATAGGCCTGGAGCTGGAACGCCTTCTGGCCGCCGAAGAAGGATTCGCGCCCGAGCGAATAGATCTCGGCGATCTGCTCGTCCGTCATGGCGTAACAGCCGCGCGAAGAACAATCGCCGTGCACCATCAGCTGCGAGCCGGTGCGCCCAAGCGCCTTGTCGAATGCGTTAGGGTAACCCGTGTTGAACGACAGGTAGTAGGCCGATTGCGGATTCATCTGGCCGGGATTGATCGAGTAGAATCCCTCCGGCGCCTGGCGGTCGCCTTCGCGCACCTTGGGGCCGAGATCGCCGGACCAGCGGCAGATCGGATAGGTCTTGAGCAGCGCGAACTGGCCCGAGCGGGTCTGCTTCCAGACCTCGAGCTCGGCCTCCTGCTTGAACAGGCGGACCAGGATCGGCGATTGCAGATCCATGTCCTTCTCGGTCATCGCGGCGAGCAGCTTCGGCGGCACCGGCTGGTTGGCCTTGGCGTTGGTCGCGAGCGAGACCTGGTCGCTGTTGCAGCCGGCCAAAAGACCGCCGGCCGTCATCAGCGCAACCGAAGCCAAGAGCGCGCGAGCAAGCGAACGAGAAATCAAGATGGACCCCACACCGTGCCGGGCAGTGCGCGCGAACCCCAATCGTTTGGAGCATGATCCGACCGGACAACCGGACCCGTCGTGACGGGCTTTTTCAGCTCACGCTCCAGCGCTTATGCCCTGAAGCCATTGATTAAAATTCTAACCTCTGGGTCATGCGGTCGCAACCCGAGCGGGGATCACGAGCCCGTTGGCCCAGTGGCATGGTCAACGAAGCCTAAATGGACGCAACTTTGGGCCGGACTTGGGCTTTCCGGCCCATCACGGACTCAGATCGCCGATTTGGGCAAAAAAAGGGTTAATGCGGGGTTACCGGCGTCCCTCGTGCCCCGGACGCAGCGCAGCGCGCCTTCGCGGTGCGCTGCCGAGCCGGGGCCCAGGGTTGGAGATGGGTCCCGGCTCTGCGGAGCGTCACTTCGTGCCGCACCGCGTCCGGGACACCAAAACCGAGCCGAATCAGCCCAGTTTTCGGCCGATATCGAGGAATTTCTGCCGGCGCTGCTTGCGGATGGCGTCGCCGTCGAGGTCCCGGAGCTCGTCGAACGCCTTGGCGATGGCCTCGCCGGTGGTGGCGATCATGGCGGCGGGATCGCGATGGGCGCCGCCGACCGGCTCCTTCAGGATCTGGTCGATCACTCCGAAGCGGAGCATGTCCTGGGCGGTGATCTTCATGTTGTTGGCGGCTTCCTGCGCCTTGGTGCCGTCGCGCCACAGGATGGAGGACGCCGCCTCCGGCGAGATCACGCTGTAGATCGCGTGCTCCAGCATCAAGACCTTGTTGGCCGTTGTGATGGCGATGGCGCCGCCCGACATGCCCTCGCCGGTGATGATGGCGACGTTTGGCACGGTCAACGCCAGGCACGCATCCGTCGAACGTGCGATCGCCTCGGCCTGGCCGCGCTCCTCGGCGCCGATGCCGGGATAGGCGCCGGCGGAATCGGCGAGCGACAGCACCGGCAGGCCGAAACGCTCGGCCATCTCCATCAGCCGCACGCATTTGCGATAGCCTTCGGGGCGGGCCATGCCGAAATTGTGCCTAATACGGCTTTCGGTGGAATCGCCCTTCTCCTGGCCCATCACGCAGATCGGCTCGCCGCGGAAGCGGCCGAAGCCGGCGACCAGCGCCTCGTCCTCGCCGAACTTGCGGTCGCCGGCGAGCGGAGTGAACTCGGTGATCAGGCCCTTGATGAAGTCGTTGAAATGCGGCCGCTGCGGATGCCGGGCCACCAGGGTCTTCTGCCAGGGCGTCAGGTTCGTGTAGAGGTCGGCCAGCGCTTGCGCCGCCTTGTCCTCGATCCGCCCGATCTCGTCGCTGATGTCGGCACCGGTGGCGGCGAGCGCGCGCAATTCGTCGACCTTGGAGTCGAGCTCGGCGACGGGCTTTTCGAAGTCGAGATAGCTGCGCATCTGGTCTTGCATCAACTCAATATAAGGGGACGGGGCGAGAGAAGCGAAGCGAGGTTGGGCTGCGGAAAGAAGTGTAGCTTCTTCAATGGTTTGGCTTGTGTGCTCGCGAGCCGCCAGCCAAATCAGTCTGAGGCCACGGCTCTTTCTGCGGAGATGTGGCCGAAGTCAAGGCGGTTCTGCCTGTCGTCCCGGCCGCGTCTCGTGTCCCGGACGCGCTGCAGCGCTTCTATAGCGCTGCTGCGCAGAGCCGGGACCCAGCATGCGGCGTGGGCCCCGGCTCTCGCTGCGCGCGTCCGGGCCACGAGACTTATGATTTCTCCGCCAGCGGGTGCAGGTCGCGCACCAGGCTCTTCAGCCGCTCCTCGACCACGTGGGTGTAGATCTGGGTGGTGGAGATGTCGGTGTGGCCGAGCAGGGTCTGCACGATGCGCAAATCGGCGCCGTTGTGCAGCAGATGGCTGGCAAAGGCGTGGCGCAGCACGTGCGGGGAGACCAGGCGGGCCTGCAGCCCGGAGGCGACCGCGAGCTCCTTCAGGTCGCGGGCGAAGTGCTGCCGCGTCAGATGCCCGCTCTCGCCGAACGAAGGAAACAGCCATTTCGAAGCCGCCTCGCTGGTCTTCTTGTCGGCCTTTGCGGCCTCGGTTGCGGCGAGATAGTCAGCCATCGCCTGGCGCGAGGCCTCGTTGAGCGGCACCAGGCGCTCCTTGTTGCCCTTGCCGCGCACCACGATCATGCGCGCGTCGCGCTTGGCGGCCGAGCGCGGCAGCGCCACCAGTTCGGAGACGCGCAGGCCGGTGGCGTAGAGCACTTCGAGCAGGCAATAGAGCCTTAAAGAGCGCAGCCGTTTCGACGGCGAGGCATCCTCCGCCTCGCTCAATTCCTTGGCGCGGCGGAGCATGCGGTCGACATCGGCGATCGACAGCACCTTCGGCAGGCCGCGGCCGCGCTTGGGCCCGGACAGGATCGCCGCGGGATCGTCACCCCTGATCCGTTCGTTCAGAAGAAAGCGATAGAGATGCCGCATCGCCGACAGGCGGCGGGCGACGCTGGTGGACTTGAAGCCGCGCGCATCGAGATCGGCGAGATAATCGCGCAGCGTCTGGGTCTGCGCATCCACGAATGTATGGCCGATGCGCGCCAGAAATTCCGAGAAATCGGTGAGATCGCGGCGGTAGGCATCGAGCGTGTTGGCCCCGGCGCCCTGTTCCGCCGCGAGCATGTCGAGGAACAGGCCGGTGAGCTTGGTGTCGGAGGGCTTGATGGGCATGCCCCGGAGCCTAGCGCCTATTTCTTGAGAAACTTGTCAGGCGGGATCGTCACCGTCATTTCCCGCGGCTTCGGATTGACGAAGTTCGCCAGCGCGAAGACCGCGGCGTAGACGATGCCGGCGATCACGGCGACGACCGTCAGGAACCGGAACAGGCTGGGCATCGGGAAAGGTCTCGGGGCGTGGCGAATTAACCAATGAAATCATCCAACATGTTCGCCGTTTCGTGGCAAGAGTCCTCTGGCGAGGGCCCCAAGGGGGTCGTATAGGTGGCCAAAGCCTGCCGCCTTGGGCGGCAGTTCGAGCGAGATCCTTTTCGAGCCAGACATGTCCGACGCCGCGTTGCCGCTTCCCGGTTCGCCTGAGACCGACATCCTGTCGGCGCTCGGGACGCGCTCGATCGTGCTCGTCGGCATGATGGGGGTGGGCAAATCCACCATCGGCCGCCGCATGGCGGCGCGGCTCAAGCTGCCCTTCGTCGACGCCGACACCGAGATCGAGGCGGCGGCCGGCATGACCATACCGGAAATCTTCGAGCGCCATGGCGAGCCGCATTTCCGCGACGGCGAGGCCCGGGTGATCGCGCGGCTCCTGGACGGCGGCCCCATCGTGCTCGCGACCGGCGGCGGCGCCTTCATGCGCGAGGAAACCCGCGCGCGCATCGCCGCGAGAGCGGTCTCGATCTGGCTCAAGGCGGACCATGACGTCATCATGCGCCGCGTGCGGCGCCGTGCCGATCGCCCCTTGCTGCAGACCGCTGACCCCGAGGGAACCGTGACGCGCCTGCTCACCGAGCGTGAGCCGATCTATCGCCATGCCGACCTCACCATCGCCTCCCGCGACGTGCCGCACGACCGCATCGTCGAGGAATGCATCGAGACGCTGCACGCCCATCTGTGCGGCGAACCACCTGTCGACGTTGCGAGTGCCGTACGATGACCGCGCCTTTGAAACATTCCGACCCCATCACCGTCGACGTCGCGCTCGGCGATCGTGCCTATGACATCGTCATCGGCCGCGGCGTGCTGACCTCGCTCGGCGAGCGCGTCGCGCGCCTGCGCCCGGGCGTGCGCACCACCATTGTCACCGACCGCACCGTCGCAAAGCACTGGCTCGAGCCCACGGAGGCTTCGCTTGCTGCCGCCGGCATCCCGACTGCGCGCATCGTGGTGGAGGAGGGCGAGATCTCGAAGACCTATGCCGGCCTGGAGAAGGTCAGCGAGGCCCTGATCGCCGCCAAGATCGAGCGCAACGATCTCGTCATCGCGCTCGGCGGCGGCGTGGTCGGCGATCTCGGCGGCTTTGCGGCGGCGATCCTGCGCCGCGGCGTCGACTTCGTGCAGGTGCCGACCTCGCTGCTGGCGCAGGTCGATTCCTCCGTCGGCGGGAAGACCGGCATCAACTCGCCGCAGGGCAAGAATTTGCTCGGCGCCTTCCACCAGCCGGTGCTGGTGATTGCCGACACGGCGGTGCTCGACACGCTGTCGCCGCGCCAATTCCGCGCCGGCTATGCCGAGGTCGCCAAATACGGCGTGCTCGGGGATGAAGCCTTCTTCGCCTGGTTGGAGAAGAACCACGTCGACATCTTCAGGGGTAGCTCGGCGCGTGAGCATGCCATCGCCACCTCCTGCCGCGCCAAGGCGGGCGTCGTCTCGCGCGACGAGCGCGAGACCGGCGAGCGCGCGCTGCTCAATCTCGGCCACACCTTCGGCCATGCGCTGGAAGCTGCGACCGGCTTCTCCGACCGCCTGTTTCACGGCGAGGGCGTCGCCATCGGCATGACGCTGGCGGCGCAGTTCTCGGCACAGCTCGGCATGCTCGGCGAGGCCGATGCGGCGCGCGTCGAGCGTCACCTGGTCGAAGTCGGCTTGCCGACGCGCTTGCAGGACATCGCCGGCTTTGCCCAGGAAGGCCTTGCCGACGCCGATGCGCTGATGGCCTTGATGGCGCAGGACAAGAAGGTCAAGCGCGGCAAGCTCACCTTCATCCTGCTGGAGACTGTGGGCCGCGCCGTGATCGCCAAGGACGTCGAGCCGGCCTTGGTGCGCGATTTCCTGAAGGCGAAACTGTTGCAGTGATGGCAGGACCGTCTGGATCCGGGGCACGCCAAGCGGCGAAGGTCGAGACGGTCGCGAGGCAAACATGAGCTCGATCTCAATCAATCTGCTGCTTGCGGTCCTCCTGCTCGCCGCCAATGCATTCTACGTGGCGGCGGAATTTGCGCTGGTGAAGAGCCGCGGCTTCCGCGTTAGGGCCATGGTCGAGCAGAACCGATTCGGCGCGCGCCTGCTGCAGAGGATGATGGGTAATATCGAGGCTTATCTGGCCTGCTGTCAGCTCGGCATCACCATGGCCTCGCTCGGGCTCGGCTGGATCGGTGAGCCCACCGTTGCCGCGCTGCTGAGCCCGGTCCTCCAGCCGCTCGGGCTGTCGGAGGCCACGCTGCACTTCACCTCCTTCATGGCGGGATTCCTGGTCTTCTCCTCGCTGCACATCATCATCGGCGAGCAGGTGCCGAAGACGCTCGCGATCAGGGAGCCGATGCCGGTGTCGCAGTGGATCGCCTATCCACTCCATTTCTCCTACCTGGTGTTCTATCCGCTAAGCTGGTGCCTCAACACGGCCTCGGGCGCGATCCTGCGTCTCATCGGCGTCCAGGAATTTTCGCAGCACGAGATCCTGACCGATTCCGAGATCGAAGGCCTGGTGGAGGAATCCGCGGTGCACGGCAAGATCGAGAGCGGCGAGGCCGAATACATTCACAACGTCTTCCGCCTCGGCGAGCTGACCGTGTCCGACGTGATGGTTCACCGCACCGCCATGGTGATGATCAATGCCGACCTGCCGCCGGAGGAGCTGGTGCGGGAGGTGCTGGCCACCGAATACACCCGCATTCCCCTGTGGCGCGACAAGTCGGAGAACATCATCGGCATCCTGCACGCCAAGGATCTGCTGCGCGCCATCCGCGCCTCGGAGGGCGACACCTCGCGCATCGACGTCACCACCATCATGCTGCCGCCCTGGTTCGTGCCGGAGATGCGGCCGATCTCCCAGCAGCTCAAGGCGTTCCGCCGTCGCAAGACCCATTTCGCGCTGGTCGTCGACGAATATGGCGAGGTCGAAGGCCTGGTGACGCTGGAAGACATTCTGGAGGAGATCGTCGGTGACATCTCCGACGAGCACGACGTGGTGGTCGCCGGCGTCCGGCGCCAGCCCGACGGCTCCGTCGTGGTCGACGGCTCGGTGCCGATCCGCGATCTCAACCGTGCGCTGGACTGGCACCTGCCCGATGAAGAGGCGACCACGGTGGCAGGCCTCGTCATTCACGAGGCGCGTTCGATCCCCGACCGCGGCCAGAGCTTCACCTTCCACGGCTTCCGCTTCCGCGTCCTCCGCCGCGAACGCAACCGCATCACCGCGCTCCGTATTTCACCGGTGCCGCGCGAGGCCGAGCTGGAAGAGGTGAAGCCGAGAAGGGCCGGGACGTCGTTTTGACGCAGCAGTTACAGGCCGCGAAGCTTCCACATCGTCATGGCCGGGCTTGACCCGGCCATCCACGTCTACCAGGTCGCACAAAGAACGTGGATGCCCGGGACAAGCCCGGGCATGACGAACATTCGAGTATGTGCAAGCTCGTCCAGGATTGGAGGTAACATCAACCTTCCCCCGGCGCCTGGGCGTGGATCGCCAGCGCATGCACGCCGCCGGAGAGTTCCGCGGCCAGCGCCGAATTTATCATGCGATGGCGGTCGACCCGGCTCTTCCCTTTGAAGGCATCAGATACGATATACACACGGAAGTGCGTCTCGCCGCCCGGCCGATGGCCGGCATGGCCTTCATGCAGATGTGACTCGTCGACGACCTGCAGGCTTTCAGGCGTGAAAGCTTCCTGCAACTTGTTGCTGATAGTGTCTTTCATAACCATGTGTGCCATTCGGGTGCAGAGGTCGCACCCCGTTATTTGCCGGGTTTGCAGCGAATTGCAATGTCAAGACTTGAAGGTTTTTGCATTGCGTAGTCAAAGTCAGCCATGCCGATCGATTCATCAAAATTCTTCGACTCCATCCGCGTGAAGCCGCGGGGCAAGCAGCCGGAAGTGAAGCCGCGCGACACCGTTGTCGCTTGCGAGTGGGCGGGCTGCCAGAACAAGGGCGCGCATCGCGCGCCCAAGGGTCGCGAGAACCAGCGCGAGTACTGGCACTTCTGCCTCGACCATGTGCGCGAGTACAACCAGAACTACAATTTCTTCTCCGGCATGAATGCCGATGCCGTCGCGCGCTACCAGAAGGACGCGCTGACCGGGCACCGCCCGACCTGGAAGATGGGCGCCAATGGCGGCAAGAAGGGCGCGGAAGCCGAGATCGACATGGCCTCCGATCCGTTCAGCATGTTCAGCGAGATCAACGGCCGCGCCAGCTGGCGGAAGGGGCCGGAGGCCGAGCCCAAGGCCGAGACGCGCAAGGTGATGAACGCCGAGCGCAAGGCGCTTCAGGTCATGGGCCTCGGTCCCAGCGCCACGCTCGCCGACGTCAAGACCAAGTACAAGGCGCTGGTGAAGCAGCACCACCCCGACGCCAATGGCGGCGACCGCTCCACCGAGGATCGCCTGATCGAGATCATCAAGGCGTATAACTATCTGAAGACGGTGGTGCGGGAGGCCTGAAGCGCTCCACGCTACGCCTCCGGGAAGGACAGTTCGCAGATCAGTCCTTCCGGTCTCCATTGCCGCGTGACCCGTCCCCGCAAGGTCCGGATGATGCCGTCGACGGCGCCGACTCCGAAGCCGGTGCGGGCCGGCTCGCTGACGAGCGGACCGCCGCTCTCCGACCAGCGCAGCACGAGAGGCTCTGCGTCGGTGGTCTCCCAGCGAACGTCCAGCCTGCCCGAAGGCGTCGACAGCGATCCGTATTTGGCAGCATTGGTCGCGAGCTCGTGCACGGCGACGGCGATCGATTGGGCGAGCGTCGCCGGCAGGCGGATATCGTCACCTGCGATGCTGATGCGTGCGCCGTCTTCACCTGCGTACGGCCGGAGTTCCTCTTCGACGATGGTCTTCAGGCTCGCGCCCGTCCAGCGCGAGGCCGAGAACAGCCTCTGCACGTTCGCGAGCGCGCTGAGCCGGCCTTGAAATGCGGCCTGGAATTCTGCAGCGGTCTCGGCCTTCGTCAACCGCAGCATCGCCTGCGTCACCGCCAGCAGATTGTTCGAACGATGATCGACCTCATAGGCGAGCAGCATCATGCGCTGCTCGGCCTGCTTGCGGGCCGTGATGTCGACCAGCATATTCACCGCGCCGATCAGTCGCCCGTGTTCGTCGCGTAGCGGCGTCGGAAACGGCATGAAGCAGATCCGGGAGCCGTCTGGCCGCTCGGCCACTGCCTCGACGTCACGCACCGGCCGATTCTCCTTGAGCGCGATCGCCATGGGACACTCATCGTGGCGGAGCGGTGTGCCGTCGGGAAGATAGAGTTTCCAGGTCACGCACCACATCTCGCCGATCTTCGGCGTGCGTCCGGCAAAATCGATGCAGGCTTGATTGAAGAAGGTGATGCGGCCTTCTGCGTCGGTGGTGTAGATCGCGGCGGGCAGCGCCTGGAGCAAATCCCGGAATCGCCTCTCGGAATCCGCGCCAGCAGCGCTCCTGCTGGCCTGTCTGGCGATCTCGCCGATCCTGGCCTCGTCCGAGGGTCCAAACAAGTCCAGCATAGTGTTCCTCAAACGGGGCCAGATCAGGTAATTCACTGGCCGCGCGTTCGTTCCACCGCTCGCCGGAGACGTGCAAACCCTCCTCAGCGTCTCGATAGACCAGACTTTGTCCGCACGACAGCGGAGTGAGAGCTCCGCTGTCGCCTTTCCCTCAGCCTTAGTCGCCTGAAGCCTTAGGCATGGCTCCCACATAAGATGAACTCGGCCGGATCAGCCGTCCCGTGCGCTGCTGCTCGCGCGCATGGGCGGTCCATCCTGCCGCGCGCGCCACTGCGAAGATCGGCGTGAACGCCTGCCTCGGAATCGTGAGCGCGTCGAGCAGGATCGCGGTGAAGAACTCGACATTGGTCTCCAGCGGCCGCTCCGGATTCTTCTTGCGTAGTGCGCTGCGGATATAGGCCTCGACTTCGGCGGCAAACGGCAAATCGGTGCCGTTGGACGCCAGCGCCTCGACCGCGGTCTTCAGCACGTCGGCGCGCGGATCGCGCACGCGATAGACGCGGTGGCCAAAACCCATCATCCGCTCGCCGCGCGCCAGCGCCGCATCGACCCATGGCTGGATGCGCTCGCGCGAGCCGATCGCATTCAGCATTTCCAGCACCGGCTCCGGCGCCCCGCCATGCAAGGGGCCGGTGAGCGCGCAATAGCCTGCGGTGACCGCGGCGAACAGATCGGCCTGCGTCGAGGCCACCACGCGCGCGGTGAAGGTCGATGCATTCATGCCGTGGTCGCTGGCGGTGACAAGATAGGCATCGAGCGCGGTGATCTCGCGCGTGGCAGGTGCGCGCCCATGGAGCATGCGCAGCGTATCGGCGGCATGGCTCGCGCTGGGATCGGGCGCGACCGGCTCGAGGCCCTTGGCGCGGCGGACCAGCGCGCCCGCAATCACCGGGAACGCGCCGACGATGGTGGCCTCGTGCTCGAGGCCGTGCTCGGCGCGAAGCCCCGCGACGGCCGCACGAAACCCGTCGACGATGCCCATGCCCTGTGTCGCCGGCAGCAGCTCCGGCAAGCGCGCGAAGGCGCGCTCCCGCGCGACGCCCAGGCTCGCCCGCACGTGAGCTTCGCTCAAGGCAGTCGTGCTGGCGCCGTTCCAGAGCCGGGCGGTGACGCCCTCGAAGCTCGATTTGGCCGCGAGGCTGCCGACATGCTCGCCGGCGATGATCAGCTCGCCGCGCTCGCCGTCGACATGGCTCAGCACGGTCTCGGCCGCGGGAACGCCGTCCAGCCCGATCTGGCTTTTGGTGAGGTGGATGTTCATGGTCCAATCTCCTTTGCGCTGCACCCAGCGGTAAGGTCGGGCCTCTCGACAGATTGATCAATCTTGATTACATAAATCAATATGAAAAATTCCAGCGAGCTCTATCTCTCCGCCCGGGAAGCCGCCGCCGAGCTCGCGATCTCGCCGGCCACGCTCTACGCCTATGTCAGCCGCGGCCTGATCCGCTCCGAGCCGACGCCGGACTCGCGGAAAAACCGCTATCGCGCCGAGGACGTCCGCGCGCTGAAGGAGCGTCGGGTGCCGTCGCCGGAGCCGCGGGGCCTGCGGAGCTTCGACGCCGACCTGCCCGTGATGGATACGGAGATCTCGACCATCACCGAGGAGGGCGCGATCTATCGCGGCGTCAACTGCGTCGATCTCGCCGAGAACGACACGCTGGAGCACGCGGCCACGCTGCTGTGGGACGTCACCGGCGTCGATCCGTTCGCGCATGACAATCTGCCCCTTCTGTCCGAGGAGATGCGCGCGATCGGGCAGGCCGCGCGTCGGGCCGCGCCGATCGACCGCGCCATTGCCGTGCTTGCGCTGGCCGCGAGTGCCGATCCACGTGCTTTCACCCGCGCGCCCGATGGCCGCGCGCTGGTCGGTGCGCGCATCGTCCGCCTGCTGGTCGCGACCATGCTCAACGTCGAGCCGTCGGCCCAGCCGCTGCATCAGCAGGTTGCAAAAGCGTGGGCGGCGGACAACAAGCATGCGCCCGATCTGATCCGCCGCGCGCTGGTGCTGCTCGCCGACCATGAGCTGAACGCCTCGACCTTCACGGCGCGCTGCGCCGCCTCGACCGGCCTCAACCTCTATGACTCCGTGATCGCCGGCCTCGCCGCGCTGAAGGGGCCCAAGCATGGCGGCGCCGGCGTGCTGGCCTCGCAGCTCGTGAAGACGCTGATCGATCGTGACGTCGAGCCGATGGTGCGCGAGCGCGTCGCGCTCGGCGAGCGCTTTGCCGGCTTCGGCCACGGCGTCTACAAGCGCGGCGATCCCCGCGCGCAGTCGCTGCTCAACGCATTGTCGCGCGCCGGCGCGCCGCGAAAGTTCACGCGCGAAGTGCCGGAGCGGATCGCGGAGGCCACCGGCGAGTTCGTCAACATCGACTATGCCCTCGCCGTGCTCGTGCACGCCTTGCGGCTGCCCGCCGGCAGCGAGCTCGCGCTGTTCGCCATGGCCCGCAGCGTCGGCTGGATCGCCCAGGCCAGCGAGCAATTGCAGTTCGGCAAGTTGATCAGGCCGCGGGCGAGGTATGTGGGGCCGGCGCCGGGGCGGAGGGCTGGGGCTAAGGATTAAGGCCCGGAGGGCCCAAACATGCGTGTCAGCCCAAGCTTCCGGCGAACCGCTCGGCGAGCCTGTTCTTCCTGAATGCGTCCGCGACCCAGTCCACGAAAGCTCTCGTCTTTGCCGGCACGAGCTTGCGCGATGCATGGTAGATCGAGATCGCGCCAGCGTCGCAATACCAGCGCGGCACCAGGCGGACGAGCGACCGATTTTCGAGCGCGGGAAGGATGTCCGCGGTGGCGAGCATGGCAACTCCCAAGCCCAACAATGCAGCCTCTCGCATTGCTGCGGGATCGTTGACCACGAAGGATTGAGACAGCACCGCCTCAACCTCCTGACCCGAAACATCGCGCATCGACCAACGACGGATGCGTCCCGTCTGCAGCGAGCGCATGACGATGCCGTCCAGTGCGGCTAATTCGTCCGGCCGGATCGGTGCTACACGACCGGCCATGTAGGCCGGCGACGCCACGGCGACGATGTGGGCAGGCGCAAGGGTCCGGCTGACGAGACCCGGTAACAACTCGAATCCGCCTCCGATCGCTGCGTCGTAGCCTTCGCCGACCAGATCGACCTGACGATTCTCGAAGTGCCACTCGGGGCGGACGCGCGGATAGCGCGCCAGAAAGCCCGGAAGAAGCGGCAGGATATGGGTTGTGCCGAATGTCGGCGGCAGGCTGACCTTGAGAAGGCCCGCCGGCTCCTCACTTCCAGTCGATATTCCGGCGATGGCTGCTTGGAGCCCCTCGAGATTGCCGACAATCGCGGCGCGAAACGTCTCTCCGGCCTCGGTCAGCGTCAGCTTCCGCGTCGAGCGGTGAAACAGGCGGACACCGAGATTGCGCTCCAGCGTGGCGACGTTGCGACTGACGGCCGCGGGCGTCACCGAGAGCCGTCGACCAGCTTCTGAAAAGCTGCCGCATTCAGCGCTGCGGATGAAGGATTCGAGGTTGGCCAGCGTTTCCATGAGCTCATTTACAAGCGATCATTGAAAATCTTACGACCGATATAGGCCTAATCAAAGGGGAATGTTTGCGCCATCTCTACGTCATCGGTCAGCACGGCTGATCCCAACCACTTCGGAGTTATTCCATGTCCACCATCGGCATCATCGGCGCCGGCAATATCGGCCGCGCCATCGCTCACGCGCTGTCGCGCAGCGGCATCCCCGTGACCCTCTCCAACAGTCGCGGTCCTGAAAGCCTGGCCGCAACCGTGGCCGAGATCGGTCCGCTCGTGACCGCCGGCACCCGCGAAGAGGCGGCCGCTAGGGACATCGTGTTCGTCGCAGTCAACTGGTCGAAGCTGCCTCAGGCGCTCGCCGGGCTGCCGCCGTTCGGCGACCGCATCGTCGTTGACGCCAACAATCCGATCGAGGCGCCCTTGTTCAAGCCGGCTGACCTCGGCGGCCGCGCCTCGTCGGAGGTCGTTGCCGATCTGGTGCCCGGCGCGCGCGTGGTGAAGGCGTTCAATCATCTCTTGGCGCAGATCCTCGCGAGCGATCCGGCGAGCGACGGCGGCAAGCGCGTGCTGTTCTATTCCGGAGATGATGCCGGTGCGAAAGCAGCAATTGGCTCATTGATCGATCGGCTCGGATTCTTTGGCATCGATCTGGGCTCGCTCGCGATCGGAGCAAGGTTGACCCAGTTTCCGGGCGGACCGCTTCCGGCGCTGAACCTGGTCAAGTTCGGCTGATGAACCGAAGATGATCGCCAACAACGAGAGATGACGAAAGGCTGCAAGGTGACAACCGACAATATCGATTTCAACCATCTCCTCCGGTCGAACCTGGAGCGCGTGTTCAACGAGCGGGACGATGACAAGCGGCGAGCCGCTGTCGCGGAGCTGTTCGTTGAGGACCCAATTATGTACGAGCCGGCGAACATCGTTCGAGGACAGTCGGAGATATCGCGCGTCGCCGGAGAGCTTCTCGAGCAGTTCGGGCCGACATTCAGGTTCGTGCCCGATGGCGTCGCCGTCGGACATCATGGTTTGGGGCGGCTGGCTTGGCACGGCGGTCCCGAGCGTGGGCCGGTCGCAGTGACGGGGGCCGACGTGGCCCTTGTCGAAGGCGGCAAGATCTCGCGGCTGTGGGTGCTGCTCAATCCGCAGTGAAAGAAGTCGCGCCGGCGGACTAGCTCTGCGGCTTCGACGCCTTGGCTTCGCTGCCGCTCCGGCGCCGGATGCTCCAAACGGTCAGGCCCAGCACGATCGCTGCGCCGACCACGGTCAGGATCCACACATGCTTGCCGACATGCCCGTGATGATGCAGCCCGGCATATTCATGCAGCGCCGAGACTGCGAGCACGCCAGGCAGCACATGTGCCGGCGCCCAGGCCAGGATCGCCGGGATGTTCACCGCGTAGAATTTCGCCGGCGCCATGCCGAGCGCGCCGGCGGTCACCGGCACGAAGGCGCGGACCGGCGGCACGAAGCGGGCGAAGAATACGGCCCATGTGCCGAAGCGGTTGAAGAAATTCTCACTCTCCGCGACCACGCGCGGATAGTTCGTCAGCGGCCAGGTATTGAGGATCTCGCGCTGCCGCCGATGCCCGATCCAATAGGCCGATCCGTCGCCGAGCACCGCGCCGAGCGCGGCGGCCAGTAGCACCCATGGCAGCTTCAATTCGCCGCCGGGGACCAGCGCGCTCAGCGCCAGGATGATGGTCGAGCCGGGGATCACCGAGCCCACCACTGGAACGGCCTCGAGCAGTGCCGCCAGGAACAGGGTGAGATAGGCCAGCCACGCATGGGCCGAGACGAAGGTGATGAGGGGATCGAGGAAGGACGTCACGTCGTCTCTGCGGCGGGCTGGAGCATGGGAAGACAGACCCTACATAGGGAAGCATAGGCGGCAAAAGTGCCATTTCGGCCGGCAGCGAGGTTACCCCGCCTGAAATTCGGGCGTGATTCGCAAGGCAGCCCTCCAAAAACTGCGCTCCTTGCCTATCTAAATGAAAACACAACGGAACTTTGATTGAGGCGCGGGCTTCTGCCAGCTCGTGGTCTCTGATAGGTTGATTTTCAGCACCCAGCCGCAGCCAACGTGCGAATAACCGGTTTCGGGACCGCCCGGGACCTCGGAGGATTGATGACGACCGCCGCCCTGTCCAAAGTTGAGGAAGTTTCCGGTCAGCCCGACATGAAGGTGTCGGTGCGCCAGGTGTTCGGGATCGACAGCGATCTCGAAGTGCCCGCCTATTCCGAAGTCGATCCTCACGTGCCCGAAGTCGATTCCGACTATCGCTTCGACCGCGCCACCACGCTCGCCATTCTCGCCGGCTTTGCCCGCAACCGCCGCGTGATGGTGACCGGCTATCACGGCACCGGCAAATCCACCCATATCGAGCAGGTCGCGGCGCGCCTGAACTGGCCCTGCGTGCGCGTCAATCTCGACAGCCACATCAGCCGTATCG
This sequence comes from Bradyrhizobium daqingense, assembly GCF_021044685.1. Lineage (NCBI taxonomy): Bacteria > Pseudomonadati > Pseudomonadota > Alphaproteobacteria > Hyphomicrobiales > Nitrobacteraceae > Bradyrhizobium > Bradyrhizobium daqingense. The sequence continues at coordinate 1,385,374 of NZ_CP088014.1, forward strand.
ACCTCGTCGGCAAGGACTCCATCGTGGTCCGCGACGGCAAGCAGGTCACCGAATTCCGCGACGGCATTTTGCCCTGGGCGCTGCAGAACAACGTCGCGCTGGTGTTCGACGAATACGACGCCGGCCGCCCGGACGTGATGTTCGTGATCCAGCGCGTGCTTGAGGTCTCGGGCCGCCTGACGCTGCTCGACCAGAACAAGGTGATCAAGCCGCATCCGGCGTTCCGCCTGTTCGCCACCGCGAACACGGTCGGCCTCGGCGACACTTCGGGCCTCTATCACGGCACCCAGCAGATCAACCAGGGCCAGATGGACCGCTGGTCGATCGTCACCACGCTGAACTATCTCAGCCACGACGAGGAAGTGGAAATCGTGCTGGCCAAGGCCAAGCATTATCGCACCCAGGAGGGTCGCGACATCGTCAACAAGATGGTGCGCCTCGCCGACCTCAGCCGCAACGCCTTCGCCAATGGCGATCTGTCGACGGTGATGAGCCCGCGCACCGTGATCACCTGGGCGGAGAACTCCGACATCTTCGGCGACATCGGCTTTGCCTTCCGCGTCACCTTCCTCAACAAATGCGACGAGCTCGAACGTCCGCTGGTCGCCGAGTTCTACCAGCGCTGCTTCAACGCGGAGCTGCCGGAATCGGCGGTGAATGTGGCGCTGAGCTAAAGTCTCTCTCGGTGTTGTCGTCCCGGCGAAAGCCGGGACCCATACCGCGTGATGCCTCGATTGAAGTGAAGCCGATAGTTTTTCCTGACCCAACGACGGCCGGTGGTTATGGGTCCCGGCCTTCGCCGGGACGACGGATCAAGGTGATATGACCACCTCCAACTCCAAATTCCGCAACAGCAAGGAAGCGCCGACCGAGCCGTTCAAGCGCTCGGTCGCCTCCTGCTTGAAGGCGATCGCAAAAGCGCCCGAGCTCGACGTCTCCTTCGCCGCCGAGCGTCCGGGGCTTGCGCCCGGCAAGGCGCGGCTGCCCGAGCCGGCACGCAAGATGACCAAGCGTGACGCCGCCATCGTGCGCGGTCATGCCGATTCCATCGCGCTCAAGCTCGCCTGTCACGATCCCAAGGTGCATCGCAAGCTGATGCCCGGCAATCCGCAGGCGCGCGGCGTGTTCGAGGCGGTGGAGCAGGCGAGAGTCGAAGCGATCGGCGCGCGCCGCATGGCCGGCGTTGCCAAGAATCTCACCGCGATGCTCGACGACCATTTCCACCGCGGCAAGTTCGACGAGATCACCGACCGCGCCGATGCGCCGCTCGCCGACGCGCTGGCGATGCTGGTGCGCGAGCGCCTGACCGGCATGGCGCCGCCGACGGCCGCCAAGAAGATGGTCGATCTCTGGCGTCCGATCCTCGAAGACAAGATCGGCAGGCGACTCGACCGGCTCGACGGCGTGCTCGAGGACCAGACCCGGTTCGGCGATGCCGTGCATGATCTGCTCTCGGCGCTCGAGCTCGGCGACGAGCGCAACGCCGACACCGAGGACAATGACGAGAACGAGGAGAACCAGGACGGTGACAACGACCAGTCCGGCGCCGAGGGCTCGCCGGATTCCGACGCCGCCCAGGAGATGAGCGCCGACCAGGCGCAGGCCACAGCCGAGGAGATGAGCGAAAGCGCGATGGAAAGCGCGCAGGCCTCGACCTCCGACAGCTTCGACGACGGCGAGCTCGGCGACGACGAGACACCGGGCGAGGCGACGCGTCCGAACTCGCACGGCAAGAACGAGCCGCGCGGGCCGGAATACCACGCCTTCGCGCCGAAATTCGACGAGATCATCGCCGCCGAGGACCTCTGCGACCATGACGAGCTGGAGCGGCTGCGCGCCTATCTCGACAAGCAGCTGGCGCATCTGCAGGGCATCGTCGCGCGCCTTGCCAACCGCCTGCAGCGCCGCCTGATGGCGCAGCAGAACCGCGCCTGGGAGTTCGATCTCGAAGAGGGCATCCTCGACCCCGCGCGGCTGTCGCGCGTCGTCACCGATCCCTATCACCCGCTCTCCTTCATGCACGAGAAGGAGGCGACGTTCCGCGACACCGTGGTGACGCTGCTGCTCGACAATTCCGGCTCGATGCGCGGGCGCCCGATCACGGTCGCCGCGACCTGCGCCGACATCCTGGCGCGCACGCTGGAGCGTTGCGGCGTCAAGGTCGAGATCCTTGGCTTCACCACGCGCGCCTGGAAGGGCGGGCAGTCGCGCGAGGCGTGGCTTGCCGCCGGCAAGCCGGCCAATCCCGGCCGCCTCAACGATCTCCGCCACATCATCTACAAGTCGGCCGACGCCCCCTGGCGCCGTGCGCGGAAGAATCTGGGCCTGATGATGCGCGAGGGCCTGCTGAAAGAGAACATCGACGGCGAGGCGCTGGACTGGGCGCACAAGCGCCTGCTCGGCCGGCCCGAGCAGCGCAAGATCCTGATGATGATCTCGGACGGCGCGCCGGTCGACGATTCCACGCTGTCGGTCAATCCCGGCAATTATCTCGAGCGGCATCTGCGCCACATCATCGAGGAGATCGAGACCCGCTCGCCCGTCGAGCTGATCGCGATCGGCATCGGCCATGACGTGACGCGCTACTACCGCCGCGCGGTGACGATCGTGGACGCCGAAGAACTCGGCGGCGCCATCACCGAGAAGCTCGCCGAGCTCTTCAGCGAGACCAACACCGCGCCGACGCAAGCGGCCGGTCGCCCGCGACGCAAATTGCATTCGTGAGCGCGCATCGATCCCGCCGCAGCTTCGTCAGCCTCGCGGCGGCGGGATTGTCCACCCTCGCGCTGCCGCGTCTGGCGCAGGCGCAGGCGCAATTGCATCCCAAAAGCGAACCGCCGCCGCGCCCGCTTCAACTTGAGCACGCCGTCACCGCGCCGGTCAGCGTCGAGGTCAACGCCCGCAGCATTGCCCATTTCGAGCCGCGCGACCGCTCGCGCACGCGCTTCGGCTCGCTGGATTTCCGCAGCGGCCTGGTGCTGACCTCGCCCTATCGCGGCTTCGGCGGCCTGTCCGGCCTGCGCTTCCTCGACGGCAAGGGCGAGCGCTTCCTCGCCATCTCCGACCAGGGCGGCTGGTTCACCGGCACGATCCGCTATTCCGGCCGCGAGATGGTGGGGCTGGCCGACGTCGAAGCCGCGCCGGTGCTCGGCGCGGACGGGCGGCCGATCACGGAGAAGCGGCTGTGGTACGACACCGAGTCGCTCGCGCGCGACGGCAACCTCGTCTATGTCGGGCTCGAACGCGTCAACCAGATCCTGCGCTATGATTTCGCCAAGGGCGGCACGAGTGCCCGCGGCGAGCTGATCGCCGTTCCGCCGGCCTTGCGCAAGCTGCCCTACAACAAGGGGCTGGAGGCGATGGTCATCGTGCCCAAGGGGCAGGGACAGGGACAGGGAAAGAGCCAGTCGCTCGCGGGCACGCTGATAGCCTTCTCCGAGCGCGGGCTCGATGCCGACGGCAACCTGCTCGCCTTCCTGATCGGCGGCGCCACGCCCGGCCAGTTCAGCGTGCGCCGCTCGGAGAATTTCGACATCAGCGACGCCGTGCTGCTGCCCTCGGGCGATCTCCTCATCCTCGAACGCAAGTTCTCCTGGTTCACCGGCGTCAACATCCGCATCCGCGCCATCCCGCTGAAGTCGATCGCCCCTGGCGCAATCGTCGACGGCCTGACGCTGTTCGCCGCCGATCTCGGCCACGAGATCGACAACATGGAAGGCATCGACGCCCATGTCACGGCCGAGGGCGAGACCGTCCTGACGCTGATCTCCGACGACAATTTCTCGATGCTGCAACGGACGCTGCTGCTACAGTTCGCGCTGGTGGAGTAGGGCAGTCTCTCCCCGTCATTGCGAGCCAAACCCCCGCCGCAATGCATGGCCTCACGGTCCCCCATTCCCGCCGCGCAGCTAGCAATCCGCCGCCCGGCGACTACACTTCATGCAACTGCTTCCATTCCTCCATCCCCCGGAACTCCCCGCATGTCCGTCCTGTTTTCCCCGATCAAGCTGCGCGGCCTGACGTTGAAGAACCGCCTCGTGGTGTCGCCGATGTGCCAATATTCGGCCGATGACGGCGTCGCCACCGACTGGCACTTCAGCCACATCAACAATCTCAGCCTGTCGGGCGCGGCGATGTTCTGCATCGAGGCGACGCATGTCGAGGCGATCGGCCGCATCACGCCGGGCTGCCTCGGGCTCTACAGCGATGCCTGCGAGGCCGCGCTGAAGCCGATCCTGCATTCGGTGCGCAAGCATTCCTCCACGGCGATCGCGATGCAGCTCGCCCATGCCGGCCGCAAGGCGTCGAGCGCGCGACCCTGGGACGGCGGCCAGCTGATCCCGGAAGGGCAGGGCGGCTGGCAGACGGTCGGCCCGTCAGCGGTGCCGCACAAGGAGGGCGAGGCCGCGCCGCTCGCGCTCGATGCGAGCGGCCTGAAGCGCATCCGCGAGGCCTTCGTCGACAGCGCCAAGCGCGCCGCGCGGCTCGGCATCGACGCCATCGAGGTTCATGGCGCGCATGGCTATCTCCTGCATCAATTCCTGTCGCCGATCTCAAACCGTCGCACCGACGAATATGGCGGCAGCCTCGAGAACCGCATGCGCTTCCCGCTCGAAGTTTTCGACGCGGTGCGCGCAGCCTTCCCCGCCGACAAGCCGGTCGGCATGCGGGTGTCCTCGACCGATTGGGTCGAAGGGGGCTGGGACCTGGCGCAGACGATAGAATTCGCGCGCGCGCTGAAGGCGCGCGGCGTCGACTGGATCGATGCCTCCTCCGGCGGCGTCTCGCCGCTGCAGAAGATCGCGCTCGGCCCCGGCTATCAGGTGCAGTTCGCAGAAGCCATCAAGCGCGAGACCGGCCTGCCCACCATCGCCGTCGGTCTCATCACCGAAGGCAAGCACGCCGAGGAGATCGTCGCATCGGGCAAGGCCGACATGGTCGCGCTCGCCCGCGGCATGCTCTACGACCCGCGCTGGGCCTGGCACGCCGCCGCCGAGCTCGGCGGCGAGGTCGAGGCCCCGCCGCAATATTGGCGCTCGCAGCCCTCGACGCAAAAGGCGCTGTTCGGCAAAACCACGTTCGGGGCACGGTGAGGGACGTGTGCGGTTGAGGCGCGATGACTGCGCTAAATAAACGGTCTCGTCCCGGGCCCCCGTGCGCAATTGCGCACCAGGCCGGGGACTCTGTGTTCGTGGCGAGCACGCATTGCGCCCCCGCTCCCCTCACGCATCCGTAAAACTCCTCGCCTTCCGCCCTTCGCAAAACTGGCCTAACCTCCGTCCCCTCGAGGCGTCACGGAGGCTGGGGATGCGTTTTGGTGTTCGCAAGACTGCCCATGTGTTCGAGCGTGTCGGCCTTGCGATGGCGGGGGCGGCGTGCGGGCTGTTCGTCGGCGCCTATGTCGGCTCGGCGATCGCCCCGCTGACGACGCAAGGCTTCCTGCTGGCGATGATGCTGCTCGGCGCCGTCGGCTTCTATCTCGGCATCGACACGCCGCAGCTGCCCTTCGATGACGCGCACAGCCAGATCGACGCCGCGGAATTCCTGAGCTCGGCCGGCACGCTGTTCGCCACGCTCACCGCGCTCGCCTCCGTCGCCGTCATCGTGCTCCGCCTCGACCCGCACATCGGCTGGACCTGGCTCGTCCTGCTCGGCTGGATCGCCGGCGTCGCCATGCAGATCGTCGCCGGCGCCAAGGCGCGAATGCGGAAGTAGCTTGCTCACCCTCCCCTGGAGGGGGAGGGTCGATCGCGCGAAGCGCGAGCGGGGTGGGGTGATCTCTCCACTCGGGCACTTTACGCGGCGGAGAGACCGTCACCCCGCCCCGTCTCATATTTCGCTGCGCTCATATGAGGCGACCCTCCCCCTCCAGGGGAGGGTAAGCAAGGCCCCCTCTAAAACACCACGCCCACACGCGTACCGCGCTTCCAGGCGATGCGGCAGCGCTTCTTGGTGTTGACGTGCAAAAGCTCGAACCGGTCGGGGATGTTCACCTGGCCGCCGAGATCGACGCAGGCCCCGCCGGGCGAATAGTCGATCAGCGTGCAGTTGATGACGGGCGCGCGCGGGTCCGTGATGATCTTGGCCTGACGCGACACCAGCCCTGCGGGCTTCACGCGGGCATATCGGCGCGGATAGTGCGGCACGTCTCCTCCAACTCCGCTGGTTTCTTTTGCGGTGGGTCTGCAGGCGATGATGGAATGCAGATGATGCGATCCGGCTAAGGCGGGGCGATGAATTTTAATGAAAAGTGTCGGCGAATGCGGAAAGCTGCGGTAGTGGGGTGCTGTTCTTGCGCGCATCTATCTCCCACCGTCATTGCGAGGAGCGCAGCGACGAAGCAATCCAGAGTGCCTCCTCGGAGGCAGCCTGGATTGCTTCGCTTCGCTCGCAATGACGGGCGGCGAGAGCGGAGTCCGCCTCACGCCCCCGCGCCTCCGCGCCCTACCTCACCCGCTCCAGCGAGATGAAGCTGCGGTTGCTGGCTTCATACTGGAACGCGTAGACGTTGGCTTCCTGGCAGGTGTCGCCGACCGCGGCGCGGCGCTCCAGGTCGCGTTTCTGCGAGAACTTCCGGCCGGTGGCGTCGGCGTCATATCGCACGTGGACCTTCGGCGATGAGTTCTCGTTGGCGTGGTCGTAGCGGTGCGCGATCTTCCACTGATTGCCGGGGGCGAGGAAGCGCGTCTCCCAGCCGCCGTCACCGACCTTGCGCGAATAGGTGATGTTGGCGCGGGTGTCGTTGCGCAGGCACACCACGCCGTAGTGCTTGTTGTTGGCCGCCTCGGCCGCCGCCGACCACAGCGCGGCGGTCGCGACGCCGAGCGCGAGGCTCGTGCGGATCATTGTCGAACGAAACGAACGAAAAGATGCAAAGTGAGAAAAGGACTTCGTCATTGGAAAAATCTCCCTGATCGATGCCGCCCTCCAAGGGCTCGCGGCAGACGATAGGAAGAAGCGGCGTGGATGTGCATGATCCGGATCACAATCTCCGGGCGTGGGGGCGCATCTTCTGCAGGACAGATTGTCGCGGTGCCGCGCGGGGGCGAGCTGCTATCTTCGCGGCACATCCTTCGAGACGCCCGCCTTCGGCGGGCCCTCAGGATGAGGTCGGAATGCGCGGCCGCAGCTTCAACAGGCACCGACGCCGAGTAGCCTCACCCTGGACGTGACTGCAGCAAAGCGGGCGTCTCGAAGCCTCATCCTGAGGAGCCCGCGAAGCGGGCGTCTCGAAGGACGAGGCGGGCACGCGGACCTCTCCGGCTCACACCTCGCCCAGCGTCATCCGCTCCGCCTCGCTGCCGGTGCCCGCATCCGGCCCCACCGGCATCGGCACGGTCACGTACTCCCTCGGCATGTTCACCGGCCGATAGTCCGGCTCCACCGCCATCCGCTTCAACACGCTCTCATGCACATGCGCGCCTTCAGGAATGAGCCGCGGCTCGGAATCGGGAATATAGAAGCCGAAATGAACCTTCCGCGCCGGCCATTCCTTGTACTTGGCCTTCTTCGGCAAGAACTCCAGGAGCCGCCAGGCCGCCGTCATGGAATCGTGCAGCGTGCCGGTCTTGCCGGTAAAGGCGGGCTCGACATAGTGAAACGGCGAGTTCTTGCGTTGGATGCCCCAGGCCAGCTGCTTCACGGTCGCCGGGTTGAAGTTCAGCCCCGCCTCTTGCGCCTCCGCGATCATCCAGAGCAGCGGATATTTCGATTGCCCGCTCTCGGCCTCCGGATAGCCGCCGCCGACGTCGCCGTGCACGCCGGCGAACCACACCTGTTGAATGTCCTGCGGCACCTTTTTCTCATCGGGCACATAGCGGTTGCTCCAGAACTCCTGCGGCCCTTCGTACGCCTTCAGGCGGAACATGCAGCGCCGCTCGTCGATCGCGATCGCCTGCCGGAAGATCCTGATGCTGGGGTTGCGCAGCGTGAAGGCGAGCTCCTCCAGGCTCGGCAGGAATGCCCGGTCGGCGCGCGGCACGATCACGCTCGCCACCGTGTCCCACACGCCGACGAAATGAATGGTTGGCCAGCGCGTCGAGGTGATGCGCGCGAACTGCGCGGCGAGATCGTACTCGTCCTTCGGCAGCGGTCCCTGCTCGTCGAAGGTGACGCTCTCGACGTCCTCGGCGGCGTTGCCGCGCCCGGTGCCGGAATATTGCTTGTAGGCGATCAGGCCGCTTCCGGCGAGGTTGGCCTGCTCCGGCGAGATCAGCCCGATCTTGTGGATCAGCCCCGCCAGCACGCGCACCGTGTAGGCCCCGCGCGAGAAGCCGAACAGGTAGATCTTGTCGCCGCGCGCGTAATGCTGAACCAGGAAGCAATAGGCCGACAGCACGTTGTCATCGAGCCCATAACCGGTGGCGAGCCCCAGCACCATGTTGATGTTCGCCTTCCAGCGGTGCCACGTCGACGGCTCCGTCACCGTGCCGACCCCGGGATCGTAGAACACCATCTGCCGCGGCTGCGTCTTGTCCGTCTTGCGCAGGCAGCGATACAGCTTCAGGACGTTGGAGATGTTCTCCGAGATCTCGTTGCCGGTGCCGTCACAGCAGACGACGAGGTGTTTTGGCTCGGGCTTGCGGTCGGTGGTGGCTGCGGTCTCCATGGGATGCGCCTCCGGGTGATGCTACCCGGGCGAGTATAGCGGAAGGCGATGGCAGCGAGGAGACGAAGTCGGCTTCAGTGGCATGGTGCCTCATTTGCGTATCGCCTGTTGACATTAACCACCTGTTAACCATGCCGTCGCCTAATGGGAGCGACTGGGGGTCACCATGTCGGCCCATGTGACGCGACCGAAATTTCGGCCGGCCGCCTTTCGTTCGCTGAACGGGCTGGTCAGCGTCACGGCTGTCCTACGGAGCAAAGCAATGTTCGGGAAGGACGATCTAGTGGACAATCTCAGCCGCGATCTCGATCGCGCACGGCTCAGACGCGATGCACTCGCATCCGAGGCCACGACGCTGGCGGCGCAGATCGCCGAAATCGAAGCCCGCCTTGCGGAGGAGAAGAGCAGGCGGGAGCGGGATCGCGTCCTGAACGAGATCGAAGCGATCAAGACGCGAATCAAGCATGCCGCCGGCGCGTTTGCACCCGTCGTCGATGGTCTCTCCAAGGCGGTCGAGCAGGCCTCGGCCGTCGTGCCCGAGGCGCGCGAGCTCAACAGTTTCCTGGTGTCGGTGGCGACCGAGATCGATACCGTGCTCGGGCCGCTGTTGCGCGAACTGGATCAGCGCGCGGATGCGGTGCGGATCGGACACGCCATGCTGGACCTTCCAAGCCAGGCCATTGAGCCGCCCATCGAGCCGCCGAAGGAGGCCAACGATCGCCTGCTCCGCTTCCCCGCATGGCTGTCTCGCGACAAGGAGACGGACAAGAAGGAAGCTGCGGACAAGCCGCACAGCACGGCGGCGTAAGCGGCGCTGCGCATCCTGGAGACTTCTCGTCATGGCTGGGCCTGACCCGGCCATCCACGTCTTTCCTGTTGCCATAGCGAAAACGTGAATGCCCGGCAAAAGGCCGGGCATGACAATTCGACCAGACACGCCGGCTTTTGCTGACGACATCTTGAGTCAGACGGCTGACGCCCGCTCAGCTCGCCGCGCGGCGCAGGAAGGCCGGGATATCGAGCAGGTCTTCGTCGGCCATATTGCGCGGAATGGAGCGCCCGTAGGCATCGAGCGGCCGATCGGCCACAGGCCGCGCATAGATCGGCCGCGCCGGTTGCTCCGCCGGCTGGCCGGCTTCGGCGCCGAGCGGCGGGCTTTCCGCTGGCGGAAGGGGTGCACTGCGCTCGATGCGATCGGCGATGCGGCGACCGTCGTTGCGTAAGCGGCCGGCGAGCTGCGTGAGCGCGGTTTCCACCGGTTGCGCCTGGAGCGCCGGGTCGACATTGTCAATGCCGGTCGCCACCACCGAGACGCGGACGATGCCTTCGAGGCTTTCGTCGAACGACGCGCCGACGATGATGTTGGCGTCCGGGTCGGCCTCGTCGCGAATGCGGGTTGCGGCTTCGTCGACCTCGTACAGCATGAGATCCTTGCCGCCGGTGATGGAGATGATGAGGCCGCTGGCGCGCTTGATCGAGGGGTTCTCGATCAGCGGATTGGAGATGGCGGCGACCGCGGCCGCGAGCACGCGCTTCTCGCCGGACGCCTCGCCCCGTCCCATCATGGCCTTGCCCTTCTCCTTCATGACGGAGAGGACGTCGGCAAAATCGAGGTTGATCAGGCCTTCCTTGACGATGAGGTCGCTGATGCAGGCGACGCCCGAATACAGCACCTGGTCGGCGAGGGCAAAGGCATCGGCGAACGTGGTCTTCGCGCTGGCCACCCGGAACAAGTTCTGGTTCGGGATGATCAGGAGGGTGTCGACCGTCTTCAGCAGCTCCTCGATGCCGGCTTCGGCAAAGCGCATGCGGCGCTGGCCCTCGAAGTAGAACGGCTTGGTGACCACGCCGATGGTGAGGATGCCGAGCTCGCGCGCGCACCTCGCGACGACCGGTGCCGCCCCGGTGCCGGTGCCGCCGCCCATGCCGGCCGTCACGAACACCATGTGTGCGCCGGTCAGCTGCTCGCGGATCGTGTCGATCGCCTCTTCGGCCGCGGCGCGTCCGAGTTCGGGCTGCGAGCCGGCGCCAAGGCCCGCGGTGACCTTCGTGCCGAGCTGGATCAGGCGCGTCGCCTTCGACATCGCCAGCGCCTGCGCGTCGGTGTTGGCGACGACGAACTCGACGCCCTGCAGCCCGGCCGTGATCATGTTGTTGACCGCGTTGCCGCCGGCGCCACCGACGCCGAACACGACGATGCGGGCCTTCATTTCATGGATGTCGGTGATGCCTGCCATGCTTCCCTCGTGTTTGCTCCGGCAAGCCGGGTCTGGAGAAAGTCTCGCGTGCTATCTGCGGGCCGCGCGGTCTGATTGAACGATCGCGGCGGCCAGATGTCCCAAACGAAGCGCGGCCTGTCCCACGATCCCGCCGCCGGCGCGGCGACCGCTGCGCAGAACCGCCACTTCGTCTTCCAGTCGTGTCGCCCAGGCATTGGCGGCGGTCGTCTCGGCGGCGGCCTGCGTCAGCTCGATGGCGAGGCGATCGGCGCGCTCCCGCTCGCGCTCGAACACCGCCCGGTAGGCGGTTGCGACCTCCTCGAGCCGCGCGATCTCCGCCTTGAAGACTTCGATCGTGACCGCCTCGATCCGTGCCAGGGAAGCATCGATCCAGTCTGCCCGGCGGGCGCGTCGCGGGCGGGGCGTGTAGCGGAGTGTGGAGAGATCGACGCTGACCACGGCCTTGCCTTCGGCCGACCGCTGGCGCGGCAACCGCCGTCGCCGCACCAGCGCCCGCGCGGCCTCGCGCGAGACATTGAGGCGGCTACCCAGATCGGCATACGTCAACAACTCAACGCACATCGGCGCTTCTCCTGGAGCGAACCGGGAAGGCATTTCGAGCTAATGATGGCTGGACGATTACCGCAGGCTAGGCTGCGTTGGTTAATGGACGGTTAACGGGAGAGGGGGGTGTTTACCGGGTGGGGTCAGCGTGCCGGCCCCCGAGACCGCGGAATATCATCGGCCTCAGGCGGTGGGTATGTTTTCCGAGATCTCGTTGCCGGTGTAGTCACAGCAGATGACCAGGTTTTTGGGTGAGGATTTGGGGGCGGTGTTGGGTGCGTGCTCTACGGTGAACCCTCTGGCTGCTGCCGTCACGAGTATGGGCAGGAATAAGCAATTTTCTAGGGGGCGGCGCTAGTTTGCATTTCCTTCGGGCGGCATTTGATCAAGTTCATCAGGGTTGGGGACAGCCAGCAGTGCCGTTGCCTCCAACTCCGGCAACATCTCCACGGAACGTAACTTTCGGTCTATCGCGCGTTTTCGAACAGACACGTCATCAATAGTATTGGATGCCTCCTGAAGCTTTCTTTGTACTCTTTCGAGCACAGCGCCATATTTACCGAACTCCGATTTCACGGCGCCGAGAATCTGCCACACCTCGCTTGATCGCTTCTGAATTGCAAGTGCGGAAGCCCATGCGTAAACTGTTCAAAAGAGCAAGTAATGTCGTTGGCCCTGTGACGAGTATTCTGTTCTCGCGCTGAAGACAGTCTGCAAGGCCCGGCCTTCTAATGACCTCGGCATATAACCCTTCGGTAGGCAGAAACAGCACTCCAAAATCGGTGCTGAATGGTGGATGGACATATTTAGTTGAGATATCATTGGCCGCTTGCCGTATACGCGCTTCCAACGCCTTGCCAGCAATTTCAACCGCGTCCACATCGCCGCGCTCCGAAGCATCGATCAATCGTTCGTAATCCTCGGTCGGAAATTTTGCATCGATTGGCAACCACAGGGGGCCGCCTTCGCCACCTGGCAGTTTGATCGAAAATTCGACTCTTTGATTGCTGCTTGGTCTCACTTCGACATTCTTTTCGTACTGATCGGGCGCCATGGCCTGCTCGAGCAGGCTTGCCAAGGTAACCTCACCCCAAGTGCCCCTGGTGCGGACATTCGTCATCATGCGCTTTAGATCACCCACGCCAGTTGCCAAAGTCTGCATTTCGCCCAAGCCTCGGAATACCTGTTCGAGCTGATCGCTAACCAACTTGAAGCTACTATTGAGTCGTTGCTCCAATGTATCGTGAAGCTTCTCTTCGACGGTTGCTCGCATCTGTTCAAGCTTCGTAGCGTTGTCATTGCGAATGGTCTCAAGACGAGTTTCTACCGCAACACGAACTCCTTCTTGAGCCTTTTCCAATCTTTCAGCGAGAGACGAAAGAGTATTGTTCACGTTGCCAAGCCGCTCACTCTGAAGCTCACTTGACTGAGTAAGCGAGTCGTTCACGCTCGTGCCTAGGCGATAGAAGCTGTTGCTGAGTTCGTCTTTCAGTACGCGGGCCGTCTCCGCATGCCCCGTCAGGTTCTGCTCAAGCTTTTGTTCGATCATACTCCGAAGGTTGTCTCGATTGGCGACCGCTTAGATAGGTAAGTCAAAAGCGAGAGAACGGCAGCAATCAAGCTAATCCCGCCTGCCGCAGACAATAGCGAAATGTTCAAATCCATATGCCCCCCGAAGAAAAAGACTAACGATCAATTTCGGCCCACGTCTCCTTGCTACGCTTTCCGACGGAGATCGAACGACAAGTTCGCTGATGATTAGGCCAGCGCTGATCGTCTTTCCAAGGCCAACATCGTCCGCGAGCAGGGTCACTGGAAGACGACGACAGAATGTAACGAGGTTTGTAACTTGGTGATGGTAGGGAGTGAGACGATCGCTCCACCTCGGCGTTGACTTAAAGTCTTCGGCTCGATCAATAACGATTGGGTCGGTCAGATCCCATTCGAGACCTGCTCGGTAAATTCGATACTCGTCGGGTTCTCTGATCCTGCTAAGAATCTTCGACTTAAATTCAGTGGCGACGTCCATCCCCCGCCCCAATCTGAGACGTGCTCAACCGCAGGATGCTCGGTGCTACCCTTGCGGGCAAGTGCTTTCGTCGATGTACTGGTGCGCCCCACAAAGAAAAACGGCCGGATCTTCCGATCCGGCCGCTACTCGAACTCTACTGGCTAAGCCTACGCCACGCGACGCAACTTAGCCCTGCCCAATTCTTCAAATCTTTAGCTCGCCTTCTTCTCCGGCGCGGTGGTCGGGCCGACCTTCTTCTGGATGGCGCGCTTCAGCTCGAGGGCGCGCGGCGACAGGGCGTCGGCGTTGGCCTTGAGCAGGTAGGCATCCAGGCCGCCATTGTGGTCGACGCTCTTCACCGCGTTGGTGGAGACGCGCAGGCGCACGTTGCGCTCCAGGGCTTCCGACTGGAACGTCACGTTGACGAGGTTCGGCAGGAAGCGGCGCTTGGTCTTGATGTTGGAGTGGCTGACCTTGTGGCCGACGAGGGGGCCCTTGGCCGTCAGTTCGCAGCGGCGAGACATGGCAATATCCTTATCCTGAACCCCCAACGGGTTGCGGCCGCCATTCGGGGCGCCACGGGGGCAAATTCTCTGTCCTTGCAGGGAGCGGGCGGACGTATAGGGGGGAAGGGGCGGGTAGTCAAGGATTTGGGGCGGCTGGGACGCGGGTTTCGCGCTTCTGCCTCGGCTGTCATCGCCCGCGCAGGCGCGCGATCCAGTACGACGAGACGGCTGTGGTCGACCAGAGCGGCCGCGGCGTACTGGATGCCCCGCCTGCGCGGGGCATGACAGTGGAATAGGGGCAGAGAGGGATACCTCTCCGATCACCAAAACGGCAATGATCGGAACGCCTTACCATCACATAAAGGGCGCAATCGCACCGGAAGAATCCGGTGGAGTTCCGCGCCCGAGGGCCCGGACGCATTGCCTGCCGCTGGATTCGGCTTAAGTAACGGCCATTGGCGCCCCGATTGGAAAGTTTTGTGCCCATCCTTTTCCCTTCCTCGCCCCGGCGCTCGGCCGGCCAGCTGGCCCTCGCGGGCCTGTGCGGCCTCGCCTTGGCGTGGGGCGCGGCGCCGGCGGCGGCGCAGGGCAAGCTCGAAGCGCAATATGAGGCTTCGCTTGCCGGCATTCCCGTCGGCAAGGGCGCCTGGAATATCGACATCCAGGACGACGTGTTCGCGGCTGCGGCCTCCGGCGGCACGTCGGGGCTGCTGAAATCCTTCACGGGCGGGTCCGGCACCGGCGCGAGCCAGGGGCGCGTCGTCAACGGCGCGCTGGTGGCGACCGGCTATCAGGCCTCCACCACCACGCAGAAGAAGACCGAAGAGATCCGCATCACCCTCGACAAGGGCAATGTGAAGGAATTCGCGATCCTTCCCGAGCCGCCGGTCGATCCCGATCGCATCGTCGTCACCGATGCGCATCGCCGCGGCGTCTGGGACCCCATGACGGCCTCGCTGCTGCGCGTGCCCGGCACCGGCGATCCTGTCTCGCCCGACGCCTGCCACAACTCCGCGCCCGTGTTCGACGGCCGCATGCGCTACGAGCTCAAGCTCGATTTCAAGCGCATGGAGAGCGTGAAGGCGGAGAAGGGCTATAAGGGCCCGGTCGTGGTGTGCTCGATCTATTTCGTGCCGGTCGCCGGCTACATCCCCGATCGCCCCGTCATCAAATACCTCGCCGCCCAGCGCAACATGGAGATCGCCTTCGCGCCGATCGCCGGCACGCGCATCCTGGTCCCGTTTTGGCTGAAAGTGCCGACCCCGCTCGGCCCGGCCATGCTGGAAGCCACCAGCTTCGTCACCTCCCCCCAGCCCCCGCGCGTCGCCAAGACGCAGTGATCCTACCCTCCCCGGAGGGTCCCTCGGTGAGGGTAAAAGACATCAAGCAAAATCAATGGGTTCCCTACTGTGCATGGGGTTGTTTTCGCACGTGTTGTCGGCTTTCCGTCATGGCCGGCATGACGGCTGAGCAAGCGGCCGGCTAGGAATCCATTTGACTCCTCCCCGATTCTGATTCGACTCCGCGCCGTCCCCAGCTTTAACGGATCGAGGCGCTTGTACGGCGGCCCAAACCTCCATCTAGTGCGCAACCAAGACGAGTCCCGCGACATGTTGCGTGAACGGAACGGGACTCCGAGGGGAGTCAGCGATTCGGCCGCGATTCGTTCCGGAGTCGTTCCGAAGCTTAAGCCGAACGGGAAAAGCGTCGCAAAGTGAGACAGTTGCGGGAGGTTTGGGGAGGGGTGGCACCTTCTCCGCCGTCATGCCCCGGCTTGACCGGGGCATCCAGTACGCCGCGGCTTCTCGGCTCGACCACATCCGTCCCGGCGTACTGGATCGCCCGGTCAAGCCGGGCGATGACAGCACGGTGTGTGGAAACAGCCCAGCCCCCCCCCGCCCCAAAACAGCACTGACATTCGCCCAAATCGCCACTACCTAATCCCACAGACATGGCTTTCTCTCCCTCCCCCTTCGCTTCCGAGCGCGCCCTTCACGATCGAGTGCCTGGCGCCGGCGTCACTGCGGTGCTCGGGCCGACCAACACCGGCAAGACCCATCTCGCCATCGAGCGGATGCTCGCGCATCCCTCCGGCGTGATCGGCCTGCCGCTGCGCCTGCTCGCGCGCGAGGTCTACAACAAGATCGCCGATCGCGCGGGGCCAGAGAGCGTCGCGCTCGTCACCGGCGAGGAGAAGATCAAGCCGAGAAATCCGCGCTATTGGGTCTCGACCGTCGAGGCGATGCCGCGCGACCTCGACGTCTCCTTCCTCGCCGTCGACGAGGTGCAGATCGCCTCTGATCTCGAACGCGGTCATGTCTTCACCGACCGCATCCTCAATCGCCGCGGCCGCGACGAGACGCTGCTGCTTGGCGCCGCCACGATGCGCCCGATCATCGAGCGCCTGTTGCCGGGCGTGTCCATGATCACGCGGCCGCGCCTGTCGCAGCTGGAATTTGCCGGCGACCGCAAGATCACGCGCCAGCCGCGCCGCACCGCCATCGTCGCGTTCTCCGCCGACGAGGTCTACGCCATCGCCGAGCTGATCCGCCGCCAGCACGGCGGCGCTGCCGTGGTGCTGGGCTCGCTCAGCCCTCGCACACGCAATGCGCAGGTCGCGATGTTCCAGAACGGCGACGTCGATTATCTCGTCGCCACCGATGCCGTCGGCATGGGCCTCAATCTCGACGTCGATCACGTCGCCTTCGCCTCCGACCGCAAGTTCGACGGCTATCAGTTCCGCCGCCTCACGCCGTCCGAATTCGCGCAGATCGCCGGCCGCGCCGGCCGCGCCACGCGCAACGGCACCTTCGGCACCACCGGCCGCTGCGCGCCGTTCGAGCCCGAGCTCGTCAACGCGCTGCAGAACCACACCTTCGATCCCGTGAAGGTTTTGCAATGGCGCAACGCGAAGCTGGATTTCTCCTCGCTCGGCGCGCTCCAGGTCTCGCTGAACCTCGCCCCCGGCCATGAGGCGCTGACGCGCGCGCCCATCGCCGAGGACATGCGCGTGCTCGACCACGCCGCCCGCGACGGCGAGGTGCGCGATGTCGCGCATGGCAAAGAGGCGGTGGAACGGCTGTGGGACGCCTGCCAGATCCCGGATTACCGGAAGCTGTCGCCGGCCGCCCATGCCGAGCTGGTGACGACGCTCTACGGCTTCCTGATGCGGAAGGGATGCATCCCCGATTCCTGGTTCGAGGCCCAGATCACCCAGGCCGACCGCATCGACGGCGACATCGACACGCTGTCGGCCCGGATCGCGCAGATCCGCACCTGGACCTTCGTCGCCAACCGCCCGGACTGGCTGAAAGGCCCCGAACGCTGGCAGGGGATCGCGCGGGAGGTCGAAAATAAATTATCGGATGCGCTCCATGAACGCTTGACTGAGCGTTTCGTTGATCGCCGGACCAGTGTATTGATGCGCCGCCTGCGGGAGAACACGAGCTTGAATACTGAAATCGGCAAGACCGGCGAAGTCATCGTCGAAGGCCATGTCATCGGCCGCCTCGACGGCTTCACCTTTGCACCTGACACGGCGGAGGCCGGCTCGGATGCGAAGGCCTTGCAGGCTGCAGCGCAAGCGGTGCTCGCCGGCGAGATCAATGCGCGCGCCGAGAAGCTCGGCAATGCGCCGGACGAGCAGTTCGTGCTGACCTCGGAAGGCATCATCCGCTGGACCGGCGATGCCGTGGCGCGGCTGTCTGCCGCGGAGGAGGCGCTGCATCCGCGCATCCGCATCATCTCCGACGAGCGGCTGACCGGAGCCCCGCGCGACAAAGTGCAGGCGCGGCTCGAGCTCTGGCTCAAGACGCATATCGAGAAGCTGCTCGGGCCGATGTTCGAGCTGTCGAAGGCCGAGGATGTCACCGGCATCGCCCGCGGCATCGCCTATCAGCTGGTCGAGGCGCTCGGCGTGCTCGAGCGCCCGAAGATCGCCAACGAGCTGAAGGATCTCGACCAGCCTTCGCGCGCGGTATTGCGCAAATACGGCGTGCGCTTCGGCGCCTATCACATCTATTTCCCCGGCCTGCTCAAGCCCGCCGCGCGTGCGCTGGCCGCGCTCTTGTGGGCGCTGAAGCAGGACAATGTCGATCTGTCCTCGCTGTCGGGCGCGCAGCATCTGGCCTCGTCGGGCCGCACCTCGTTCCCGGTCGACAAGGCGCTGCCGCGCGATGCCTATCGCGTGCTCGGCTACAAGCAGGCCGGCGAACGCGCCGTGCGCGTCGACATTCTGGAGCGCCTGGCCGATCTGATCCGCCCGGCGCTGGCCTGGCGCGAGAACTCGCCCGGCGAAAAGCCCGCCGGCGCATTCGACGGCCGCAGCTTCGTGGTGACCCAGGCGATGACCTCGCTCACCGGTTCTGCCGGCGAAGACTTCGCCTCCGTCTTGCGCGCGCTCGGCTATCGCATGGAGAAGCGTCCGCCGCTGCCGCCGAAGCCCGTCGTGGCCGAGCAGGTCGTGACTGAGCAAGTCGTGACTGAGACGATCGCGGCAGAGACGCCGCCGGTTGAAGGCAGCGCGGAGACGTCGACCGAGACCGCGGCAGAGGCCGTTGCCGGCCTGCCGGAGGAGCCGTCCACCGAGGCGGCCGCGGAAGCCGTCACCGTCGAAGACGCGCCCGGCATGGAGCCGCAGGACGAAGCCGCGCCCGCCGAGCCAGCGGTGGAAGCGTCGTCCGAGGCGCCCGTCACGCCCGAGGATGCCCCCGGCATCGCGCCGCCTGCCGAAGAGGCTGCTGCGTCGGCCGAGCCTGCCAGCCTCGAAGCCGCTGCTGCTGAAACAGCCGCGATCGAAGCAGCTGCATCGCCCGACGCGGCCGCACCGGAAGCTGTGGCGACGGAGGCTGCGGCAACGCCGGCAGAGCCCGAGCTGGTCGAAGTCTGGCGCCCCGGCGGCCGTCACGAGGACCGCAAGCCGCGCCACGAGCGCCATCGCCACCAGCGTCATCAAAATCAGCGCCCGCAGGCCGGAGCAGAAGCTGCCGCTGCGGCGAGCGCCGCGCCCGGCGAAGCCGCCGATGGCGAAAAGCGCGGGGAGCGCCATCGTCATGGCGGTCATCGCAAAGATTTCCGTAAAGGCCGCGAAGGTGGTGGAGAGGGCGCGCCGCGTCCCGAAGGCCGCGACGACAGGAATCGCCGTTTCGAGGGCAAGGATCGCGACAACAAGGATCGCGATCGCAACCGCGACAACAAGGGCAAGTTTGGCGGCGATCGCGACAAGGGTCGCGAGCACCGCGGTGGCCGCGACCGCGACAAGGGCCGCGATCGCCGCGATCGCGAGTCCGGGCCCTCGCTGCGTCCCTACGCCTCGAGCGCGAACCCGCGCGAGCGCGATCGTCCCGCCGATCCGAACTCCCCTTTCGCCAAGCTTGCCGCGCTGAAGGAGCAGCTCTCGGGGCGCAAGGAGTAGCATAGCGTTTTCAAGCGAAGTGCGGAGCGGTTCGCATGAAGAAGACGCGTCAAAAGGAATAAGGCCACGACCGAGCGGCAGCGCATCGACAAATGGCTGTGGCACGCGCGGCTGGTGAAGGCGCGCACCTCGGCGGCCGAGCTCGTCGTCACCGGTCATGTCCGCGTCAACGGCGTGCGCGAGACCTCGCCGGGACATGCGATCAAGCTTGGCGACGTCCTCACCGTTGCGCTCGATCGCACCGTGCGCGTCTTGAAGGTCACCGCCTTCATCGAACGCCGCGGCGATGCCGCCTCGGCGCGCGTGCTCTATGAAGAGCTCGGGGATGCAAACCGCAATTAATTGCGCGTTGCATTCATTTCTTGGCCGCTCAAACGCGCACAAGTGTCATGATCGGGCCTTGCCGACCTTGCAGCGCCGGGCCATCCGCGCTACGCAAGCCGCGACTTTTAAAAGAGCTTTTCGGAGCGTTGGATGACTTACGTCGTCACTGAAAACTGCATCAAGTGCAAGTACACCGACTGCGTCGAGGTCTGCCCGGTCGACTGCTTCTACGAGGGTGACAACATGCTCGTCATCCACCCCGACGAGTGCATCGATTGCGGCGTGTGCGAGCCGGAATGCCCCGCCGACGCCATCAAGCCGGACACGGAACCGGGCCTGGAGAAGTGGCTCGGGGTCAACGCCGAATACGCCAAGAGCTGGCCGAACATCACCCAGAAGAAAGAATCACCTGCCGACGCCAAGGAATTCGACGGCATGGATGGCAAGTTCGAGAAATATTTTTCTCCGAACCCCGGCTCCGGAGACTGATACGGGCCCAAACTTAACCCTAATAGCGGCGGTTTCGCCGAAAACCAGCCCTCAAGACCCCTAAATCATTGATTTTTGCGGGAAATGTGCTATATTGGGCACATTAAGCCGAACCCCGTCAGCCCCGTTTGGCCCCTCTGGGTTCCCGTGAAACCAAATGTCGAACAGGGGCGTGGCAGTTTCCGCGCGCAGGCTGTGTCACAGAAAACGCGTAAAAAGAGTACTTCAGCGAAGGCTTCCCATAAGGAGGCCAAAAAAGTCGCCGCGGCCAGCCGTAGCGCATCCAAGGGTCGGACCGCGACGAAGGCGCCGGCTGCAAAGTCCTCGAAGAACAAAAGAAGCGCAATGCCTAACAAGTCTGCCAAACCGGCCGCGAAAGCGACCGTTGCCAAGCCTGCTGCTGCCAAGGCCGCGCCTGCGAAGGCTCATGCTGCCAAGCCCGCCGCGCCGAAGGCTCCCGTTGCTGCTGCGCCTGCCAAGGCTCCCGTCGCTGCCAAGCCGGCCGCCAAGCCCGCTGCTGCGCCGAAGGTCGAGGAAAAGAAGGTCGTGACCCAGCGTCAGGGCTTCAAGGCCAACGAATTCGTCGTCTATCCCGCTCACGGTGTCGGCCAGATCCTGGCCATCGAAGAGCAGGAGATCGCCGGTGCCAAGCTCGAGCTGTTCGTCATCAACTTCATCAAGGACAAGATGACGCTGCGCGTTCCGACCGCCAAGGTCGCCAATGTCGGCATGCGCAAGCTGTCCGATCCGGCCCTGGTCAAGAAGGCGCTTGAGACGCTCAAGGGCCGCGCCCGCGTCAAGCGCACCATGTGGTCGCGCCGCGCCCAGGAATACGAAGCGAAGATCAATTCGGGCGACATCGTCGCGATTGCGGAAGTCGTGCGCGACCTCTACCGCTCGGAGTCGCAGCCGGAGCAGTCCTACAGCGAACGCCAGCTCTATGAAGCGGCGCTCGATCGTCTCTCCCGCGAGATCGCGGTGGTGCAGCACTCGACCGAGACCGAAGCGGTCAAGGAGATCGAGGCCCAGCTCGCCAAGAGCCCGCGCCGCAACGCCAAGGCGGAAGCCACCGAGGGCGAAGCCGATGCGGATGCCGAGGGCGATGCCGACGATAACGATGGCGACGACACCACCGTCGCCGACGAGGCCGCGTAAGCGTCTCGGTCGATTGCAAGAGATCAAAAGCCCGGCCGTTCGGCCGGGCTTTTTGTTCGATGGACGCCGTTTCGCAAGGTCGGCGAAAGCGGAGCCTACTACCTCCTTCGTCTCCGTCGGAAAAGCAGAAGGGCTGCTCTCACCCAGTTCGCATTCGTGCTGACGCCCATCGCACCAGACATCGAAATGCCATAGCTCGCCTGCGGGCCAACTCCGCTGATCGCTGAAGTCGAGCAGCATTTCACTTTGTGGTGACGCAAGAAGCTGTGATTACGGTGATCGCTTAGGTTGTGCTATGGCCTGTAACGCTACAGGGGCTAAACCTAGTGGGGGCAAAACCTAGGAGGAGCTACCCATGACAGGAAAACTGCTCGTCGCTCTCGCGATCGTGACTCTCTCGGCTTCTGCCGCCTCGGCGGCGCATCACCATCATCGCCACGCACTGAACCCAACCGCGGCTACTCCCGCATCTCCGTCTCCAATCGGATGGACGGGCGGACCGACCAGTAGCGATCACGCCATGTACCTGCAGAATCTCCACGATTCCGGCTACAACCCGAAGAACGACCGCGACGCCGCCGGGAACATGGCGGCGCAATAGCGGAGTCATTGCCGATCGTCGTCATGTTGGCGATGTCGGCTGCCGACGCTCGGTCAGCGAGCGCGGAAGCGTAGGCCGCAATTCGAATCCTTCGGGATCGCGCGTGGCGGATTGCGTTTCCGCATTCGCATGGCCGGCCGCCGGATTGCCGGCGGCGCATCCACCTGGTGAAGACGGCCTACTTCACCGGCCGCTTCTCGAGCTTTCGTGCCAGCGTGCGCCGGTGCATCCCCAGCCGCCGTGCGGCTTCCGAGATATTGAAATCCGTCTCGATCAGGGTCTGGTGGATGCGCTCCCATTCCAGCGTCTTGATCGAGGTCGGGCGCGCGTCGAGCGCGACCTCGGCGTTGCCTTCGGCCCTGTGGAAGGCGGCTTCGATGTCGTCGGTGTTCGACGGCTTGGCCAGATAGTGGCAGGCGCCGAGCTTGATGGCTTCGACGGCGGTGGAGATGCTGGCAAAGCCCGTCAGCACCACGATCAGCATGTCGGGGTCATGCGTATGCAACAGCTCGACGCAGGCGAGCCCGGAGGCACCGCCGAGCTTGAGGTCGACCACGGCGTGGCCGAAGGAGCGCTCTTCGAGCACCTTGCGCACCTCATCGATCGAGGCGGCCAGCACGACCTCGTAGCCGCGGCGCTCGAACGAGCGCTTCAGCGTGCGGGCGAAGCCCGAATCGTCCTCGACGACGATGAGCGAGCGGTCAGGCGTCAAAATTCCCTCCGATCGCGAGCGTTGCCAGCGGTAGCGTGAGGCGCACGGTGGCGCCACGCTTTCTGTGGTTCTCGGCGCTGACGGTGCCGCCCAGCTTGCGCACGACGTTAACCACTAGGAACAGGCCCAGCCCGCCGCCGGCGCGGCCCTTGCTCGACTGATAGGGCTTTCCGAGCTGAGCCAGCATCTCCGGCGCAAAGCCGGGGCCGCGGTCGCTGATCGACAGCACGAGATTGTCGGCCTCGCGTTCGGCGACGAGTTCGACCCAGTCGCGCGAGACCTCATAGGCGTTGTCGAGCACGTTGAAGATCACCTGCTTCAGCGCGACATCGGAAGCGATCGCGACGTCCTCGCCGAAAGTGTTGACGAAGTAGAGCGTGCGCGCCGAGCGCGCGTCGCGCCATTCTTCCACCAGCGCGGTGACGAACGCCGTCACCGTCGTCGGCGAGGAGCCTTCTCCGCGCGCTTCACCCGCCGACACCAGGATCCCCGTGACGATCGACTTGCAGCGCTGGAGGGAAGTTTCCATTTCCGCGAGGTCTTCGGCGAGCTCCTGATTGGCGGCAAGATCCGGCATGCGGCGCCAGTCGCTGAGGATCACCGAGAGCGAGGCGAGCGGCGTGCCAAGCTCATGCGCCGCGCCGGAGGCGAGCAGACCCATGCGCACGATGTAATCCTGCTCGGCCGCATGCTGGCGCAGCGCCGCCAGGTGCGCATCGCGCTGGCGCAGATTCCTGTTGATGCGGGTCACGAACACCACCAGCAGCACGGCATTGAGGACGAAGCCCACGAGCATGCCGATGACGGTGAGCGTATAGGTTTCGCTGAACGGGTTCGGCGGCAGATCGAGCGGACGGTAGGCGAGCGTCAGCCAGACGAAGCTCGCGCAGGTCAGCGCCACGAGCGACCAGGTCGAGCGGGCGTCGAGCAGAACCGCCCCGAGCGTCACCTGGAGCAGGAATAGCGAGGTGAAAGGATTGGTGGCGCCCCCAGAGAGGTAAAGCTGCGCGGTCAGCGCGGCGACGTCCAGCATCAAGGCGACCAGGAGCTCGTTGTTGGTGATCGCTGCGCGATGGCGCACCCAGACCAGGCTGGAGACGTTGAGCAGCACCAGCGCGCCAATCACCACGCCCATCCGTTCCAGTGGCAGGGGTATGTCGAGCCCGAAATGCACGGCACCGATGGTGACGATCTGGCCGACCACCGCGATCCAACGCAGCTGGATCAGCAGCGCCATGTTCTTGCGGTTGGTCTCGTCGTCGGTGGGAGCTGCACCAATCAGCTCGCCGCGCGCGTCCGCCTGCGGCTGCCGGGCGACGGCGAACGCGTCACGCGCAAGCGTTCGGGGAAGCGTCTTCCCCCCGTCAGTTCTGCTCGACGATCGTTCCAGCATCTGATCCCGTCCTGCGGCGAGCGGCATCGGGGTCGCCATCCGGGGCTTGGACGACGCGCCTGCGACGGAACAGCCCGCCGCCGAATGTGACGAAAAGCCGACCGGCCAGCATGAAAGCCAGGGCAAACCACGTCAGCGCGTAGATCAGGTGGTTATTGGGAAAGCGGATCACGGTCAATCCGCCGATCGGACCGCCCGCAATTTGTGATCCGGCCTCGGCATCCACGAAGAACGGCGCGACCTCGTGGAGGCCGCGCGCCGCCGCGATCGCCGCGACGTCGCGCGAGTACCAGCGGTTGTGCTGCGGCACGTTGTTCCGGAGGAATCCGCCCTTCGGCTCGGTGATGCGAAGAAGGCCGGTGATCTCGACCTGGCCTTCCAGATTGCCGTCCCTGCGCGTCGATGCGTCGCGCCGCTCGGACGGCACGAAGCCGCGGTTGACCAGAACCTGCGTGCCGTCGTCGCGCTGAAGCGGCGTCAGCACCCAATAGCCGGGGCCCTCCTCGGTGACGGCCTGAACCAGCGTCTCGCGGTCATGCAGGAAGCGGCCGGCGACGTTGACATGCCTGTATTCGTCGTTCGCGGCGGAGACCGCAGGCCATGAAGCCGGCGAGGGGATCGGCGCCGCAGGGGCATGAACGCGCTGCTCGACGCGGTCGATCAGCGCCAGCTTCCAGGCGCGGCGCTCGATCTGCCAGACGCCGAGCGCGATCAAAGCGACAAAGGCCGCGAGCGACAGGGCCGTCAGCCACAAGGGCGGCGTCCGCGCGGCTCTGCCCCGCGTCCCTTCGTCCCTGCCCGTCACAGCCCTGATTTCACTCACTTCATTCCGCTCATCTGGTGCATGGGCATCATGTTGCTGTTGAGGTGGTGCATCACCCACAGCGAACCGGACAGCGCAATCACCACCATGACGACGGTGAAGATCAGCGCCATCATGCTCCAGCCGTTCTCGGACGTCGTGTTCATGTGCAGGAAGTATATCATGTGCACCACGATCTGCACGACCGCGAAGGCCATGATGACCAGCGCGGTGATCTGCTTGCTCGGCAGCACACCGCTCATCACCAGCCAGAACGGGATCGCGGTGAGCACGACCGAGAGCACGAAGCCGAGCATATAGGTCGAGAATGTGCCGTGGGCATGGCCGTCGCCGTGGTGATGGTCGTCGGCATGGGCAGCGTGTGTATCGGTGTTCATCGCAGAACTCCCAGGAGATAGACGAAGGTGAAGACGCCGATCCAGACCACGTCGAGGAAGTGCCAGAACATCGACAGGCACATCAGGCGGCGGCGGTTGGCCTCGATCAGGCCGAACTTCCGGACCTGCACCATCAGGGTCACCAGCCAGATCAGGCCGCAGGAGACGTGCAGGCCGTGGGTGCCGACCAGCGCGAAGAACGCCGACAGGAAGGCGCTGCGCTGGGGCGTGGCACCCTCATGGATCATGTGGGCGAACTCGGTGAGCTCGATGCCGATGAAGGCGAGGCCGAACAGGCCGGTGATCGCCAGCCACATCTGCGTCTGCGCGACCTTGTTCTGCTGCATGGTCAGCATGGCGAAGCCGTAGGTAATCGACGACAGCAGCAGCATCGACGTGTTCAGCGCGACCAAGTTGAGGTCGAACAGATCCTTCGGCGCGGGGCCGGCGGCGTAGTTGCCGCCGAGCACGCCATAGGTGGCGAACAGGATCGCGAAGATGAGACAATCGCTCATCAGGTAGATCCAGAAGCCGAGCGAGGTGCTCCAGCCTTCCGGATGCGGGTGCTCGTCGGCGACGTAGAAGACCGGCTCGCCGGTCTGCGAGGGATGAACAGCGACAGTCATTTACTTGGCTCCGGCGAGCAGCTTGGTGCGCGCGTCCTCGGTCCGGATGACGTCTTCAGCCGGAACATCGAAGTCGCGGTGATAGTTGAAGGTGTGACCGATGCCGACCACGAGCATCGCGATGAAGCTCACAGCCGCCAGCCACCAGATGTACCAGATCAATCCGAAGCCCATCACGGTGGCAAGGCCGGCGAGGATGATTCCGGTGCCGGTGCTGCTGGGCATGTGGATCGGCTTGAACCCGGTGAGCGGACGCTGGTAGCCCCGGCGCTTCATGTCCCACCACGCGTCATTGTCGTGAACGACGGGGGTGAAGGCGAAGTTGTAGTCCGGCGGCGGCGAGGAGGTCGCCCATTCCAGCGTGCGCCCATCCCAGGGATCGCCGGTGACGTCCTTGAGCTGCTCGCGCTTGAGCAGGCTGACCGCGAACTGCATCAGCATCGAGAGGATGCCGATGAAGACGAAGACGGCACCGATCGCGGCGATGACGAACCAGATCTGCAAGGACGGATCGTCGAACACGCGCAGGCGGCGGGTGACGCCCATCAGGCCGAGCACGTAGAGCGGCATGAAGGCCAGGTAGAAGCCGGTGACCCAGAACCAGAACGACATCTTGCCCCAGAACGGATCGAGCTTGAAGCCGAACGCCTTCGGGAACCAGTAATTGATGCCGGCGAACGCGCCGAACACCACGCCGCCAATGATCACGTTGTGGAAGTGCGCGATCAGGAACAGGCTGTTGTGCAGCACGAAATCGGCCGGCGGCACCGCGAGCAGCACGCCGGTCATGCCGCCGATCACGAAGGTCAGCATGAAGGCGATGGTCCACATCATCGGCAGTTCGTAGCGGATGCGGCCGCGATACATCGTGAACAGCCAGTTGAACATCTTCGCGCCCGTCGGGATCGAGATGATCATCGTGGTGATGCCGAAGAACGAGTTGACGCTGGCACCCGAGCCCATCGTGAAGAAGTGGTGCAGCCAGACCAGGTACGACAGGATGGTGATGACCACCGTGGCGTAGACCATCGAGGTGTAGCCGAACAGCCGCTTGCCCGAGAAGGTCGAGGTGACCTCGGAGAAGATGCCGAAGGCGGGGAGAACCAGGATGTAGACTTCGGGGTGGCCCCAGATCCAGATCAGGTTCACGTACATCATCGGGCTGCCGCCGAAATCGTTCGTGAAGAAGTTGGTGCCGACGTAGCGGTCGAGCGACAGCAGCGCGAGCACGACGGTCAGCACCGGGAACGAGGCGACGATCAGGATGTTGGTGCAGAGCGAGGTCCAGGTGAACACCGGCATCTTCATCATGGTCATGCCGGGGCACCGCAGCTTGACGATGGTGCAGATCAGGTTGATGCCGGATAAGGTCGTGCCGACGCCGGCGATCTGAAGCGCCCAGATGTAATAGTCGACGCCGACGTCGGGACTGTAGCCGATGTTCGACAGCGGCGGATAAGCCAGCCAGCCGGTGCGGGCGAATTCGCCGATGAAGAGCGAAGCCATCACCAGCACCGCGCCGCCGACCGTCATCCAGAAGCTGAAATTGTTCAGGAACGGGAAGGACACGTCGCGGGCGCCGATCTGCAGCGGCACGACATAGTTCATCAGGCCCGTGACCAGCGGCATTGCCACGAAGAAGATCATGATCACGCCGTGGGCGGTGAAGACCTGATCGTAGTGATGGGCGTTGAGGTAGCCTTCCGAGCCGCCAAAGGCGAGCATCTGCTGGCCACGCATCATCAGCGCGTCGGCAAAGCCGCGCAGCAGCATCACGATGCCGAGGATCATGTACATGATGCCGATGCGCTTGTGGTCCACCGTGGTGAACCATTCGCGCCAGAGATAGCCCCAGAGGCGGAAATAGGTGAGGCCGCCGAGCAGCGCGGCGCCGCCGAGTGCGACCACCACGAAGGTGCCGACGACGATCGGCTCGTGCAGCGGCAGCGATTCGAAGCCGAGCCGGCCGAAAATGAGCTTGAGAAGATCAGGGGACATGCGGGATCTCGTTAAGAGTCTGATTTCGGACGCTGTCCGAGGAAGAAGGACGAGGACTTCAGCGGCGCGAACGACGGCCGCTTCAGGCCGGCGCCGAGCAGCGGCGTGGTGTCGGTCGGCGCCGCGATGGAGGCGGTGGTCCTGCCTTGCGGCGCATCCGGCGTACAGGCGCCGGCGACGAAGCTCGGCTCCGGTCCAAGCACGGTGCCGCGGCGGGCGTACTTGTCGTAGGCCAGCGGCAGCGTGTTGTTCAGGCCCTGATGGCCGGCGCCGCCCTTGGCGTCGATCGCCATCATCTCGCTCTGGCACATCTTGCCGGTCTCGACGCACATGTTGAGAATCAGGCGGTAGAGATCGGCATCGATCGTGCCCCAGCGGCGCACCGGCTCGTTCTGGCTGGGCTTTTCGAGCTGGAGATATTCAGCGCGGCCGAGCGAGCCGCCGGCCGACTTGGCGCTGGCGATCCAGGCGTCAAAGCCCTTGTCGTCGAGTCCCCTAAACTTGAAGTGCATGCCGGAGAAGCCGGCGCCGCTGTAGTTCGCCGAGAAGCCCTTGTAGGTGCCGGCGTGGTTGACGACGGCATGAAGCTTGGTCTCCATGCCGGGCATCGCATAGATCTGGCCGGCGAGCGCGGGGATGTAGAACGAGTTCATCACCGAGGACGCCGTGATGCGGAAGGTGATCGGGCGATCGACCGGCGCTGCGAGCTCATTGACGGTGGCGATACCGTAGTCCGGATAGATGAAGAGCCATTTCCAATCGAGCGCGACGACATCGACCTCGAGCGGAGCCCTCGACTGGTCCACGGTGCGCTCGGCGTGGATGCGGCCCAGCTTGCGGTAGGGATCGAGCAGGTGTGTGCCCATCCAGGTCAGCGCGCCCAGGCAGACGATGATCAGAAGCGGCGCCGACCAGATCACCAGCTCGAGCTTGGTCGAGTGATCCCAGTCCGGCTCGTAGCGGGCCTCGGTGTTGGACTGGCGGTAACGCCAGGCGAACAGCACCGTCAGCGCCATCACGGGCACGACGATCAGGAGCATCAGGACGGTGGAGATGATGACGAGGTCGCGCTGTTGCGCGGCGATATCGCCGGCCGGCGCCAGCACGACATAGTCGCAGCCGCTCAGCGCAGCAGCCAGAGGTAGTAGCGCCAGGATCTTGAGACGAGACACGGCCGAGCCTTATGAGAATGAGTTTCCTTTGCGGGGCCAACGGGTAGCTGCGGCGCAACAATCCGGACATTGGACAATTTGTCCAATGTTGCAGTGCGGGATGTTGGATCAGACAGAGGCAGCTGCCGGGCCTCTTGCCGGGCGGCAGGCTTTGGTTTTCAGGACGTTAAGGGCGCGCGAATGGCGACGGCACGGACCCCCGCAATGACAGATCTCCCCACGGGAGAGCATGGCCACGACCAGGCCAGTCCCGGCGAGATCGCCATCGGCGTCATCATCGGCCGCACCTCGGAATTCTTCGACTTCTTCGTCTTCGCGATCGCTTCGGTGATCGTATTCCCCCGCCTCGTATTCCCGTTCGCGAGCGAACTGACCGGTACCCTCTATTCCTTCATGATCTTCGCGCTGGCCTTTATGGCCCGGCCGATCGGCACGGTCATTTTCATGACCGTCGACCGTGCCTACGGCAAGACAGCCAAGCTGATCTCGGCGCTGTTCCTGCTCGGCACCGCCACCGTCGCGCTGGCGTTCCTGCCCGGCTATCACGAGATCGGCGTCGCGGCGATCTGGCTGCTGGCGCTGGCGCGCATCGCGCAGGGTCTGGCCTGGGGCGGCGCCTGGGACGGCATGGCCTCGCTACTCGCGCTGAACGCGCCGCCCTCCCAGCGCGGCTGGTACGCGATGGTGCCGCAGCTCGGGGCGCCGCTCGGGTTGATCGTGGCGAGCGCGCTGTTCGCCTATTTTGCCGGTCTCCTCTCTGCCGAAGATTTCTTCGACTGGGGCTGGCGCTATCCGTTCTTCGTCGCCTTCGCCATCAACGTCGTCGCGCTGTTCGCGCGCCTGCGCATGGTGACCACGGAAGAATACGCCTCGCTGTTCGAGACCCGCGAATTGCAGCCCGCGCGCATCTCCGAGACGGTCGCGCGCGAAGGCCAGAACATCATGCTCGGCGCCTTCGCGCCGCTGGCGAGCTTTGCGCTGTTCCACATGGTCACGGTGTTTCCGCTGTCCTGGGTGTTCCTGTTCACCCGCGAAAGCCCGGTACGCTTCCTGGTCATCGAGATCGTCGCGGCCGTGTTCGGCGTCGTTGCGATCGTGCTCTCCGGCATCATCGCCGACCGCGTGGGGCGCAAATCACTGCTGATGGGATCGGCGATTGCGATCGCGATCTACAGCGGCTTTGCCCCCCAGCTGCTCGACGCCGGCGCGTTCGGCGAGACCATCTACATGGTGATCGGCTTCATCCTGCTCGGCCTGTCCTTCGGCCAGTCCTCCGGCGCGATCGCCTCGAACTTCAGGCAGACGTATCGTTACACGGCCTCAGCCCTGACCTCCGACATGGCCTGGCTGTTCGGGGCCGGCTTCGCACCGCTGGTGGCGCTGCTGCTCGCCACCAATCTCGGCGTCATCGCCTCGGGCGCGTATCTGCTATCGGGCGCGTTCTGGACCCTGCTCGCACTCTGGCTCAGCGGCCAGCGCGAGGCGGGGGACATGGATGCGGGGCGTTAGTCAAGCCTCGCCGGGACGACGGGCGAGCTTGCGGAGCGAGATCCCGGGTTCGCGCTAAACGCGCCCCGGGATGACGTGCGCTTAGCGCACGTCAATCCGCCACGATCTTCACGCGATCCCTCACCTTCACCTGCGCGGTGCGATCGAGGCCGTTCAGCACGCGGAAGCGTTCGGCGGGATGATCGACGCCGGACATGCGGTGGGAGAGCGATTCCACGGTATCGCCGGGCTGCACGGTGATGACCTTGATGCGCAAGGGGCGCGCGGCCTGGATTTCCTCGAGGGTCAGGCGGCGAAATGAATTGACGGTCTCGCGCGCGTTGCGTTCGCTCTCGGTCGATTTCTGCCGTGTCGCGAAGATGAAGCGGTAGACGTCGCTGCCGAAGCGTAGGGCATAGACCTTGAACTGCCACTGGTCGCCCTTGGCGGTGGCGGACGCGGCCGGAAAACCGTTGACGGTGATATCCTCGGTCGACGCCTTCTCGACGCCTTCCATCCAGCCGGAATTCAGGTAGTCGCCGAGCGACTGCTCGGCCGGCACCCGCACGACGTCGAAGCGCATCGCCTGCGAGCCGCCCTCGCGCACGCCGATCACGGCCTGCGCGGTGTTGTCGAGCGTGAAATTGTCCGGTGCCTGGAAGGTGAAGCCGAGCTTGGGATGCAGGAATCTGCGGCCGCGCACGAAGCCTTCGCTGGGGTCCTCGCCATAGACGAGGTTGTCGATCGCAGCGAGATAACTCTCGCGGTCGCGCTCGGCGCCTTCGGGAGCCGCATATTGCCGCGCGATGGCCTGCGCGTTCTGCACGCGCTCCGGAGTTGCCGGATGCGAGGAGGTGAAATCCTGCGCGCGCGGATCGAGCGAGCTCTTGCCGGCCTTGAGCTCGGCATTGCGCTCCATCGCCGAGAGAAAGCGCGCCGCGCCGTAAGGATCGAAATGCGCCTTGGCCGAGATGCCGACGCCGATGCCGTCGGCCTCGATCTCCTGCTTGCGCGAGAAGCTCGCCATGGTGAGCTTGGTCTTGGCGAGCGCGAGCGCGGTGAGATCGGGATCGTTGCTCATGTCGGTGACGACGCGGGTGACGATCGCGGCCTGGCGGGCTTGGTCCTCGCGCATCGCGGCGTGCTTGGACAGCACATGCGCCATTTCGTGGCTGAGCACCGAGGACAATTCCGACGTATCGCTCGCAAGCGCAAGCAGCCCGCGCGTGACATAGAGCTGGCCGTTCGGCAGCGCGAACGCGTTCACCGCGCCGGAATTGAGGATGGTGACCTTGTAGCCCTGGTCGGGCCGGTCGGAGGCCGCGACCAGCCGGTCGACGGTCTTGCTGACGAGCGCCTCGAGCTTGGGATCGTCATAGGTCCCGCCATAGCTCGCCAGGATGCGCTCATGCTCCTTCTCGGTCGCCGGGGTTTGCGCGACGGCCGGCTTGGGCTTGGGCATCGCCACGGCCGGCGGCGCTGCGGCCGTCTGGAACCGGCCCATGTCACCGCAGCCCGCCAGCGCCGTGCCCAGGACAAGGCAAAGCACGGCCGGCGCAGCCCGCAGGCGGCGGCCATCACCTCGTTCGTGCCGTTCTAGCACCCCATTCACGTCGCTTAACCCGTGCCTGGCCCGTTTTAGGGCCTTACCCCTGTCGGCTCGCTTGCACCCAGCAACTCGACCTGTCCTACGAGGCGCACATCAATCCGCGGCCCCGTATTCCCCTCGATCCAGCCCCGGACTCGAATACGCTTATTCTCCAAGGACTTGAGGGCTATCCCGGCGCTCTCGAACGCCGGTAACGTGCGCCTTGAAATAGTCGCCGCAAAGCCGCGTGTCCAGTTCCGTCCGAAGTTGAGGTAGGTCGTTGCCCCAGCTTGCCGGACCGACAGGACTTTGCCCTCGACCACCATAAAGCGCCCGATCCCCGCCAAAATATCGTCCGGACTTTCCGCGTTTTTTATGGCCGACGGGTCAGCCCAGCTGCCCATTTTTGGCGCCGCGCCTCCGCCTCCCACGCCATCAGGGCGGCAGCGCAATCCTTGTCGGTGATCTCCGCGGAGACGAGGGCGCTGCCTTGGGCGAGCAGCAAGGCCTGCACGGAGGTGTCGTTTTCACCGACGAAGACCAGCGCGCCCTGGCGGCCATAACGGTCGGGCGTGTCGTCCGTGCTGCGGAGGACGACATCGCGACCGACGAGAAACGATGTCAGCGCCTGCTTCGTCGTCGCCGTCGGCTCGATGCCGGCGAGGCGGATCTCGCGGCCGTCATCGAGACGGACGCTGCGGCCATCGACGATCGCGGCGACGCGGGCCTCGCCTTGCGCCTCGAACTGGCACGGCGCGGCGAGTGCACCGTGTCCGGCCACGAGAAGAAATGCGACGATGAAATGAAGCAGCTGCGTCACGTGACCCGGACAGGTTGCGTTACGTGCAAACCATAACTCACGCGTGGTGGATCGCGAAGAGGCTTCGTCAAACACCGTCATTGCGAGCGCAGCGAAGCGATCCAGAATCTTTCCGCGGAAAGAGTCTGGCTTGCTTCGTCGCAAGAGCTCCTCGCAATGACGGCGCGGGTAGACCTCTGCGCATCTCACCATTCCGTTTCGCGGAAAACATGCGCGGCAATCGTACGCTCGCGGCAGCTCGTGCTTGCTGCGCTCTTGCGCATGCGGCATGATTGCAGCAAGAGCAATAACCAAGCCGCCATCAGAGACAGGCGATAAAGGGAGATCTTTTCGAATGAAGCATATTTTGTCGGGCATTTTTGCTGCGTCGCTGGCCCTCAGTGCGAGTGCGGCGCAGGCCCAGGACAAGCCGCCGCTGAAGATCGGCGGCATCCTCGACATGTCGAGCCTGTATGCCGACATCACCGGCCCCGGCAGCGAGACCGCGGCCAAGATGGCGGTAGAGGATTTTGGCGGCGAGGTTCTGGGCCGAAAGATCCAGGTGCTGGCGGCCGACCACCAGAACAAGGCCGATCTCTCCGCCAACATCGCCCGCGACATGCTCGACAATCAGGGTGTCGAGATGATCTACGACGTCGCGGCGTCCGCGACTGCGCTGGCCGCCGGCGAGATCGCCAAGGCGCGCAACAAGATCATCATGTTCAACGGTCCGGGCTCGATCCGTCTCACCAACGAGGCCTGCGGCCCCTTCACCATCCACTACGTCTTCGATACTTACGGCCAGGCCAACGTGACCGGCCTTGCAACCGTGAAGTCGGGCCTCGATTCCTGGTTCTTCCTCACGGCCGATTACGCCTTCGGGCAGGATCTGGAAAAGGACACCAGCGCCGTCGTGACCAAGACCGGCGGCAAGGTGCTCGGCAGCGTGCGCCATCCGCTCAACACGTCTGACTTCTCGTCGTTTCTGCTTCAGGCGCAGGCCTCCAAGGCCAAGGTGATCGGGCTCGCCAACGCCGGCGGCGACACCGTCAACGCCATCAAGCAGGCGGCCGAGTTCGGCATCACCAAGGGCGGCCAGAAAGTCTCGCCGCTTCTTGCCTTCGTCACCGACATCGACTCGATCGGCTTGGAGACCGCGCAGGGCCTGCTGCTGGCCGAAGCGTTTTACTGGGACATGAACGACGACACGCGCGCCTTCTCCAAGCGCTTCCAGGAACGCGTGAAGCGCCCGCCGACCTCGGCGCAGGCCGGCGTCTATTCCTCCATCACTCATTATCTGAAAGCCGTGAAAGCGGCGGGCACGACGGATGCGGCGGCCGTGATCAAGGTCATGAAGGAGACGCCGATCAACGACTTCTTCGCCAAGGGCGGCAAGATCCGCGATGACGGCCGCATGATCCACGACATGTATCTGTTCGAGGTGAAGAAGCCGTCGGAATCCAAGGGCCGCTGGGACGCTTACAAGCTGATCGCCACCGTGCCCGGCAGCGAAGCGTTCCAGCCGCTGGAGCAGTCGCGCTGCCAGCTGGTGAAGAAATGACGCGAAGCGTCATCCCGGGGCGCGCGTGAGCGCGAACCCGGGATCCATCGGGCGGCAATGACGGTTGAGACATGGATTCCGGGCTCGCGACTTCGTCGCGCCCCGGAATGACGAAAACAACAAGGGAGACGCCCCATGAACGACATGGTCCTGCAAAAGCTCGAAGGCGGGCTGCTCACCATCACGATGAACCGGCCCGAGCGCAAGAACGCGCTCAACCCGGACATGGTGCGCGGGCTGGTCGAGGCGGCGCGACGCGCGGCTGACGATCCGGAGGTGCGTGCGGTGCTGTTCAAGGGCGCCGGCGGCTCCTTCTGCGTCGGCGGTGATGTCAAGTCGATGGCGGAGGGGCGCGCGCCGCTGCCGTTCGAGCAGAAGCTCGCCAATCTGCGCCGCGGCATGGAGGTCTCGCGCATCCTGCACCAGATGCCGAAACCCGTGGTGGCGCAGCTCGATGGCGCCGCGGCTGGCGCCGGCCTGTCGATGGCGCTGTCCTGCGATCTGCGCATCGCCAGCGAATCCTGCAAGATCACGACGGCCTTCGCCAAGGTCGGCTTCTCGGGCGATTACGGCGGCACCTATTTCCTGACGCAGCTGCTCGGCAGCGCGCGGGCGCGCGAACTCTATTTGATGTCGCCGGTGCTCACGGCCAAGGAAGCGCACGCGATCGGCATGGTGACCAAGGTCGTGCCCGACGCCGAGATCGACGCCGCCGCCCACGAGCTCGCGCTTTCGCTGGCGCAGGGCCCGTCGATCGCGCTCGGCTTCATCAAGCGCAACATCAACAATGCCGAGCATCTGGCGCTGGAGGATTGCTTCGACGGCGAGGCGATCCATCACACCCGCTGCGGCGACACCGAGGACCACAAGGAAGCTGCGAAAGCCTTCGTCGAGAAGCGCAAGCCGACCTTCAAGGGCGCATGACGATGGCACCCTACATGCGCCTGCGGCAGATCTGCCTGGTGGCGCCGCAGCTCGAGCCCGTCATCTCCGACATCGCGGAGATCATGGGCCTCTCCGTCTGCTATCGCGACGGCAATGTCGCTAAATACGGCCTGGAGAACGCGCTGCTCCCGGTCGACACGATCCTGCTGGAGGTCGTCGCGCCCTTCAAGGACGGCACCACCGCCGGCCGCTTCATCGAGAAGACCGGCGGCCGCGGTGGCTATATGGCGATCTTCTGCTGCAACGATCCGGACGAGCGCGGTCGCAACGCCAATGAGCTCGGCGTGCGCACCGCTAACGTCATCGACCACGCGCCCTATCACGGCGTGCAGCTCCACCCTCGCGACTGCCGCGCCGCCTTCATCGAGTTCAATCACACCGATGGCAGCGACGACATTCTCGGCGCCTATCCGCCGGCGGGACCGGATTGGCAAAAACACATCCGCAAGGACGTGACTCAGGCGCTGACGGCGGTGGAGATGCAGAGTCCGGATCCGCAAGGACTTGCGGAGCACTGGGGCAAGATCCTGGGTGTTGCGGCGCGCGACGCCGAACTGAAGCTGCCGAATGCCACCTTCCGCTTCGTGAGCGGTGCGAGCGAGATCATGAGCGCGCTGGAGTTTCGGGTGAGCGATGCCGCACGCGTGCTGCATGCCGCGCGGGCGAAAGGGCACGCGGTCGCAGGGAATGAATTCCTGCTGGGCGGGGTGACGTTTCGCGTCAGTTGATCTTCGCTATCCGTCACCCCTGCGCAACCTCGGGGCGGTTGTCGGTGGAGGTGCTCGCCTCTTCGGCGAGCCTCGAAGGGCGACGGCCGCCGGCGGGGCCGTTCATCCTTCGAGGCTCCCCGCACGGTGCTGTGCACCGTGCAGCTCGCGCCTGAGGATGAACGGTTCGGATAGCCCGGCCTTACCGTCCCCTAAAATTCGCGACGCGCCGTTCTTCCGTAGCCTTGACGCCTTCCTTGAAATCTTCCGTCGCGCGCAGGCGGGTCTGCTCGGCGAGCTCGTGATTGGTCGCGGCCATGACGCGGTCGGCGAGGCCGGCGCGCATCGTGGCGCGGGTCGAGAGCAGGCCGAGCGGCGAGCACTCGGCGATCTCGCCGGCGAGCTTCATCGCGGCCGCCTTGACCTGGTCCTGCGGCACCAGCTCATTGGCGAGGCCCCATTTGTAGGCTTCCTCGCCGGTGACGCGGCGGCTGGTGTAGAACATCAGCTCGGCGTTGTTCTTGCCGATCAATTCGGGCAGCGTCACGGTCAGGCCGAAGCCGGGATGGAAGCCGAGCTTGGTGAAATTCGCGGAAAAGCGCGCCTCGGGGCAGGTGACGCGGAAATCGGCGGACACCGCAAGACCCAATCCGCCGCCGATGGCCGCGCCCTGCACGGCGGCGACGATCGGCTTCTTGGCGCGGAAGATGCGCACGGCCTGGATGTAGAGATGGTTGATCGGGCCGAGACTGTCGGCCGGGTCGCCCTTCTTCTCGGCCTCGCGCGCCTCCTGCTCCTGCCGTGCAGGATCGCCGAAATTGGCGCCGGCGCAGAATGCCTTGCCCTGTGCCGACAGGACGGAGGCCCGGATCTCGATGTCGCGGTCGAACTCGTCGAGCGCATCCGCGATCTGGTTGATCAGCGAGATGTCGAAGAAGTTGAGCGGCGGACGGCGGATCTCGATGGTGCCGACATGCCCGACCTTCTCGACGCCGATATCTTTGTAGGTGCTCATGATGATCCTCAATTGATTAGCGCAAGCCAGGTCCGCGCGACTAGCGCAAACCAAGTCCGCGGGCGATGATGCCGCGCAGCACTTCGGTGGTGCCGCCCTGGATGGTGAGTTTCGGCGCGGTCTTGATGGCGAAGTCGAGTTGCCGCTCCAAGGTCTCGCGGTTGGTCGCGGTCTCCTCGACGAAGGCAGCGAGATCGCGCACGCGATGCGGCAACTGTTGCTCCCACACCGTGCCGATGTCCTTGACGATGGAGGCCTCCACCACCGGCTCCTTGCCGGCCTCCAGCATGCCGGCGACCGAGACGGACATGCGCCGCATGGTGTGGAGCTGCGCGACGAGGCGGCCGATGCCTTCGGCGCTGCGCGTGTCCGGATTGGGGCCGACGGCACGCACGAGTTCGGTGAGCACGTAATAGGTCTCGAGGAAGCGCTCTGGGCCCGAGCGCTCATAGGCGAGCTCGCTCGTGGCCTGCTTCCAGGCGCCGTCGACCTCGCCGAGCACGTGGTCGTCGGGCACGAAGAAGTCGGTGAACACGACCTCGTTGAACTCGTACTGGCCGGTGATCTGGCCGATCGGGTTCACCTGGATGCCCGGCTGCTTCATCTTGACCAAAAATTGCGTCAGGCCGTGCCGGCGGTTTTCCTTGGTCGGCGGCGAGGTCCGGAAGATCGCGATCATGTAGTCGGCGATATGCGCCGACGAGGTCCAGATTTTGGTGCCGTTGATGAGATAGCCGCCGTCAGTCTTGGTCGCGCGCGTCTTCGCGGCGAACAGGTCCGAGCCGGAGTTCGGCTCGCTCATGCCGATGGCGAAGCAGATCTCACCGCGGCAGATGCGCGGCAGGATGTCCATCTTGATGTTTTCAGGCGCGTATTTCAGCAGCACCGGCCCGCTCTGGCGGTCGGCGACGAAGAAGCGCCGCGTCGGCGCGTTGGCGACGCGCATCTCCTCGGTCACCACATAGCGCTCGAGGAACGAGCGTTCCTGGCCGCCATATTTCTTCGGCCAGGTCATGCCGAGCCAGCCCTTGGCGCCGACCCGGCGGGAAAATTCCGGCGCGTCGGTGTCTTCGCGGTTGGGCTTGTGCGGATCGAAAGTGCCGGCGGCGATCTCCTCGGCGAGGAAGGCGCGCACTTCCTTGCGCAGCCGCTCGCACTTCTCGGGCAGGCGGATCGGATCGAAACGGAGGGCAGCGGTCATTGTTGTCTCGTCCCTTGATCAGCGCGACGCCACGAGGGGCCACAATTCATCGGCACCGCGGTTTGCGACGAGCTTGCCGAGCTCGACCGCCCAATGGCTTTCCGAGCCGAAATCGTCGCGCCAGGCCAGCGCCCGCAGCGAATAGCGGTGCAGGATATGCTCCATGGTGAACCCGATCGCGCCATGGACCTGGTGCGCGATGGCGCCGCCTTTCTCCGCGGCTTCGGCGCAGCGGATCTTCGCGGAGGCGGCTTCGAGATAGACCTCGTCGTTGAACGATTTGGCGCTCGCAATCGCATCGGCTGCGGACGTTGCCGCCGCCAACGCTGCGGCGGATTCGCCGGCGAGGCGCGCAAGATTGTGCTGGACCGCCTGGAATTTCGAGATCTTCTTCTCGAAAGCGACGCGTTCGTTGGAATAGCGCACGGAGATGTCGAGCATGGATTCCAGCGCGCCCGCGATCTGGAGGCTGCGGGCGACGCCG
Organism: Bradyrhizobium daqingense; assembly: GCF_021044685.1. Taxonomy (NCBI): domain Bacteria; kingdom Pseudomonadati; phylum Pseudomonadota; class Alphaproteobacteria; order Hyphomicrobiales; family Nitrobacteraceae; genus Bradyrhizobium; species Bradyrhizobium daqingense. The sequence goes on from NZ_CP088014.1 coordinate 1,424,153, forward strand.
CCCATCAGCATCAAATTGGTCTGGTCGAAGCCCTTCGCTGCCGGCTTGATCGCCACGGGCTGCACCTTGTCGAGCGTAACGGTGTCGCTGTGGTCGTAGCCGACATTGAGCCCAGCTTCGATCCGGCCCTTGCTCGCATCGACCAGCGCGATGGAGACGCCGTCCTTGCCGTGCGCGAGCACCGCAAAATGCTTCGCCGCCTTGGCAAAGGGCACGCCGCGCGCACGGCCAGAGAGCGCGCCATCGGCGTCGAGCGTGATGCGATCCCGCGGCGAGGCCGGCAACACGGTCATCTCGCCGTCGGGCGATGTGATCTTCGCCTGCGCGAGCAGCCAGCCCGCCAGCATGGTTTCGGCCAGGGGGACCGCAACTGCAAAGCGGCCCGCAGCGTTCAGAAGGGCAAAACCGTCGGCGAGGCTGGCGCCGGAGCCGCCGAGATCGTCAGGCACCCAGGACAGCGTCAGGCCGGCTTCGCTCAGCGCTTGCCACAGCGGCTCTTGCCACGAATCCTTCCTGTCGTTGTTGATGGTCTGCGGATCGGCGAGATCGGCGAAGATCTTCTCCGCGGTCTCGACGACGATATTGTCACTCTCCGCCACAGCGTTCCCCGTGTTTTGCCATTGGCGCACCCCGCTCCGTGAGCCGGCGCGCAAGCTCTTCTTGCGCCCGATGATCGGAAAAAGCCATGGCCCTGACAAGCGTTGATCGCAGGTCAACCTGCGGCGCGGGCATGGGGGGATCAGCTAATTCCGCTTAGCGGAGTTTGCTCGATTTGCAGTGCGCGGCAAACTCGCTAAACAGGACGCCGAGATCAGAGACAGGGGAAGGAATCGGGATGGCCAAGGACAGTCTGTGCGCAATCGTGACGGGGTCGGCGTCTGGCCTCGGTGCTGCAACGGCGGAAATTCTCGCGCGAAGCGGGGCCCGGCTCGTCATCAACTATTCGTCGAGCCAGAAGGAAGCCGAGGCCACGGCAGAACTCTGCCGCAAGGCCGGCGCCGCGGAAGTCCTGGTCGCGCAGGGTGACGTCTCGAAGGATGAGGATTGCCGCAAGATCGTCGCGGCAGCGAGCGGCTGGGGCCGGCTCGACATCCTCGTCAACAATGCCGGCACGACGAAGCATGTCGCTCACGCCGATCTCGACGGATTGTCGGCGGAGGATTTCCAGCGGGTCTATGGCGTCAACACCATCGGCCCGTTCCAGATGGTGCGCGCGGCGCGCAGCTTGCTCGAAGCCGGCGCGAAAGCTTCGGAGCGGCCCTCTGCGGTCGTCAACGTGTCCTCGGTCGCCGGCATCAGCGGCGTCGGCTCGTCGATCGCCTACGCCGCGAGCAAGGGCGCGCTCAACACCATGACCTTGTCGCTGTCGCGCGCGCTGGCGCCGTTGATCCGCGTCAACACGGTGTGCCCCGGCTACATCGATACGCCCTGGTTCACCAAGGGCCGCGGCGAGGCCGGCGCCAAGCAGGTGCGCGACAGCGTGGTGGCGAAGGTGCCGCTCAAGGTCGCATCATCTGCGGAAGACATCGCCCAGCTCGTCTGCTTCCTGGCGATGCCGGCCTCCAGCAACATGACCGGCGAGGTCGTGCGCATGGATGCGGGGATGCATTTGATTACGTGATTGGTGTCGCGCTCCCTCCACGTCATGGCCGGGCTTGACCCGGCCATCCACGTGTTGTCGCGCCGACAGAAAGACGTGGATGCCCGGGTCAAGCCCGGGCATGACGATGAGGCGGAGCCGTACTGCCTTCGCGAAAAGGCACTACCCCTTGATCACCCCGCTCGCCACCAGGCGATGCCAGATGAACAGCACCACCACCGCACCGATGGTGGCGGTGATGAAGCCGGCGCCTTGGTCGGGGCTGTAATGTCCGATGGACTGGCCGACGAAGGTCGCCAGAAACGCGCCGGCGATGCCGAGGATGGTGGTGAGGATGAAGCCGCTCGGATTGTTCGGCGCCGGCGCGAGCCAGCGCGCGATGAGGCCGGCGACGAAGCCGACGAGGATGATCCACAACAGGCCGCCCATGCTCATGACAGTGCTCCCCTCCCTTTGACGCGACTCAAATGCGATCCGAGAGCTCGTTCTCGGTCGGCAGCCGCCCGTCCGGCGTCAGATGGTCGACCACCTGCGGCAGATACTGGCTGAGGCCGGACAGCAGCTCGTCGCGCGACAAGCCGCTCTGCGCGGACAGGCTCTCGATCTGGTCGGCGCCGAGGGCGCTGGCGAGATCGCCCGGCTCGATCGGCTTGTTCTCGCCCCTGCCGACCCAGGAATTCGCAACCTCGCCCTGGCCGCCCTGCTGGAGCTGCTTGAGGAGATCGCCGAGCCCGCCGCTGAGCACGGTGCCGGCCGCACCGCCCGCGAGCAGGCCGCCAAGGCCGCCCTTGAGCAAATCGCTGAGGCCGCCACTGCCGCCTGGCAGAGCGCCTCCGCCCGTATTCACCGGCGTCGGAGGCGGCAGCGGCGAGCGCTGCTGCGGCGCCTGCGCCGCGCCGGGCTGGCCTGCCGTCAGATGCTTGAACGCCTTCCAGGCCAGCAGGCCGAGCAGTGCCATGGTCATCGGCGACATGCCCTCGGAGGATTTCTCGGAGCTGGGCGCGCTCGGGCCGCGGGGACCGTTCTGCATGCCGTTGAGGACGTCGAGTAGACCCATGGTGCTCTCCTTTGGCGCGTCGTTCGGCGAGCGCTCGCCGCTGACTGCCCCCCGGGGCGAAAACATATGGGGCTCTCATGACGGTTACAAGGCGGATGCACCGCAACCGGTGGGCAGCCGGAGCGGCCTCTGCTATCGATGACGGAACGTTCAGGGAGCAATGTCAGTGTTTACGGATCGACCGATCGTGGTGGCCGGCGCCGGCGCCATCGGCTGTTTCGTCGGCGGCATGCTGGCGGCTTCCGGCCGTCGTGTCGCGTTGCTGGTGCGCCCTCGGGTGAAGACCGAGATCGAGCGGTTCGGCTTGCGGCTGACCGATTTCAACGGCTCGGAGACGAGGCTCGGCGCGGGCCAGCTCGCATTGTCGGAGGATGCTTCGATCTTCCACAGCGCGGGCATCGTGCTGGTGACGGTGAAGAGTGCCGATACCGGAGATGTTGCGAACCAGATCGCGCAGCATGCGCCGCGGGATGCCGTCATCGTGTCGCTGCAAAACGGCATCGGCAATGTCGCGGTGCTGCGCGAGCGCCTCGATGGCCGCCGCGTGCTCGCCGGCATGGTGCCCTTCAACGTGATCTCGATGGGCGAGGGTCGCTTCCACCGCTCGACCTCCGGCGACATCCACGTCGGTGCGGACGAGGCGAACACGGCACTCGCGCTGTCGGTGCCGGGTCTTGCGGTGCGCGCGAGCCGCGACATCGCCGGCGTGCAATGGGGCAAGCTGATCATCAATCTGAACAACGCACTCAGCGCGCTGTCCGACATGCCGCTTGCCGCGCAGCTGGCAAGCCGCCACTGGCGAAGGCTGTTCGCCGACCAGATGGCGGAGGGGCTGGCGGCGCTGAAGGCCGCTGGCATCACCCCGGTCTCGGCGACGCCGATTCCGATGGGCTGGACGCCGGCCCTGCTGCGGTTGCCGGACACGATCTTCAATGCGATCCTGGGACGCACCATGAAGATCGATCCGGAGGCACGCTCCTCGATGTGGCAGGATCTCAAGCAGGGCCGCAAGACCGAGATCGACTATCTCCAGGGCGCGGTCATCGCGCTGGCCGAGCAAAACAATGTTGATGTGCCGCTGATGCGCCGCATTGTTGCGCTGATCAAGGAAGCCGAGGTCGCGGGCATGGGTCCGCCCGGTTTGACGCCGCAGCAAATTCGCGGCTAGCACTTTCGATGGAGAAGCGCGATGAAGCGTAGCCTGATGATCGGTCTTTCGCTCGCCGCTCTCTGCGCCGCATCGACGCTCGCCTACGCCAGGCCGCCGACGGTGATGAACTCTCCCGGCTACGACAGGCGGCTGCAGGAAAGCCGGTCGCAGTTGGGCGCGACGCCGACGGCGCCAACGACTGCGCCGGTGATCAAGCCGAAGCCCAGCAAGAAGAAGCGGACGAACTGAAGCCCCACTTTTCCGTCGTCCGCCGAAGGCCGGGGCGACAGCGGAGCTTGTTGCGCGAGATTGCGGGTTCGTTCGCTTCGCGATCAGCGCGGAGTGGCGAAGCTCAGCCCTTCTTCGCTGGCTTGTTCGGCGTCGGGCTGAACAGCTTCTTCAGATCGTTCAGGCTTTCCGACAGGCGCGGCCATTCGCAGGAGAAGGCGCCCTTGGTGCAGGGCGCGCCTTTCCGCTGGCCGACGGTCTGCTGCACCTTCGGCCGCTCGACCGGGAGTGGCACGCGTGCGACGTCGGTCCGTAGCGCGACCTGCTGGAGCTGCTGGAGTTGCTGTGCCTGTTGTTCCTGCCGCTCGCGCTGCTGGCGCGCGGTCGCTTGCGCGGCTTCGTTGTTGCGGCGCTCTCTGGCGAGGTAGGCAGTGTAGGCTTCGTCGATCTTCTTCTGCTCCTCCGGCGTCGGGTTCGGCCCGGCGATGTCGAAGCTGCGATCCTGGAGGAAATCATAATAGGAATAGCCGCCGCCCGGTTTGCGCCGCCCGGCGAACTTGGCATTGCAATCGGCAAGCGCGGCGGTCTTCTCGGCCTTGGTCGGCGATTTCTCGGCGGCGTCGGCGCAGGACTCGAAGTCGACAGGTGCGCGCTTCCACCATTGCGCCTGGGCATGCGGCAAGGTCAGCAGAAAAAATCCTGCTGCAGCAACGAGAAATGGCGCCGCACGACGCGATGCAACCACAACCGACATTTACGAGAGCATTCCTTACCAGACTCAACCCGCCCCGAGTCAGGTAGATTTTTGCCTCTTTATCGCCGGCTTGTCACCTATGGAACTCGGGAATTTCATGGCTGGGCTGCTGACATTTTTTGCTTGACGTGGCACCGGAGTCACAGCCGCGCGGCGGGTGATGCGCTTAGACTTTATCGATTTGAATTCGAAGGGGAATGTCTCTCATGCGTGCGCTGGCCGGCCTCGTCGCAATCGCGCTGATGCTGATGTGCGGCGATGCCTTCGCGGCGGACGAAGCTGCACCCAACCACAAGCCGGTGAGGGCGATTGCCGATACGCGGCTCTCCGTCGGCGGCCAGGGCATTCTGCCGTTGTATCTTTCCAGCGACTGGTCGCTGCCGCTGCCGTCGATCTCGCGTGCGATCATCGTGCTGCACGGACGGCTGCGCAATGCCGACGAATATTATCTCTCGGCCCACACCGCGCAGGTGGCCGCGGGCGACGACGGCAAGCGTGCACTCATGATCGTGCCGCAATTCTTGGCAGAGATCGACATCGAGGCGCACAAGCTGCCGGCCGATATGCTGCGCTGGTCGCTGGAGGGCTGGGAGGGTGGCGAGGCCGCGCTCGGGCCCAATCCGGTCTCCTCATTCGAGGCGCTCGATGCGATCCTGGCCAAGCTCTCCGACCGGCGCATCTTCCCGAACCTGAAGCAGGTCGTGGTGGCCGGTCATTCCGGCGGCGGCCAGGTCGCGCAGCGCTACGCCATCGCCGGCAAGGGCGAGATGGCGCTGTCGCGCCAACACATCGATGTCCGTTACGTCGTCGCCAATCCTTCGTCCTACGCCTATTTCACTGCCGCGCGTCCGCTGCCCGCGATCGCCAAATCCTGTCCGGGTTATAACAATTGGAAATACGGCATGGACGAACGACCCCGCTATGTCGCCAACGTCGCGCCTGATACGCTCGAGCAGCGCTATGTCGAGCGTGAGGTGGTCTATCTGCTCGGCACCCTCGACACCAATCCGAAGCATCCCGCGCTCGACAAGAGCTGCATGGCGGAGGCGCAAGGCGCCACGCGTTACGCCCGCGGCCACGCTTATGCGGACGCGATGGCCAAGCGCAACCACGGCACGCCCCATCACAGGGTCCGGGACGTCGCTGGCGTCGGCCATGACGGCGACAAGATGTTGACCTCGGCGTGCGGGTTAGCCGCGCTGTTCGACAGCCCGGGCTGCGGCGCGGAGCGCTGATGCGCGTGCCTTGGAGGCAGTCTCTTGAGGCAATCTCTTGAATGCAATCTCTTGAAGGCTCGGCTCCGGCTGTTACACTTCGCACCGCGAACGCCTCATCATGAGGCGGCGCCAAGAAGACGAAGTGGAAACGCCTGATGCTGCTGCCCCTGTCCGACGTGCCGCGCTGGTACGCTGAACGCAAACCACATGGCACGATCGCCGTCCGTCACGGGCAGGACGCGCTGACATGGGACGAGCTCGAACGTGGCGCCAACCGGCGCGCGCGGGCGTTCATGGCCAAGGGCGTCAAGCCCGGCGACTTCGTCGCGATCGGATTGCCCAACGGCAACGCGTTCTTCGAGACGTCCTTTGCGGTGTGGAAGTGCGGGGCGACGCCGACCTCGCTGTCATGGCGGCTGCCGCGCGGCGAAGCCGCCGCCGTGCTCGACATCCTCAAGCCTGCGCTGGTGGTCGGCGGCGAGGCCGACTGGAACGCGCCGAACCGCTTGCCCGCCGATTTCGTGCCGGAAGGTTTCTCGGATGAGCCGCTCGATCCGCCGGTGGCGCGCTACTGGAAGGCCATGACCTCGGGCGGCTCGACCGGCCGGCCCAAGGTGATCCTCGACCATCATCCGGCGGTGACCGATACGGCGGCCGTGCCGCCGCTCAACATTCCCGTCGGCGTCTCGCTGCTCAATCCCGGTCCGCTCTACCATAACGCGCCGTTCATCGTGTCGCATTACGCGCTGTTCGTCGGCGGCCAGCTCACCGGCCTCACCAAGTTCGACGCCGAGGAGACGCTGCGGCAGATCGAGCGCGAGCGCGTGCAATGGGTCAATTTCGTGCCCACGATGATGCACCGGATCTGGGCGCTGCCCGAGAGCGTGCGCAACGCCTATGATCTGTCGAGCCTTCAGACTGTCTTCCACATGGCCGCTCCGATGCCGCCCTGGCTGAAGGAGAACTGGATCGCCTGGCTCGGGCCTGAGCGGATCTGGGAGCTCTATGGCGGCACCGAGCGCCAGGGCGCGTGCATCATCTCAGGCACGGAATGGCTGACGCATAAGGGCTCGGTCGGCAAGATCGGCGACATGGCGAAGCTTCGCATCATCGGCGAGGACGGCAACGACGTCGCGCCGGGAGAGACCGGCGAGATCTACTTCCGCAACAATGACGGCAAGGACGCAACCTACCACTATCTCGGCGCCGAGCCGAAGCGTCGCGCCGATGGCTGGGAATCGCTCGGTGATATCGGTCGGCTCGATGCCGAAGGCTATCTCTATCTCGGTGACCGCCTCGCCGACATGGTGCTGCGTGGCGGCGCCAACATCTATCCGGCCGAAGTCGAAGCCGCGGTGTCCGAGGCTCCGGGCGTGCGCTCCTGCGTCGTGGTGGGATTGCCCGATCCGGAATTGGGCCAGCGCGTGCACGCCATCATCGAGCCGGAGCCGGATGCGGACGGCCAGGTCATCGCTGACGGCATGGCGGAGTTCTTGAAGGACAGGCTCAGCCGCTATAAGCACCCCGAGAGTTTCGAGATCGTCGGCGCCCCGCCGCGCGATGATTCCGGTAAGGTCCGCCGCACCCTGTTGCGCGACGAGCGCGCGGCGTGGACGAAGCAGGGGCGCGCCTTCCGGATTTTGCCGTCGAAGGCGCGGGCGCACGCCGAATAAGAAAAGTCACGAAAGGATTCTTTGACATGACGATCACCATCGCAGCCAACAGCGTGCCGAAGCCGCCGGACGACATCATCGCGGGCTTTCGCGGTGCGCCGACCTCGGTCATCTCGGACAATCTCGCCCGCCTGCCCGGCGCGGTTGGATTGAAGCCCTATCATCGCGGCGGCGCGCTGGTGGGGACGGCCTTCACCGTGCGCACCCGTCCCGGCGACAATCTCGCCATTCATCGCGCGCTCGAACTGGTTGGTCCCGGTGATGTCATCGTGGTCGACGGCGGCGGCGACGAGACCCGTGCGCTGGTCGGCGAGATCATGAAGAACATCGCGCAATGGCGCAAAGCCGAAGGCTACGTCATCGACGGCGCCATCCGCGATGTCGCGGCGTTCGCCGCCGACGACTTCCCCTGCTACGCCCGCGCCGTGATCCACCGCGGCCCCTACAAGAACGGTCCCGGTGAGATCAACGTGCCCGTGACGATCGGCGGCAGCGTGATCTCGCCCGGCGACATCGTCGTCGGCGACGAGGACGGCGTGGTGTCGTTTCCCGCCGCGGGCGCCGCCGCGCTGTTGGAGGCGGTCCGCGTCCAGGTCGCGCGCGAGGAGGAGACCCTGAAGGCCATCCGCGAGGGGCGTTACCAGGGCGCTTACGGCAAATCCTGATCAGCCCGTCGCCTAATTCAAAGCAATGGCTGGCTCGCCTGTAAGTCGAAGTCGGCCATTGCTATTTTCGTGATTTCGCGATCTCTGTTTCGCCAAAGTTCTCTCATGCTTTTCGATGCTGAGGCTACTTTAGATGATGAGGAATTACGCGGTCGTCCTGCCTGGCTTTCTTCTTCTGGTTGGTCTTCGGAAACAACGAGGCCAGTTCGTGGGAGATGCACAGGGCCATCAACGATGATCTGGCGCGGCTGATAGTCATGGTTGCTGCGCCCGATACAGACCGGCGAATGACGGAAGAGGCGTACGCAAAGGCGAGCGGTCTCTCCCCGGACGCGGTCAGAGACCGCTTTGCGGCGAGTGGGGTCTTGCGATGCCCTGGTGGAGACAGCAGCGCGCAGGTGACCGGAGCGCGCGACGTGATCACGACGGCGGCTCACGCGTTCCGGGATCTCTGCAAACTCCATACGCCGCCTGACAAGTGTCTATTCGAATATTATCGGGGGACGGAGAAGCGGACCATTCCCTTGTCGGCGACCCTATGGATGGGTACCTGCGATGATAGTGCGCCGAGAGCGAGTGTCAGCGATTGGGCCGTCGCAAAGCTCGCATTTCCCGCCGACGTGAAGGCTTACGAGATCTACGAGCGGACGGAGATTCTGGCCGAGCTGGAGCGTGTTCTGGCGGTCGTCGGTTACGATATCCTGGCCGCTGGAAAGACGGACAAATACGGGTCGTTCAACAAGACGATGCAGGAGTGCCAGGTGCGCGACGTCAGGGACTGGTCGATCTTTGAAACGAACTGCCAGTTTGAGGTTGGGGCGTCCGGCAGCGCCCTGTTTCGCCAGCGGGACAATCGCATGACCCTCCTCGGCGTTCTCAATGGAGACTATCACGACAAAGGATATTGCCCACGAGGCAGCTGCCAGTACAAAAGCCGGACATGGTCGAGCGTGTATGTTACCCTGAAGGGTGAGTTCAAGGACCGGCTTCTGGCTGCCGTGAGCCAGTCTGCGGCAAAATAAGAATGTAGAGGGAAAAATGACGTGAGCCAGAAGGAAGAATTCCACAACATCGACAATCCTGACGACGGCCTGTTCCGCGAACTCGCGGCGGGGGTGACCACGCGCATCTTCTCCGGCGAGCAGGCGATGCTGTCGGTGGTGACGCTGGCCCCTCACGCACAGGGCACGCTGCACCATCATCCCGAGGAGCAATGGGGCGTGCTGCTCGACGGCTCCGCCATCCGCGTTCAGGGCGACGAGGAAATCGCGGTGAAGAAGGGCGATTTCTGGCGAACGCCGGGCAACGTGCCGCACACCATGCGTGCCGGGCCAGATGGCGCTCGCGTGCTGGACATCTTCAGTCCGCCTCGGCCAGAATACAAGAAAGCAGGGTCAGGCTTCGGCACGACCTGAAGCGCCAAGAGCAAAAAGCCGGGCGCATCACACAAGGGAGGGGACCATGACGATCACACGACGCACGCTGCTGGCCGCACCGGCCATTCTCGCGCTGACGCCGGCGATGGCGCAGGCGAGCAAGATTACACTCGTCGTGCCGTTTCCGCCGGGCGGCTCGACCGATGCGATGGCGCGCCTGTTGCAGGCCAGCCTCCAGACAAAACTCAATCGCATCGTCGTGGTCGAGAACAAGTCGGGCGCGGCCGGGGCGCTCGGTGCGGCGCAGGTCGCCAAGAGCCCGGCGGACGGCTCGACCTTCCTGGTGACGTTCGACTCCCATGCGGTGATCCCGTCCATCCTCGACAAGCCGCCGGTCGACGTCGAGCGCGAGCTGATGCCGGTCCTGCTGATCGGCACCGCGCCTTACGTGATCGCCGCCGGCGCCGGCCGCCCCTACAAGAGCTTCGCGGACGTGGTCGCGGCGTGCAAGGCGACGCCCGGCGCAGTGAAATACGCTTCCGTCGGCATCGGCACGCTGGGCCATCTCGCCATGACCGTGCTCGGCAGCAAGGCGGGCGTCGAGATCATGCACGTGCCCTATCGCGGCGGCGGCCCGGCGATGAACGACGTGCTCGGCGGCCATGTCGATCTCATCGCGGGATCGGCGGCGCTGGTCGCAGCCCAGCTCGGCACCAACATGCTGCGGCCGATCCTGCAGCTCGGCCGCGAGCGGCTGCCGGCGCTGCCGGAGACGCAGACCGCGATCGAGGCCGGCTTCCCGGATTTCGAGACGTTAGCCTGGTGGGGCATCTTCGCGCCCGCCGGCACGCCTCCGGATGTGGTCGCGGCCATGGCGACTGCCTCCAAGGAGATCCTGAGCGAGCCCGCAACCGCCGCCCAGCTCAAGGAGACGCAGCACATGACGCTCCTGCTCCAGGACGGCGCGGCCTTCAAGACCTTCTTCGACAAGCAGGTCGCCTATTGGGGCAAGGTGGTGAAGGACAACAACATCAGGGCGTAGGACTATCAGGCGAGGTGCGCATTGATCGAGGCGAGGGCTTCCGATCCGTCCCTCGCTTTGATATGTGTACCTCCAGGCAACCCGCCTCGCTGGTGGGTTCCGCGGTCCCGTAGCTCAGCCGGATAGAGCGGCGGTTTCCTAAACCGTAGGTCGCATGTTCGAGTCATGCCGGGATCGCCATTCTCCATTTCTTCCTAGATCGCTGATGCCGAGATCCGTGCAAAGCGCTTGCGATACTCGGCTGGCGTCACGCCGACGTGGCGGACGAAGGCACGGCGCAGCGTGTCCGCGTCGGCGAATCCGCAATGCAGGGCCACTTGTTTGGGCGGCTCGTTTCCGAGTTCCAGCAGGCGCCTCGCCGCATTGACGCGGGCCTCCTCAACCCAGGTCGCAGGCGTGATGCCAACTTCGGCGCGGAATAGCCGCGCGAAGTGACGCGCGCTGATGTCCATGCGCTTCGCGAGGCTCGCGACGCTGTGGTCGAGGCCGGGATTGGCGGCCACCCAGCGCTGCAGCTCCTGCAGCGCGGCGCGGCCGGCGGGAACGCTCTCGCCTTTCCGGCTGAACTGCATCTGTCCGCCCGGGCGCTTGAAGAACATGACGAGCTGACTCGCGACCTTCATCGCGGTTTCACGTCCGAGGTCTTCCTCGATGAGAGCAAGTGCGAGATCGAGCCCGGCGGTCACACCGGCAGCCGTGCGCAGCTTGCCGTCTGTCACGTAGATCGCGTCCTTGTCCACGCTGACCGACGGGAACTTCTGGGCCAGCCGGTCCGCAACGGCCCAATGCGTCGTGATCCGTCGGCCATCCAGAAGACCCGCTGCCGCCAGGAAGAACGCACCGCTACACACCGATCCGTAGCGGCGGATCCTCGCCGCTCGCCGGCGGAGCCAATCGGTCACGACGCCATCTGCCGGCACGTCGGCAGCATTCGGGCATCCGGCGATCAGCAATGTGTCGATGTTCTCCTGGAAGCCGCGGTCGATGATCCGGTCGGGCATCAACCGCACGCCTGACGAACTACGGATCGGGCCCGGCTCCGCTGCCGCCACGAAAAGCACATAGGCCTCGCGACCGGCCTGCACGTTTGCCTCGGCGAAGACGTCGAGCGGGCCGGCGACGTCGAGAAGCTGCACGCCCGGCAGCGCAATGATCACAACGGTCCTCGATTTTGGTTTCGCGCCCATGTCCGCCTCGGCCGGTGTTTGTCCGTTTTAGACGTATTACCTCAATTGAGGACAAAGTACCCTGAATCTACCTTGCTGGCCACCAGAGATTTTCAGGAGCCCATCATGCCAGAGATCAACAAGGCCGCCGCGATTCCCGACAGCAAACTGGCCCGCGCCATCACCGACTATATCCGCGATACCGAAACGGACCTGCTCTTCAGCCATTCCAGCCGCGTCTATCATTTTGGCGCGCTGGCCGGCATCCGCCGGGAACTGAAGTTCGACCGCGAGCTGCTCTATGCCGGCGCCATGTTTCACGACCTCGGCCTGATGCCGGGCCACGGCAGCACGCACGAACGGTTCGAAGTCGACGGCGCGCACGCCGCCCGCGACTTCCTGCGCGGCCATGGCATCTCCGAAGCCGACGCCTACACTGTCTGGACCGCGATCGCATTGCACACCACGCCGGGCGTGCCGCAGCACATGCATCCCGTCGTCGCTCTGGTGACCGCCGGCGTCGAGATGGACGTTCTCGGGCTCACCTACAAGGATTACTCCGACGAGGAGCGCGAGGCGGTGGTGCAGGCATTTCCCCGGACGCCGCACTTCAAGGAAGACATCATCCAGGCCTTCTACGACGGCATCAAGCACAAGTCGGACACGACCTTCGGCAACGTCAAGGCCGACGTCATCGCCGATAAGGAGCCGCATTTCCATCGCGGCAATTTCTGCAGCGTCATCCGTGGTTCGCATTGGCACGGCTGAGCGGCATCACGCGATGCTGCCCTGCCGACTTCCACTTCAAAATCACGTATCAGGAATCTTCACATGAGTGACAAGTCACACTATCTCACCCACGCGACCGGAGCGCCCGTCAGCGACAATCTCAACATCATGACGGCCGGGCGACGCGGCCCTACCCTTCTCCAGGACGTGTGGCTGATCGAAAAGCTGGCTCATTTCGATCGTGAAGTGATCCCGGAGCGGCGTATGCACGCCAAGGGTTCCGGCGCCTTCGGCACTTTCACGGTGACCCATGACATTACCCGCTACACCAAAGCGAAGATCTTCTCCGACGTCGGCAAGCAGACGCCGATGTTCGCGCGGTTCTCGACCGTCGCCGGTGAGCGCGGCGCGGCCGACGCTGAGCGCGATATTCGCGGGTTTGCGCTGAAATTCTATACCGAGGAGGGCAATTGGGACATGGTGGGCAACAACACCCCCGTGTTCTTCTTCCGCGACCCCCTACGCTTCCCGGATCTCAATCACGCGATCAAGCGCGATCCGCGCACCGGGATGCGCAGCGCCGACAACAATTGGGATTTCTGGACGCTGCTGCCGGAGGCGCTGCACCAGGTCACCATCGTCATGAGCGAGCGCGGCATTCCGAAGAGCTATCGGCACATGCACGGCTTCGGTAGTCATACCTACAGCTTCCTCAATGCCGCCAATGAGCGGACCTGGGTGAAGTTTCATTTCCACACGCAGCAAGGCGTCGAGAACCTGACGGACGCCGAGGCCGAAGCACTCGTCGGCAAGGATCGCGAGTCGCATCAGCGCGACCTGTTCGGGAGCATCGAGCGTGGCGATTTTCCGCGCTGGACGATGTTCGTGCAGATCATGACCGATCAACAAGCCAAGGCGTTTGCGTTCAACCCGTTCGATCTGACCAAGGTCTGGCCGAAAGCGGACTTTCCGCTGATCCAGGTCGGCTATTTCGAATTGAACCGCAATCCGGAAAACGTCTTCGCCGAGGTCGAGCAGGCGTCGTTCTCGCCGGCCCATGTCGTGCCGGGTATTGGTTTCTCGCCCGACAAGATGCTGCAGGCCCGGCTGTTCTCCTATGGCGACGCGGCACGGTACCGCCTTGGCGTCAACCATCACCTGATCCCGGTCAATGCGCCGAAATGTCCGTACCACAGCTACCATCGCGACGGCGCGATGCGGACGGACGGCAATCTGGGGAGGACGCCGACCTATTTCCCGAACAGCCACGGCGAGTGGGCCGATCAGCCCGATCTCAATGAGCCGCCGCTTGAGATCGACGGCGCGGCCGCCCACTGGGATCATCGTGTCGACGATGACCATTATCAACAGCCAGGCAACCTGTTCCGCATGATGAATGCGGAGCAGCGGCAGGTCCTGTTCGACAATACGGCACGCGCCGTCGGCGGTGCTGCCGTCCACATCCAGGAGCGTCACATCGCAAATTGTACGAAGGCTGATCCAGCCTATGGCACCGGTGTCCGCATGGCGCTGATGCGCCTTGCCACGGTCCGCTCCAAATAGGCGAACATCCCAGGCGGGGCAGCTCTTGCGCCGAAGGCCGGGGCGCCGCTCTGCCCGGGATTGCTGATTTGTCATGGGTCACGTCTCTGATTGCGAAGGACTCCGGCGCAAAAATTGCTAGAAGTTGGGCTTCCTTTCGCCCACCGAGGGCCGGCGGCCTCACCGCTACATCCGGAGACCATGATGCCTTTCGACCTGATCCTGCGCGGCGGCCGTGTGATCGACCCGTCCCAGAAGCTCGACGCCGCGACGGATGTCGCCTTTGCGGACGGCAAGGTCGCCGCGATCGGCAGCGGGCTCAAGGCGGATCCGGGCACGGATGTGCGCGACGTCTCGAAATACATCGTGACGCCGGGGCTGATCGATCTCCACACTCATGTCTATTGGGGCGGCACCTCGCTCGGCATCGATGCCGAGGAATTCTGCCGCCTCTCCGGCGTCACCACCGCCATCGATACCGGCAGCGCCGGGCCCGGCAATTTCGCCGGCTTCCGCAAGCACGTGATCGAGCCGAGCCAGGTTCGCATCCTCGCTTATCTGCACGTCTCGCATGCCGGCATCTTCGGCTTCTCGCACCGGATCATGGTCGGCGAAAGCGAGGAGCTGCGGCTGATGAATCCGATAGAGGCGGCCAAGGTGGCCGACGCCAACCGCGACCTCATCGTCGGCATCAAGGTGCGCGTCGGCCTGCATTCCTCAGGCACGTCTGGAACCGTGCCGCTCGACATCGCGCTCCAGGTGGCCGACGAGGTCGGCATGCCCTTGATGGCGCATATCGATCATCCGCCGCCGAGCTATGAAGAGGTGCTGGCGCGCCTGCGGCCCGGCGACGTGCTGACCCACGCGTTCCGCCCCTTCCCCAACACGCCGGCAACCGCGCAGGGCACGGTGAAGAGGGCGGTGCTGGATGCGCGCGAGCGCGGCGTGCTGTTCGACATCGGCCACGGCAAGGGCTCGTTCGCGTTCAAGACCGCGCGCGCGATGCTCGCCAACGGTTTCTATCCCGATACGATCTCGTCCGACATCCACATGCTGTGCATTGATGGTCCCGCCTACGACCAGGTCACGACCATGTCGAAGTTCCTGTGCATGGGCATGGAGCTGCCGGACGTGGTCGCGGCCTCCACCGTGAATGCCGCCATGGCGCTGCGCCGCCCCGAGCTCGGCAGCCTCAAGCCGGGCAGCGTCGGCGACGCCACGCTGATCTCCGTGAAGCAAGGCCAGTTCGATTACGAGGACGTCGTCGGCGAGCACCTGATCGGCGACCGCAAGATCGTCTCCGAAGGCGTCGTCATCGGCGGCCGCTGGTGGCATCCGAATTGATGGATGTGACTCAACTGGACGGCAAACATCTGGTCTGGTGCCGAGAAGGAAAGTTCAGGTGGCAATGAGAGATATCGTCCAGGCCGCTTTAGTTTCGCAAGCCATCAAATCCATGAGGAGGGCTGCGGCATTCACCTTGCTCGTCACCGTTGTTTCTTTCCTTCTCGCGCAGAGTTGTTGGGCGGCATCGCAATCGCGCGAAAACTGCAAAAACAGAGGCTTTGATGCTGATGGAACGATTCAGGCATGCACAGACCTTCTGCAAAAGCGGAGCTGGGATAGCTTTGTGCACCTTCACGTTCGTTCGGTAGCTTGGCTCGCAAAACAAAATTGCGAGCAAGCGTTGTCTGACGAGAATGAATCCATTCGATTGTTTCTCACCGATCCACTCGTTGCACGCAAGAAGATGAGCGAGGAGGATCGAAACTTCTTTCGAAGGGGTGGATTCCTGGGAAGGATAGAAATCTATCTCTTCTGCTTCTTGAATTACGACAAGGCGCTCTCGGTTGTTGAGGAAGCCCTTGCGATCTATCCAGATGATACGGATCTGTATAATCGTCGCGGCCTTATCTACATCCAAACCAAAAATTTCGACCAAGCGTTCAGGGACCTGCAGCGCGCCATTGATCTGGCAGACAAGAAGGACGTCGCTCTTAATAACCGCGCAAGCGTCTTTAACGGTCTCGGAGACTTCGATAATGCTATTCGAGATGCGAACGGTGCGATCGCCTTTAATCCGAGGAGCGAAGGCGCCCATGTCAACCGTGCTGTGGCTTTGAGCGGCAAGGGAGAGCACGGCCGCGCCATCGAAGAAATCAATGTGGCGCTCAGACTAGATCCAAAGAATCAAGCAGGGCCGTTGGCTCAGCGTAGCAAGTATCATTTAAAAGGGGGTGACCTGGATTCGGCGCTGAAGGATATCTCGCGGTCAATTGCGTTGTTCGAGCAGAGCAAGGTCGAGCCGATTATCGCACTTTGCGTGCGCGGAGACCTCTTTAGGTTTCAGGGGCAGCTTTCGCGCTCACTCGAAGATTTTGATCGAGCGATCCGTTCGCGCGCAGATTTTGCTGCCGCATATACTGGTCGCGGGCTGACCTATGAGCGAATGGGGAATCTGAAGAATGCGCGGACTGATTTCGAAAAGGCCTTGGGATTTCCCGCGCAGCAATATGACAACAATCTCGAAGCGCAGACGACCGCGCGAGCGAGGCTTGCGGCGTTAGACTCGGGTGAAGCTCAACCCGTCATACCCGCCACGACGGGCAAGCCCGTGGCGCCGTTTTCGGTCACCACACCGCCCTTGGTCGCGCCAGTATTGGCTCATCCCCGTTTGCTGCCTGGTTCCGAGCGCCAAGGCCGCCGGGTCGCCCCCGTCATCGGCAACGCCGCCTATCAAAGGGCTGGAATCCTAAAGAACCCACTGAACGATTCCGAAGCAGTTGCAGCTGCCCTTCGGAACATTGGTTTCGACGAAGTGATGGTAGCGACGGATACGACCAAGGAGCGGCTCACGGCAGCCCTTCAAGGGTTTGCGCGCGCCTCTGACAATGCCGATTGGGCCGTCGTCTATTATTCAGGACACGGCATTGAGATGGCCGGAAGAAACTATTTGCTTCCGATTGACGTTACGCTGAGAACCGACCGAGACGTGCAGTTCGAGGCAGTGCCCGTTGATCAGGTGATGGCATCGATAGATGGCGCGCGTAAGCTGAAGCTGATCGTGCTGGACGCCTGTCGCAACAACCCATTCGCGGACACAATCAAGCGAACGGGACCGCGTGAAGCCGTAACGCTCGATGCGAGCAACGTCGGCGAGATCGGGACTCGCGCGGTCGGGCGGGGACTTGGCGAAATCAAGGTAAAGGGCGCTTCGCTCGTCGTTTTCGCGGCAAAGCATGGCCAGACTGCCCTCGATGGCGAAGGACGGAATTCGCCCTTTGCAATAGCGCTGGTTCAGCGCATCGCAACGCCTGGCGTGGAAATGAACAAGGTCTTTCGGCTCGTCCGCGACGATGTGTTGGAAGCGACGGCGGGAAGGCAAGAGCCCTACACTTACGGATCACTACCCGGTAGAGAGGACTTCTTCTTTGTCAGTAAATGATGGCGTCCCCTGATCGGGGATCGCGAGGTCGGCTCCGAAGGCGTCGTCATCGGCGCCCGCCTATCCCAAACGTGCGGCCCATCCGGCAAGGTTCGTAGATCTCTCCGGGCGCTCCCTCACTATGCGCCGTATCCCGGCGAGAGCTTGTCCCTCAGGGCCGAGCACGGCCCTGAGTCGTCAATCTCGATCCGGGACTGCGCGGTGGCAACGACTTGCTGCTTCACATCACCGCGCTGGAAGGGATGGATCTCGCTCCATGGGATGAATCGCGTAGATCGGTCAGTCGCGTCCCGCCGCCATGATCGCGCCGGCGAGCCGCGCCGGATCGGAGAAGCACAGCTCGTGGCTTCCCGCCACCTGCACCAGGCGAAACAGGCCGAGCTTCTCCGACAGGCGCGGATGCCAGCCATGGCTGTGCGGCAGCGCGGTGTCTTCGGTGCAGTTGATGTAGGATTTGGCCAGCTGCATCTCTGCCGGATTGGTCTTGAGGGTGATCTTGTCGGTGAAGGTTGCCAGCGGATGCGGATTGAGGACGTCGTAGGCTTTCTGCGCCGTCTCAAGGTCGGCATCGTTGATGAAGGCCTCGCGCCAGATCGGGAAGGGCAGCACCACCGAGCCGTCGCCGCGCTCGGCTGCGATGGCGTCGAACAGCCCGACATAGTGCGGCGGCACCATGTCGTTGAGGCTTTCACCGTTGTTGGGCACGAACGCATTCCAATAGACCAGGCGGCGGATGCGCTCCGGCGCGAGGTCGGCAACGCCGGTGATGACCATGCCGCCGTAGGAATGGCCGAGCAGGATGACGTCCTTCAGATTGTTCTCGGCAAGGTAGTCGGCGATCGACTGGATCGCCTCCTTCAAGCCGGTCGTCTTGGCATCGCCCGGACGGTTGCCCCTGATGGTGGGGGTATGGACCTGATGGCCCGCCGCGCGGATCGGTGCGGCGACAGGCTCGAACTCGGCGCCGGTGTGCCAGGCGCCGTGGACGAGAACGTAGGTCGACATGTTGTGGCTCCTCCCGAGGGTGTGGTTAGATCGGCGCATGATGCCTTGGCGGGGTATATGGCCGCGTGGCAAATCTGGACCGGTCACGAATTCGTTGCTTGGCTGTGAGTGAACCGGATTGGTCTCGGAGTGAACCGATGCAGCAGATCGACCGCGCCGTTCCGCCGCGGCAATCAGCCTGGAATACGGTGGGCGTCCGGCCGGCGGAGCAGTTCGCCTATTATCGCGAGGCGATCTGCCAGGCCTTCATGAATCTGACGCCGGAGCCGGCGGCAGCAAGCGGCTTTCCGGCCAGTGTCGAGCACGTCCGTCTCGGCGATGCCGCGATCAACCGCGTCAGCTTTCCCGAGCACGTCGTGCGCCGCTCCGCTTCCGATATCGCGGCGTCCGATCGCAGTTGCTTCTACCTCAATCTGAAGCTGGCCGGCCGCTGCCGCATACAACAGGGGGATGGCGAGATCAGCCTGTCGCCCGGACAGGTCGCAATCTTCGACAGCGACCGGCAGTTTGCGCTTCTGCACGACCGCGGTCGGCAATTGCGCGTCGCCTCGTTCTGGGTACCGGCGGAGGCCTTGCGGGACCGGCTGCCCGCCTCGTTCGACGTCGGGGCGGCCCGCGTCTCCGACGATCCCTTCGTCGGCCATCTCATCGTCGAGACCGCACGAACGCTCAGCGACGGCGCGCTGCGCATGACCGAGGATGAGGGCATGCGGCTGTTCCGGGCGTTGATCGAACTGGTCGCGGTGAGCCTGTCGCGACGCGGCCGCACGGGCGCTGCGGAGATGGAAAGTCTCGCCGATGCCACGGCGCTGGCGGTGAAGCGCGCCATTCACCGCCGGCTCCGCGAGCCCGGCCTTGCGGTCGCCGACGTTGCCGATGCCGTCGGCATCAGCGAGCGCTACGTGCACAAGCTCCTGGCGCGATCGGGCTCCAGCTTCACCGACTTCGTCATCGACCATCGGCTCGATGGTGCGGCCAGGGATCTCGGCGATCCCGCGATGGCGAATCGTGCGATCGGCGCCATCGCATTCGACTGGGGCTTCTCGGACCTCTCCCACTTCACGCGGCGCTTCAAGCAGCGCTTCGGCTGCCGCCCGCGCGACTGGCGCTCACGATGATCTACAGCGACCTCGCGATCAGCAGCTTCATGATCTCATTGGTGCCGCCATAGATCTTCTGGATGCGGGAATCGATGAAGATGCGCGAGATCGGATATTCCTGCATGTAGCCGTAGCCGCCGAACAGCTGGAGGCATTCGTCGGCGGTCTCGACCTGCTTCTCCGAACACCAATATTTCGCCATCGACGCCGTGACGGTGTCGAGATCCCCGGCGACCAGGCGTTCGATGCACCAGTCGACGAAGACGCGCGCGATCATCGCCTCGGTCTTGCGCTCGGCGAGCGTGAAGGCGGTGTTTTGGAAATCCATCAGCGGCTTGCCGAACGCTTTCCGCTCCTTGGTGTACTCGGTGGTGAGCTTGACCGCGCGCTCCATCGAGGCGACGGCGCCGACCGCGAGGGCGAGGCGCTCCTGCGGCAATTGCTGCATCAGCTGGACGAAACCCTGGCCTTCCTCCTTGCCGAGCAGGTTGTCCGGCGGGACCGTCACGTTGTCGAAGAACAGCTCCGACGTGTCGGAGGCGTGCAGCCCGATCTTGTCGAGGTTGCGCCCGCGCTTGTAGCCATCCGCGCCCGCGGTCTCGACCACGACCAGCGAGATGCCCTTGGCGCCTTGCTCGCCGGTGCGCGCGACCACGATGACGAGGTCGGCGGCCTGGCCGTTGGTGATGAACGTCTTCTGGCCGTTGATGACGTAGGAATTGCCCTGCTTCTTCGCCGTGGTCTTCACGGCCTGGAGATCCGAGCCGGTGCCGGGCTCGGTCATGGCGATGGCGCCGACCATCTCGCCCGAGGCCATCTTCGGCAGCCAGCGCTTCTTCTGCTCCTCCGAGCCGTAGTTGAGGATGTAGTGCGCGACGATGGCGCTGTGCACGGAGACGCCGGTGGTCAGCTCCGGCACGGTGCTTTCGAGATCGTCCAGCACGGCGGCGTCATAGGCGAAGGTCGCGCCCAGACCGCCATATTCCTCCGGCACGCTCGCCAGCAGAGCGCCCATCTCGCCGAGCCCGCGCCAGGCGAAGCGGTCGACCATCTTCTGCTCGCGCCATTTCTCGGCATGCGGCGCCAGGTCCTTGGCGAGATATTTCCGGAACTGGTCGCGGAACGTGTCCAGCTCTTCGGTCATCCAGGAGGAGCGGTAAGACATGGTTACCTCGGTTGGTGCGGAGTTCCGGCTTGGTAGGCCAGTCGACTGCTGCAATTATTGTGTTTTCAGGCTGCGCCGGTGACGCTACCAAGGCGGCCAGAAATGCGTCTGTCGGGTGCCTAATTTTGACTGCCAAAACTCAAGAGCTCAAGCTCGACATCGAGCGCATCGGCACGGTCTCCGCGATCCTGACGCAGCCGGCCAACGCGCGCGGCTGCTACGTGCTGGCGCACGGCGCCGGCGCGGATATGCGCCATGCCTTCATGGAGAAAGTTGCGGAAGGTCTCGCGAGCCGCGGCATCGCGACGTTCCGCTTCAATTTCCCCTACATGGAGGAGAAGAAGGGGCGTCCCGACCAGCCGGCGGTCGCGCACGCCGCTATCCGCGCGGCGGTCGCGGAGGCGGCGCGGCTGTGTCCGGGCTTGAAGCTCGTCGCCGGCGGCAAATCGTTCGGCGGCCGCATGACCTCGCAGGCGCAGTCGAAGTCTCCGCTGCCCGGTGTCAAAGGGCTCGCCTTCCTCGGCTTTCCCCTGCATGCCGACAAGAAGCCGTCGTCCGAGCGGGCCGAGCATCTCGCCGGCATCGCCATCCCCATGCTGTTCCTGCAAGGCACGCGCGACGGGCTCGCCGATCCTGGCCATCTCAGGCCCGTTATTGCAGGGCTGCGGACGAAGGCGACGCTGCATGAGGTCGAAGGCGGCGACCACTCTTTCGCGGTGCTGAAAAAGTCCGGTCGAACGAATGACGAGGCGCTCACGGAAGTGCTCGACACGCTCGCCGCGTGGATCGACGCGCTCGACTGAACGTCACGCCGAATAGAGCCCCTTGTCGCGCGCTTTCTGGATCGCCAGCGCGGCGATCAGGTCAAGCGTCGGCGTCGACAGGCCCGCGGTGCGCGCGAAGGCGGCGGGCGCCCTCACCAGCACGTCGATCTCCATGGCGCGGCCGAGCTCGTAATCCTGCAGCAGCGACGGCTTGTGGTTGGGCGCGGGGCCGCTCCGCGTCACACGCTTGACCTCGGGAATGAAGTGCTGGGCAATGTCGTTGGCCTCGTTCAGCATGCGCGGGATGACGTCGGTGAAAGCAGGGTCGTCGCGAACGCCGCGCGCGGTCTGGCCGGTGAGCAGGCACAGCACCGACAGCGACATGTTGGTCAGCAGCTTTGACCAGATCGCCTCGCGGATCTCGGCGACCGGCGGCGATTCCAGGCGCGCGTCGTTGAAGGCACCGCGGAGTTTCGTGATGCGATCGCAATTGCGGTCGTCGCATTCGCCGATCAGGAGCCGGTTGCGGTCCGGCGTCAGGTTCTGCACCACGCCGGGCGCGATCACCTCGTTGGAGGAGAACACGACGCCGCCGATGATCCGCTCCTTCGGGATGCAGGCGCGCAGCCGTCCGCCGGGATCGAGGAAGGAAATGTCCGGCGGTGTCGGGTGCCGCGGCGGCAGGCCGATCCCATACCACCAGGGAATGCCGTTCTGCGCGAACACGATCGCGGTGTCGTCCTGCAGCAGCGGCTTGATGCTGGAGACAAGGCCAGTCAGCGCGGTGGCCTTCAGCGTCGAGATCACGACGTCTTGCGGGCCGAGTTGGGCCGGGTCGCCCGACGCGTTCACCTTGGCGCTGACTTCGGAATCGCCGACCCGCAGCTTGAGACCGCCCGCCCGCGCCGCCTCCAGGTGCGCGCCGCGCATCACGCAAGAGACCTCGTGGCCGGCGCGCGCCAGCCGTACCGCAATGTGGCTGCCGACGGCGCCCGCGCCGAAAATGCAGATGCGCATGTAATGTCCCGTCCTGATCCCTCGCCGCCCGGGCGGAGCATGACACAAGCCGCCATGCGATGGACGCGGCCGCCCCACGCTGGAAAGATATGGATCGGGACGTGCGGCCTCGGCCATAGTGCGCGGCAAACAACTGACCGGAGGATCGCCGATGCCCGCCAACCCCGTCCTGTGGACCCTCGATGAGCGCGGCGTTGCGACCGTCACCCTGAACCGGCCCGAGGTCAACAACGCCTATGACGGCGACTTGATCGCGGGCGTGCTCGCCGCCATGGACGACCTCGGGAAGAAGCCGAACCTGCGCGTCGTCGTGCTCAGGGGCAACGGCAAGCATTTCCAGGCCGGCGCCGACCTCAAATGGATCAACGGCGTACGCCCGCAATCGGCTGAGGCGAACGAAGCGGCCTCGCGCGCGACCTTTGAGGCCGTGCAGCGGCTCAACACGCTGCCGATCCCGACTGTCGCACTGGTGCAGGGCGGCTGTTTCGGCGGCGGCACCGGCGTGATCGCGGCCTGCGACGTCGTGATTGCCGCCGACAATGCCCTGTTCTCGATCACCGAGGTACGCTGGGGCCTGACCGCCGCCATCATCATCCCGCAGCTCTGCGACGCAATTGGCATCCGGCAAGTCCGCCGCTATGCGCTGACCGGCGAGCGCTTCGGCGCCGAGGATGCCCGCCGCATCGGCCTGGTCCACGAGGTCGTGCCGCTCGCCGAACTGGAGGCCGCCGGCAGCAAGGTGGTCGAGCAGCTGCTTGCCAACGGTCCAGAGGCCATGGCCGAGACCAAGCGTCTCGCGCTGGAGAGCTCGTTCGGCGGCATGGCCGTGGAGGATGCGGCGTATACGCGGCTCGTGCACCTGCACTCGCTTAAGCGCCAGAGCGCCGAAGCTGCGGAGGGACTGGCCTCGTTCGCGGAGAAGCGCGCGGCAAACTGGGGTGGAGGCAAGGCTTAGGCGTCAGCAGCCGCGGCAGATGTTGTTGATGCTGCGATAGACTGCGTCGTCGTCCTGTCGCATCTGACGCAGCGTTTCGAGCGTGTTGCTCTCGGCGGTGGCTGGAGCCGGCTTGCGCCTTGCCGCGAGCTCTTCCTCCTGCCGCTTGTAGCAGGCCTCGCGATCGGGCTTGGCCTGGATGAAGCGGCAGTTCTGCTCCACGGCCGAGGCGGTGGTGGTTGAGATCGCGAGAGCGGTCAGGGCGGCGAATGCGTATTTCATGGGTGTCGAATCCATAGCGGCCCTTCTTTCAGGTCTGTCACGCGAGAGCAACTGCGATGTTGTGACAGGTGTGCGACGCGGCGCACACCGCGTAGCCCGGATGAGCGAAGCGACATCCGGGAATGCCGCGAAGAGTCCCGCATGTCGCTTCGCTCATGCGGGCTACAGCCATCTTGGCACGACCTACAGCGACTGCGCCAGCGACGTCTTCAGCAGCGTCAGCAGCGCCTGCACCGCCGCCGCATTGCGCCGCCGTTCGGGGATCGCGGCCTTGACCCACAATTCCGGAATCGGAAAGTCGCGCAGCACTGGCCTCAACTCGCCGTCACGCAACGCGCCGGCCACGAGATAATGCGAGATCAGCGCGATGCCGTTGCCGGCGATGGCGCTGCGCGCCAGCACGTGGCCCTCGTTGGAGGAGAGCAGCGGGCTGACCTGGATGCTGATGCGGCCGCGCGGCCCGTCGAAGATCCATTCCGGTCCCGTCGGCATGAAGCTGAGGCAGCGATGCTCGACGAGGTCGCGCGGATGTTTTGGCGTGCCGTGCTTCTTCAAATAGGCAGGCGAGGCGCAGAGCAATCGCTTCAGCGGACACAGCGGCTCGTCGATCACGCCGCCGAACGAATGCGGGAAGGCGCCGATGGCGATATCGAAGCCTTCGGCAACGGGATCGACCGGGCGGTCGATCAGCACGATCTCGAGCTTCAGCCGCGGATTCTGAGTCTGGAACGCGCTGAAGGCGTCGGCGAGTCGCGCCACGGTCAGCGAGGTCGGCGCCTTGATGCGCAGATGATCGACGAGATCGTGGCCCTTCTCGCCCATGCGCGAGAGCAGGTCGGTCGCGTCGGCCACGACACCGCGCGCGCGATGGACGTAGCGCTGCCCGGCCTCGGTGAGCCGCAATTGCCGGGTCGAGCGGTGAAACAGCGGCGTGCCGATCCGCGCCTCCAGCTGCGTGACGCGCTTGGCGACCACCGAGGTCGAGACATCGAGCTTTCGCGCAGCGGCGGAGAAACCGGCGGCATCCGCGGTGGCGAGGAAAGCCTGCAGGTTCACAAGGATGTCCATGTCCGCCTTTCTCGATTTGTGAAAGCTGATCATGTATTTTGATGGATTGTAGCGCCGTGCGCGTTAATTCATAGTCGGCCCCAAGCAAGAGATTTCGGGAGCGGACGCGTCATGCGGGCCACAATGATCGAAGAACCGGCACGTCAGGTGCCGCTCTATGGCGAATATGAAGTCGTCGTGCTCGGCGGCGGACCCGCCGGCATTGTCGCTGCCACCTCCGCCGCGCGCGCCGGGCGGAAGACGCTTCTGATCGAACGCTACGGCTTCCTCGGCGGCATGGGCACCGCGGCTGGCGTCACCAACTTCTGCGGCCTCCACGGCAATGTCCATGGCGAGCACCGGCGCCTGGTGCAGGGCATGGCGTCGGAGCTGCTGGCCCGGATCGATCACCTGAACGGCCTCAACACGCCGCATCTGATCCTCGGCAAGGTCTATGCGCAGGCCTACGACACCGCGGCGTACAAGATCGCGGCCGATGAGCTGCTCGCAAGCCACAGGGTGAACATCCTCTTCCACGCGCTCGGCGCCGGCGTGGTCATGGGTGACAGCAGGCGCATCGACGCGCTGATGGTCGAGACCAAAGCCGGCAGGCGAGCGGTGCGAGCCGAGATCTTCATCGACTGCTCGGGCGATGGCGACCTCGCGGTCTGGGCCGGCGCGCCGTTCGAGATCGGCGACGAGCACGGCCATCCGCTCTATCCCTCGATGATGCTGCGTCTCAACGGCATCGATCCTGCCAAGGCGGGCGAGGCCTGGCGCACCATTCCGCAATTAATGGAGAAGGCGCTCGCCGCCGGAACGCATAGATTTCCGCGCAAGAGCGCGATCGTGCGGCCTCAAAAATCCGGCATTGAATGGCGGGTGAACTTCACGCAAGTGGCGCGCGAGGACGGCCACGCCATCAACGGCGTCGAGCCCGACGATCTCACCCGCGGCGAGATCGAGGGCCGCAAGCAGGCGCTTGCTGCCTACGAATTCTTGCGCAGCACTGTCCCGGGCTTCGAAAAGTCCTACATCGTCGATCTGCCGCCGCAGCTCGGCATCCGCGAAACCCGTCGCATCAAGGGCGGCTATCAGCTCAGCGGCGAGGACGTGCTCGGCTGCGCCTCGTTCGAGGATTCCATCGGCGTCAATGGCTGGCCGATCGAGGCGCATGTGCCCGGCGACGTCGTGTTCACCTTCCCGCCTATCCCGCAATCGCGCGGCTACAACGAGCTGCCTTACCGGATGCTGGTGCCCGACGGCGTCGACAATCTCCTGGTTGCCGGCCGCTGTGCCTCGATGACCCATGAGGGTCAGTCGGCAGCCCGGGTCTCCGGTGCCTGTTTCGTGATGGGCGAGGCCGCCGGTTCCGCCGCCGCGCTGGCTCTGTCGGGAAACCGGATCCCGCGTGACATCCCCGTTGAAAAATTGCAGGAAACGTTGAAACAACAGGGCGCCTTCATCGGGCGGGATCAGCCCGTCCCCGAGGGCCTGTAACGGACTGCTGAGAGAACGGGAGGAAACGGGATGATCGGGATTGCGCGGCTCGCGGCAGCCGGCCTTTTGGCGATCATGGCGATGGGCACGGCTACGGCCGAAGACGCGCTCAAGGCCAAGATCGGCGTGCTTCGCCTGTCATCCTCCGCACCCGTCTTCATCGCGCAGGACAAGGGCTATTTCCGTGAGGCCGGTTTGGAGGTCGAGCTGAAATTCTTCGATGCGGCGCAGCCGATCGCCGTCGCCACCACCTCGGGAGACGTCGATTTCGGCATCACCGCCTTCACCGCCGGTCTCTACAATCTCGCCGGCAAGGGCACGCTGAAGGTGATCGGGGGCATGAGCCGCGAGAAGGCGGGCTATCCCCTGATCGGCTATTTCGCCAGCAACAACGCCAATTCGGCCGGCCTCAAGACGCCGAAGGATCTCGCGGGCAAGCGCGTGGCAATGACGCAGGTCGGATCGAGCTTTCACTATTCGCTCGGCCTCCTCGCCGACAAATACGGCTTCAAGCTCTCCGAGGTGAAGATCGTGCCGCTGCAATCGCTGTCGAATGCGGCGGCCGCGCTCAAGGGCGAGACCGTCGACGCCGCGCTGCTGCCGATCTCCACCGCGCGAAAACTGATGGACGAGGGCGGCGCGAAGTTTTTGGGCTGGGTCGGCGACGAGACGCCCTGGCAATTGGGCGCGGTGTTCGCCTCGCCGAAGACGCTGACCAACAAGGCCCTGGTGACGAAGCTGCTCGGCGCGCTCGCGAAGGCCGATCGCGAATATCACGACGTCATCCTCGCCGCGATGAAGGACGGTGTCGCCCCCATCAACGAGCGGACAAAACCGCTGCTGGACATCATTGCGAAGTACACCAATTTGCCGGTCGAGCAGGTGGTCGGCAATTGCGCCTATATCGATCCCGACGGCAAGCTCGACGTCAAGAACGTCGACAACCAGATCAAATGGCTCCAGGAGCAGGGCTTCGTCGACAAGGGATTTGATGTGAACGCGATCATCGCGAAGGACTATGTGAAGGCGGATTGAATGCTGCGCGCACCGTCCCAGACCCGTCATCCCCGCGCAACGGCGAAGCCGTTGTCGCTGGAGGTGCGAGCATTGCGATGCGCATGCATCGCGATGGGAGCTTCGAAGGATGAACGGGACGACGCTGAGGCCGTGACATGGACCTGATCGCCAACCACATCTCCCACCGCTTCGGCGATCTCGCCGTGCTCGACGGCGTCTCCTTCACGGTCAGTGCCGGCGAGGTGGTCGCCATCGTCGGCCCTTCCGGCTGCGGCAAGAGCACGCTGCTGTCGATCCTGGGCGGCCTCTTGCAACCGAGCTCCGGCGCGCCCGAGCTGCGCGGTGAGCCGCCTGCGGACAGTCTCAATCCGCTCACCTTCGTATTCCAGGATTTTGCGCTGCTGCCCTGGGCGACGGTGGAGGAGAACGTCGAATTCCCGCTGCTACACACCCAGCTCACGGCCACGCAGCGGCGCGCGCTGGTCGACGATGCCCTGCGCCGCACCGGCCTGACCGATTTCCGCCAAGCCTATCCAAAGCAACTTTCCGGCGGCATGCGCCAGCGCGTCGGCATTTCGCGCGCGCTGGCGGTAAAGCCTGCGATCCTCTTGATGGACGAGCCGCTGTCCGCGCTGGATTCGCAGACACGCGAATTGTTGATGGAGGATTTCGTCCGCCTGCTCGCCGACGGCGGCATGGGCGCGGTCTATGTCACCCACAATCTCGAAGAGGCGGCGCGGCTCGCTGACCGCATCGTGGTGCTGTCGCGGCGGCCGGGCCGCATCCGCGAGGTCGTGACCGTGCCGATGACGCGCGCCGAGCGCGGCGAAGCTGTAGCGCGCGAGAAGCTGCTGGCACTGCAGAACCAGATCTGGTCGCTGATCCGCAACGAAGCCATCGATGCCGAGCGCGAGGTTCAGCATGCTTGATCGCGCGGCGAACGCGACGTCGAAGGATCAGGCGACCCGCCGCGTCCGCTTCCGCGGTGCCGGCTTCGTGCCTGCGTCGAGCCGCTTCGGCGGCTGGATCGCGCTCGCCCTCGTCATCGTGCTCTGGCAGGCCGCCGGCAGCGCCGGCCTTGCCAACCCGTTGTTCCTGCCCGCGCCCTCGGCGATCGCACGCGCGATCTACCAGCTCGCGATCTCGGGCGCGCTCTGGCAGCATCTGTCGGCCTCGCTGCTGCGCATCGGCGTCGGCTGGCTGCTCGGCACCGCGGCCGGCGTTGCCGTCGGCTTTGCCATCGGCCTGTCCAGGCTCGCGCGCAGCGTCGGCATCACCTTCATCTCGGCGTTGTTCCCGATCCCGAAGATCGCGCTGCTGCCGCTCCTGATCCTCTGGCTCGGCATCGGCGAAGAGCCGAAGATCGCGACCATCGCGCTCGGGGTGTTCTTCTCGACCGCGATCTCGGTCTATAGCGGCGTCGACGCGGTGCCGCGCAACCTCATCCGCATGGCGCAAAGCTTCAACGTTCCCTTCGCCACCATCGTACGCAAGGTGATCTGGCCGGGCGCGCTGCCCGCCATCCTCGCCGGCTTCCGCATCACGGCCTCGGTCGCGCTCCTGCTCGTCGTCAGCGCCGAGATGATCGGCGCACAATACGGCATCGGCGCCTTCGTGCTGCAGGCCGGCAATCTGATGCAGACCGACCAGCTGCTCGCGGGCGTGGTGATCCTCTCGGCGTTCGGGCTGGCAGTCGGCAAGGTGATCGGCTGGCTGGAGATGCGGCTGTTGCACTGGCGGTAGCAACAATTCAGGTCGTCATGCCCGGGCTTGACCCGGGCATCCACATCTTTCTCAGGCGCGGTGGTGCGTGGATGGCCGGGTCAAGCCCGGCCATGACGAAGGATAGAGCAGAGCCTCACGCGTTCCCGCGATCCTCGCGGAACAGATCCACCTTCTGCTGGACCGGCCGATCCGAGAAGCTGAACAGCACCGCGTCGTCGTCCGCTTCGTGCGTCACCCAGTGCCAGCTCGGCACGACGAAGAGATCGCGCGGGCCCCATTCGAAGACGGCATCGCCGATGCGGCTGCGTCCCTTGCCCTCGATCGGGCAGAACACGGTCGCATCGGTCGCGCGATAGCGTGCGGTCTTGAACCCCTTCGGCAGCAACTGGATGAAGGTGCCGATGGTCGGCATGGCGAAATCGCCGGTCTCTGGATTGCTGAACTTGAGCTTCAGGCCGTGGCAGGCGTCCCACTCCTGGCTCGCGCGCGCCTTCTCCAGGGCTTCGCGGGTGTAGGCGTAGGGATAGCTGAAGATCGGCGAGGTCTTCGAGTTGCGCTTGACGTCGACCGGCAGGAGGTTGTGGCCGTAGCGCGCAAAGCTGTCGCCGGCGGGCCTGGTGATCTTCTGCTGGTCTTCCTTCGCGCCTTCCGCGAAGGAGCAGTCGAAGAACTGCACCAGGGGGATGTCGAGACCGTCGAGCCAGAACATCGGCTCGCTGGTCTCGTTGGAATGATCGTGCCAGGTCATCGACGGCGTGATGATGAAGTCGCCGGGCTCCATCGCGGTGCGTTCGCCGTCCACCGCGGTGTGGGCGCCCTTGCCTTCGAGCACGAAGCGCAGCGCAGACTGGCTGTGCCGGTGCGCGGGCGCGACGTCGCCGGGCACCACCATCTGCACGCCGGCATAGAGCGAGGTCGTGATCTTGGACTGGCCGCGCAGGCCCGGGTTCTCCAGCACCAGCACGCGCCGCTCGGCTTCCTTGGCGGTGATCAGCTTGCCGGCTTCCGTCATGTAGTCGCGGATGACGTCGAACTTCCACAAATGCGGACGGCAGGCGCTTTTCGGCTCCGGCGTGATCAGATCGCTCATCACCGTCCATAGCGCAGTGAGATTCTCGCCGTCGATCTTCCTGTAGAACGCTTCGCGTTCCGGCGTCTTGGTCACGGCTTCCATGGTGGCGGCTCCCGATCGTTTGTTGATTGACAGTATACTGACGATCTGGGTAGCGTCAATGTAAGGAATGGGACTAATAATGCGTCGTCATTCCGGAGCGATGCGGAGCATCGAACCCGGAATCTCGAGATTCCGGGTTCGCGCTTCGCGCGCCCCGGAATGACAGTCAAAGAGAATGGGAGGGTTCCGATGAAGCTCCACGGCTATTTCCGCTCCAGCGCCGCGTATCGCGTGCGGATCGCGCTGAATCTCAAGGGCCTCGGGGCCGAGCATCTGCCGCATCATCTGCGCAAGGGCGAGCAATGCGCGCCCGCCTATCTCGCCATCAATCCGCAAGGCCTGGTGCCGACGCTCGAGAATGATGCGGGTGCAGTGCTGACCCAATCGGTCGCCATCATCGAATGGCTCGACGAAACTCATCCCAATCCGCCGCTGCTGCCGAAGGAACCACTACGGCGCGCCAAGGTACGCGCCTTCGCGCTGGCGATCGCGTGCGATACCCATCCGGTGCAGAATCTGAAGGTGCTGGCGCGACTGCGCGAGCTCGGCTTGCCCGAGGAGAAAGTCCAGGACTGGGCCGCCTGGGTCAATCGCGAGGGGCTGTCGGCCTGCGAGACGCTGATCAGGAATGAGCCGGGTCCATTCTGCTTCGGCGACATGCCGACGCTGGCCGATCTCTGTTTGGTGCCGCAGCTTGCCAATGCGCGCCGTTTCGGAGTCGACGTCTCGGCCTATCCGCGGCTGCTCCAGGCGGAAGCTGCCGCCAAGGCATTGCCGGCCTTTGCCGATGCGGCACCGGAGAAGCAGCCCGATGCCGAGTAAGCCTTCTCCTCCGATCACGATGGACGCGGTCTATGCCGCGCCGGGTTATCTGTTCCGGCGCATGCAGCAGATCGCGGTCTCGATCTTCATGGAGGAGTGCAAGGCGTTCGATCTCACGCCGGTGCAATATGCCGCGCTGATCGCGATCCACACCCATCCCGGCATCGACGCGACGCGGCTGTCGGCGGTGATCGCCTTCGACCGCTCCACGCTCGGCAGCGTCATCGAGCGGCTCCAGGCCAAGGACTATATCGAGCGCAGGCCGGCGCGCGAGGACAAGCGCATCAAGCTGCTGCATCTGACCAAATCCGGCGCCGCCATCCTGCGCGAGATCATCCCGGCCGTCGAGCGCGCCCAGGCGCGCATGCTGGAGCCGCTCAAGCCCGCCGACCGCAAGGCGCTGCTGGGTCTCCTGGTGCAACTCGTCGACCTCAACAACGAAGCGTCACGCGTGCCGCTGCGCGCCGAAGATGCGCTGGAGCATCTGGGGAAGGGTGGGTGAGGGAGTATATGGCGACGCAGCCGCCTTTATTTCCGCTGTCATTGCCCGCGAAGGCGGGGAATCCAGTACGCCGCGGCCTCTCGGCTCAATCACAACTGCCTCTGGAATACTGGATCGCCCGGTCAAGCCGGGCGATGACAGCGGTGGTCACATCCTTAGCAGCGCCTGCCGATCGATCTTCCCCGTGCCGGTTTTCGGCAGCTCGTCGATGAAGATCACCTCGCGCGGATATTTGTAGGGCAGCAGCTTGCCCTTGACGTAGTCCTGGAGCCGCCGCGTCGCCTCGTTCTGGTCGGCGGCGCGGTTGTTCATCACCACCACCGCCTTCAGCGTCATGCGCCGGTCCGGCAGCTCGGCCGCGAACACGGCGCATTCGCGGATATCGGGGTGATCGGCGAGGCACAGCTCGACCTCGAGCGGATAGACCCACTGGCCGGAGATCTTGATGAGATCGTCGGCACGGCCGCGGAAGAAGTGGAAGCCCTCGGCATCGCGAACGAAGCGATCGCCGGTGTAGATCCAACCGCCCTCTCGGATCGTTTCGGCGGATTTATCCGGCCGGTTCCAGTACAGCGGCGTGTTGGAATCGCCGCGCACCCACAGAATGCCTTCCTCGCCGTCGGCGACGTCGCGTCCGTCCTTGTCGCGCAGCGCGACCTCGTAGCCGGGTACGCGCAGGCCTGCGGCGCCGAGCTTCTTCTGCTCGGGGCGATTGGAGAGATAGATGTGCAGCACCTCGGTCGAGCCGAGGCCTTCGACGATCTCAAGGCCGGTGAGCGTCTTCCAGCCGTTGAAGACCTCGGCCGAGAGCACCTCGGCCGCGGAGAGCGCCATGCGCAGCGACGAGAAATTCGTCTTGTCCGCGCCCTCGGCCTTGGTCAGGGAGGTGTAGAGCGTCGGCAGGCCGAAGAAGACCGTCGGCTTGTACTGCTCGATCGCCGCGAAGATCGATGCAGGCTTCGGCTGTTCCGGAAGCAGCAGCGTTGCGGCCCCTGCCGAGAACGGGAAGGTGACGGAGTTGCCGAAGCCATAGGCGAAGAAGATCTTGGGCACCGAGAAGCAGATGTCGTCAGGCGTCAGCTTCAACACGCTTTTCGCGAAGGCGGCCTCGCTATAGGCCATGTCGTGCTGGAGATGTACGATGCCCTTGGGCCGGCCGGTAGAGCCGGAGGAGTACATCCAGAACGCCATCTCGTCGCGATGCGTCGGGGCTTCCGCCAACTCCGCTGGGAATTGTGCAAGCCAGCCTGCCGCTGCGAATGCCTCAGGCCCGGCATGATCGTCGGCCTCGCCATTGACGACGATCAGCGTGCGCAGGCAGGTCGCCTCGCAGGCCTCCGCATTGAACCGCGCGCAGAACTCGGCATCCGCCACCGCAACGGCAGCGCCGGAATCGGCGAGATAGAATTGCAACAGGTCCGGTGGCGTCAGCGTGTTGATCAGGAGCGGCACGAAGCCGGCGCGCACCGCGCCGAAGAACGCCGCCGGATAGTCCGGCGTGTCGTCGAGGAACAACAGCACGCGATCGCCGCGCTTCAGGCCGAGCGAGGCAAAACCATTGCCCCAGCGGCAGGCTTCCGCGCAGAGCTCGGCATAGGTCCGCGTGCCCGCCGGACCGATGAGCGCGCGCTTGTCGCCGCGGCCCTTGCCCAGATTGTCGAACAGCACGCGGCTGGCGTTGTAGACTTGCGGAACGGCAAAGTCGATCTCGCGTGCCCCCGCGCCGTCCGCCGGCACCTGGTCGCGTATCTCGTTGCTCATGCCGCATCTCCGGTGTTCTTAGCGGCCTCGTAACGTGCCATGAAGGTCGGCGACATGTGGCGCAGCCGGGCATCGTCGATGCGGCCGGACCGGGTGATGTAGCTGTAGGCGAAATCCATCAGGTCGAGCTGCATGTGCTGGGCGAAGTGCTCGTACCAGAAGGCGCTGGTGCGCGCGGCGTTGACGAGTTTCTGCACCACCGGTTTTCGCGCGGCCTGGTAGCGATGCAACGCGGTCGTCAGATGCGCGTCGGATTCCAGCGCCTTCACCAGCGCAATGGCGTCCTCGATCGCAAGGCGCGTGCCGGAGCCGATCGAGAAATGCGCCGAGTGCAGGGCATCGCCGAGCAGCACCATGTTCTTGAACGACCAGTGCTCGTTCCAGACCCAGGGGAAGTTGCGCCAGACCGATTTGTTGGAGACGAGGCAATGGCCGCCGAGCGTGTCCGCAAAGACCTCCTCGCAGACGCCCTTGGACTGCTCGACGTCCTTGTAGGCGAAGCCGTAGGCCTGCCATGTCGCGTGGTCGCATTCGACCAGGAAAGTGCTCATCGCCGGCGAGTAGCGGTAGTGATGGGCGTTGAAGGCGCCGCGGTCCGTCTTCACGAAGGTCTGCGACAGCGTGTCGAAGCGCTTCGAGGTGCCGTACCAGACGAACTTGTTGGAGGAGTAGGACAGCGAGGTGCCGAAATCGCCTTCATAGGCGCGCCGCACCAGCGAGTTCAGCCCGTCGGCGGCGACGATCAGGTCGTGGCCGTTGAGTTGGTCGATCGCGTGGATCTGGGTGTCGAAACGCGGCGTGACGCCGACGTCGAGCGCGCGTTGCTGCAGGAATCTGAGCAGCTCGAGCCGTCCGATCGAGGAGAAGCCGACCCCGTCGATGGCGACGCTGTCGCCGTGCAGGTTCAGCGTGATGTTCTCCCAGCTCTCCATATGCGGCGCGATCGCATCGACCGTCTCGGGGTCGTCGGCGCGCAGAAATTCCAGGGCCTGGTCCGAGAACACGACGCCAAAGCCCCAGGTCGCGTCGGCCGGGTTCTGTTCGAACAGGTCGACCTGATCCTCGGGGTGACGCTTCTTCCAGAGATAGGCGAAGTAGAGCCCACCGGGGCCCCCGCCAATCACGGCGATCCGCAACGTCTGCCTCCCTAATTGACAGTATACTTACTATCTAAGGGTAGACTAATGGGCTCCCGCGTCCGGCGCCAGCAGAATTATCGGCCGGCGCGGACACGCCAAAGCTCATCTTCGGACCGCACGTTTTCGGGCGTCCGAACCGTCAGGTCCGAATCATAGCCAAACCGCGCCGGCTTGGCTATTCGCGCCTCAGACGCAGCGCTTCACGTAAACCCCGTTCACCAGAACCCTGGTGCAGCGCACGGCGGGAACCGGCTTCCGGACCACGACGGCCGCGTTCGGCCCGGCGCAACCGGCGCGATAGACGCCGCGGGCGCAAACCACCGCATTGGCGTCGGTGGCTTCGAAGGTCATGGTGGCCGCGAAAGCAAGCAGTGCAGAAGCGACGAGCAGCAACGAACGCATGTGGTCCTCCCGGGCTTGTCGTGATCGGAATCGGATATCTGCAATAAATTTGTCGTCGCAGGCGCGCGTGAATTCATGCACGCACGTGATCAATCATGTCGTCCCTTGGGGCGTACGAGAGTTCATCTCGCCGCGAACGGCGCGAGCACGTCCTTGCACGCGGGCGACAGCGAAGCAGCCCTGTTGGAAATGCATTGAATGATGCGGCCACCTCCGGGCGCGACGCCCGCGCAGAGCGTGCGGATGTCGGCGCTGCAGGCCGACCTCACGATGAACAGCTCTTCGCGCGGCAGCAAGGGGCGCAACACGATCACGGCTGGCGCGGCTGCCGGTGCGGCTCCTGCCGCCGGAGCTGCTGCTGCGGGGGCGGCGGGCGCTGCGGCTGCTGTCGTGCCGCCGCCGGCTGCAGCGCTCACGGCCTTCTCGCAGGCGGGTGAGACCTTGGCCTTGTTCTTCTCCAGGCATTCGAGCGCGGGCGCGCCGCCCGGCGGCACGCTGGCGCACACCTTGGGATAGTCGGCGCGGCACGCGCTCTTGACCGCCGCAACCTGCGCGCTGCTCGGCTGCTTGGCGGCAGCGGCCCTCGGCGCCGGCGCGGCAGCGGGCTCTGCCGCGGGGGCGGCATCAGCCTTCGGTGCGGCTGGCGCCGTTTCTGCCTTGGGTGCGGGCTCGGTCTTCGGCGCGGCGGGCGCAGCTTCGGTCTTCGCAGGTTCGACGGCGCGAACCGCGGTTTGGCATCCCGCTGACAGGCTGGACATGTTCTTCGCCAGGCACTGATACGCTTCCACGCCGCCGGGCGTGACGCTCGCGCAGTGCGCGATGAAATCCGAGCGGCATGCGGAGCGGATGGCGCTCTTCTGGGCCTCGGTCGGTGCTTGCGCAGACGCCCCTGTTGCAGTTGCGAAGAGTGCTGCCGCGAGCAACGCCTTGCGCGTCGATGCCTGTTTCAATGTGTTGAACATCTGATGTCCTGCCCCGTCGGTCGATGCCGACGATTCTTAAAATGCAATGCAATCGAAATTATCGCGAGTGACGCCTCGCAGGCAGCATCATTCGCCGCTTTGACCTGTCCTGCAAGTCAATTATGCCGCCGCAATTGCGTCGTCAGAGCTTCACCATGCGCTTGCCGCGGTTCTCGCCCGCGAGCAATCCGATCAGCGCATTCGGCGTATTTTCGAGGCCATCGATGATGTCCTCCTGCACTTTCAGTCTGCCGGATTTGACCCAGGCCTGGAGCTCGGCGAGCGCGCGCTGGCTCTCCTTCATGTAGTCCATCACGATGAAACCCTGCATCACGAGGCGCTTCACCACGATCAGTCCGGGCACGCCGCGCGGGCCGTGGGCGGAGGGCGTGCCGTCATATTGCGAGATCGCGCCGCAGCAGGCGATGCGGCCGTAATTGTTCATCTGCGGCAGGCAGGCTTCAAGAATGTCGCCGCCGACATTGTCGAAATAGACGTCGATGCCCTTGGGCGCCGCTGCGCGCAGCGCCTTGAACACGGCGCCGTCCTTGTAGTCGACGGCTGCATCGAAGCCGAGCTCCGAGGTCAGCCAGTTGCACTTCTCAGTGCCGCCCGCGATGCCGACAACGTGGCATCCCCTAATCTTGGCGATCTGGCCGACGATCGAGCCGACCGAGCCGGCGGCCGCGGAGACCACGACCGTCTCGCCCTCCTTCGGCTTGCCGATCTCCAGCAGGCCGAAGTAAGCGGTGAGGCCGGCGATGCCGAACACGCTGAGCAGATGCGTCATCGGCTCGAGCTTCGGCATTTTGGTGAGATGCTTTGCCGGAACGGCGGCAAATTCCTGCCAGCCGGTGTCGCCAAACACGATGTCGCCTGCTGCAAGGCCCGGCGCCTTCGAGCTGACGACCTCGGCGATGGCGCCGCCGGCCATCACGCTGTTGGCTTCGACGGCGGAGCGATAGGTCGCGCCGTGCATCCAGGCGCGGTTGGCGGCGTCGAGCGAGATGTATCGCACGCGCAGCAAGGCCTCGCCGTCCTTCGGCTCCGGCGGCGCGCTCTCCACCATCTTGAAATGTTCGGGGCCGAGCTTGCCGCTGGGCTTCTCCACCAGAAGGATCTGGCGATTGATGTTGCCGCTCATGGCGTTTCCCTCTTCGCTCGTTTTGATTGATGCAGCTCTCGCAAAGAAAACGTGCAAGCCGCATGTGGTGTGCGTTGCATAAAGGCTAGAGCGCTGTGGTCGATTTCACAACGGGAACATCCGGCCAACGCCGGCACTCGCAAGGCGTGTTGCGTCGTCGTGCACCTGCACCCCAGCACCGGTGCCGCAGCCATTATCTTTCCCCGAACACGCGATCTAGCGCCGCGTCATACGCCGCCTGCACCAGCTCCGGATGCAGCTTGCCCAGCGCTTCCATCATCACACCGGAATTGATCTCGAGCACGCTCCACCTGCCATCCACGTGGACAAGGTCGATCGAGGCGAAAGCGATGCCGATGGCATGCGCAGCATCGATCGCGAGCTTCACGCATGCCGCGCGAACATCGTCCTCCGCCAGCAACACCGGCCTCGCGCCGGCATCGAGATTGTGCCGCCAATCTTTGCCGCGCTGCTTGCTGTAGACCACGAGGGGCGCATCATCGAGCAGCACCACGCGGACCTCGTCCTCGATCGCGACATAGGGCGAGATCACGAGGCCGGCGCTCATGGAAAAAACCTCGCCAACCGCGTGGTCGAGCTCCGCTTCCGTTGCCACCTTGAACACGGCGCGCCCCGAAGTCCCCTCGTTCGGCTTCACCACCACGCCTTGCGGATTCCGCGCGAGCAGCGACAGCATCTTCTCGCGCCAATCGGTGCCGGCGATTTGCGTGCCCAGCTTCGGGTCGAGGAAGAGATGATGGGCAATGCAAGGCACGCCCTCGAGCGCCAGTGCCTCGGCGGTGGCCGATTTGTCGTTGGCGAGGCGGTGCGCGATGGCGCTGTTGAGGCCGATGTCGTAGCCGAAGGCGAAGCGGCGCATCTCGCCCCGGCGCATCGCGATCAACCACCCGCCAGTTCGGACATCGACCGTGATGCCGTGCTCCGCGCAATAACGCCTGATCGCCTGGACGAAGATCCGCTCGCCGCCTGCCATGGTGATTGCCGTCGTTCCTGGCGCGGAAAGCCGCAAAAATGCGGGAAATGGCGCCAAACCGGGGTGAAGATCAGAGCTATTCTTAATGAAATTCTTGCGAGCGCGATGGAAATTAAGTGCTGCCATCGAGCCCCGCGGGGAAAAGAAATTGCCCGTCGCGCGCGCTCGGCAGCAAATTCGTTAATGATGCGCCCAATTCAGCCGAAATGCCGGTTTGATCGGCATCAATTGCATCCGAAACGAGGTTGATTATTGGTCTCAATGGCGTAGATCACACACGCGAAATCCTCCGCCATGGCAAATGGTGCCCGCCCCGCAGTCAGGGGCCGGGCGACGCTGTTGCCCGAAAACCGCAAATATTCGGAATATCGAAAATCATGAGCGCGTTTTACCGAGAGAAGGTTCTTTCCGTCCACCACTGGACCGATACGCTGTTCAGCTTCCGCGCCACGCGCGACACCGGCTTCCGGTTCCAGAACGGCCAGTTCGCCATGATCGGCCTCGAGGTCGATGGCCGCCCCTTGCTGCGCGCCTACAGCATGGCGAGCGCCAACCACGAGGAACAGCTCGAGTTCTTCTCGATCAAGGTCCAGGACGGTCCGCTGACCTCGCGCCTGCAGAAGATCAAGGAAGGCGACACCATCCTGGTCGGCCGCAAGGCGACCGGTACGCTGATCACCGACAATCTGATCCCCGGCAAGCGGCTGATGCTGCTCTCGACCGGCACCGGCCTTGCGCCGTTCGCGAGCCTGATCAAGGACCCCGAGGTCTACGACCAGTTCGACTCGATCGTGCTGGTGCATGGCTGCCGCCAGGTCTCCGAGCTCGCCTATGGCGAGAGACTGGTCGCTTCCTTGCGCGAAGACGAGCTGTTCGGCGAGCTGCTCGCGGACAAACTGATCTACTATCCGACCGTGACGCGCGAGCCGTTCAAGAACCGTGGCCGCATCACCGACCTCATCAGCTCCGAGCAGATCTTCAACGATATCGGCCAAGGTCCGCTCGACATCGAAACCGACCGCATCATGATGTGCGGCAGCCCGGCGATGCTCGAAGAGCTGAAGCAGATGTTCGAAGGCCGCGACTTCGTCGAGGGCAGCGGCAACAAGCCCGGCCATTTCGTGATCGAGAAGGCGTTCGTCGAGCGCTAAGCCGCCTTCGTCCTCAGTTTCGTCCTGGCGAAGGCCAGGACAGGATCCATATCCGCGTGTCGGGTATGGCGGCGCAGCAGCCGCGGGGAACGACGCTGACCGCCCAGGCAGCGAGCTCAGAACATGCCGTTCGGATTGGCTGCATGCTCGGGGATGACCTGCAGCACATCCCAATGTTCAACGATCTTTCCGTCGTCGTCGAGCCGGAAAATATCGATTCCCGCGTAATCGTGGTCTCCCGGCCAGTGCTGGAAGCAATGGAGAACGACGTACTCGTTCTCCGCCATGACCCGCTTTATCTCGACCCGCTTGCCCGGCCACTCGCGAGCCATGCGCTCGAAATAATCGATGAAGCCCTTCTTTCCGGTTTCGACATGCGGATTGTGCTGGATGTACTCCTCGCCAACGAAGCGCGCGATGGCCTCGGCCGGCCGGCACGCGTTGAACATCAGCTCGTAGAAGGCGATCACATTCGCCTTGTTGCGTTCCAGATCGTGCACGATACGCTCCCTTGCGAGATCACTGGCGACCAGGCGCGCTGAATTCAGCCCGGGATACGCGCAGTGACCTTGATCTCGAAGTCGAACCCCGCGAGCCAATTGACGCCGATCGCCGTCCAATTCGGATAAGGCTCTTCCGGAAAGATCTCGCTTTTGACGGTCATGATCGTCGCGAACTGATTTTCCGGATCGGTGTGAAAGGTCGTCACGTCGACGATATCGTCAAGCCCGCATCCACCTGCTTTCAGGGTCGCCTCGAGATTCGCAAATGCCAGGCGGACCTGAGCCTCGAAATCCGGCTCGGGCGAGCCATCGCGGCGGCTGCCGACCTGGCCGGAGACGAACAGGAGATCACCCGATCTGATCGCTGCGGAATAGGCGTGCGACTTATAGAGGTCATGTCGGCCGGCGGGGAAAACAGCATCGCGCTTGGTCATGAGAAGTTCTCCTGTCGTGGAAGCCTTGAAGCGGCCGACAAGTTGAAGGCTGATGTTATGGCCTTTCTCTGGCGGCCCACCGCGTGCTGTGCCATCTCCGGGATCCGTCGCTGATGCTCGAGCGGCTAGCGGCGTCAGGCCGTCGCCGGGGCATCTCTGTTGGCGCTGGAAGCCGGAAACGGGGTGTTTCAGCCCCCGGCGCAAAGCCATTTCGCCCCGCCCCCTCTGTCCATCCCCCTGCTGCACCGCAAAACCCGTCCATCCGGCTGATTGATTTGTCCTGGCCGAATTCGCTAGCCTGAAACAAGGGCCGCGTCATATCCGTATGACAGGCACAGGCGTATCGTACCGCCTCATGCTGGCGGGAGGATTGGGAATCGTGGCCGAGGACAACAAGACGCAGCAAGCTCCGAAACGCCTGCCGCTGGCGGAGGAGGGGATCATGGAAACCCTGCTGCTTCCTTTCTCGCCCCGCTTCATCGTGCTGACGATCTGCGCGGTCGTCACCGCGCTCTTGATCGGCATCGGTCTCGCAGACCGCAAGATCTTCGACATCATGCTGGTGCCGATCCTGATCTTCGGCGCGCTGACGCTGCTGGGGGTGCGCGATCTCCTGCAGAAGAGCCACGCGGTGCTGCGCAACTATCCGATCTCGGCGCATATCCGCTTCCTGCTCGAAGAGATCCGCCCGGAGATGCGGCAATATTTTTTCGAGAGCGAGAAGGACGGCATGCCGTTCTCGCGCGATACCCGCTCGTTGGTCTATCAACGCGCCAAGATGGAGCTCGACAAGCGGCCGTTCGGCACCCAGGAGGATGTCTATCGCGAAGGCTACGAGTGGATGCATCACTCGGTCTCGCCGAAGGCGCATGCCAAGGAAAAATTCCGCGTCCTCATCGGCGGGCCGGATTGCGCAAAACCCTATTCGGCTTCCGTGTTCAACATCTCCGCGATGAGCTTCGGCGCGCTCAGCCCGAACGCCGTGCGGGCGCTCAATGCCGGGGCCAGGAAGGGCGGCTTCGCGCATGACACCGGCGAGGGCGGCGTCAGCCCCTATCACCGCGAGATGGGCGGCGACATCATTTGGGAAATCGGCTCCGGCTATTTCGGCTGCCGTCATCTCGACGGCACCTTCGATCCGGAGGCGTTTGCGCGCGTCGCCGGCGACGAGCAGATCAAGATGGTCGAGCTCAAGGTCAGCCAGGGCGCCAAGCCCGGCCATGGCGGCGTGCTGCCGGCGGCGAAGGTCTCCGAGGAGATCTCCAAGATCCGCGGCGTCGCGATGGGCGAGGATTGCATCTCGCCGGCATCGCACCGCGCGTTCTCCACCCCAGTTGGCATGATGCAGTTCATCGGCGAGATGCGCCGCCTGTCCGGCGGCAAGCCGGCCGGATTCAAGCTGTGCGTCGGTCATCCCTGGGAATTCCTGGCGATCTGCAAGGCAATGATGGAGACCGGGATCTATCCGGATTTCATCGTCGTCGACGGCAACGAGGGCGGCACTG
Source organism: Bradyrhizobium daqingense (assembly GCF_021044685.1). NCBI lineage: Bacteria > Pseudomonadati > Pseudomonadota > Alphaproteobacteria > Hyphomicrobiales > Nitrobacteraceae > Bradyrhizobium > Bradyrhizobium daqingense. Next base: position 1,465,846 of record NZ_CP088014.1, read on the forward strand.
GTGCTGCGCCGCTGGAATTCATGGACCATCTCGGCATGCCGATGCGCGAGGGCGTCAATTTCGTCCACAATGCGCTGGTCGGGATCAATGCGCGCGACCGCATCAAGATCGGCGCTTCCGGCAAGATCGCGACCGCCTTCGACATGGCGCGCGCGATGGCGATCGGCGCCGACTATTGCAACTCGGCGCGCGGCTTCATGTTCTCGCTCGGCTGCATCCAGTCGCTGAGTTGCCACACCGACCGCTGCCCGACCGGGGTTGCGACGCAGGACCCGACGCGGGCGCGCGCGCTCTACGTGCCGCTCAAGATCGACCGCGTGCACAATTATCACCATGCGACGCTGCATTCGCTGACCGAACTGATCGCCGCCGCCGGCCTCGAACATCCGCAGCAGCTGCGCCCGATCCATTTCACCCAGCGCACCTCGACCACGGACGTGCGCTCCTTCGCGCAGCTCTATCCGGCGCTGCGTCCGGGCGAGCTGCTCGAAGGCACCGAAGATCCGCGATTCCGCGACGCCTGGCGGATGGCGCGGGCCGAGACGTTCCAGCCCGCGCTGTGAGCGCCTCGCGCTGCGCCATTGGTCCGGCCCCTACGAAATTCATCGCGAGCAGGGTTGGCGCTTAAGGTTTTGTTCAACTTTGGGTATATGTTATGCCCATGGACGAGCGGCGCGAAAAAGCCAGACATCGCGTGCTGAAGGCCGGAACGATCGAGTTCGGCGGCGGCGCGATCGACTGCACCGTCCGTAACCTCTCCGACACCGGCGCCGCCCTCGACGTCACGACCCCCGTCGGCATTCCCGACCGTTTCACCCTGTTCGTCCAGGCCGACGGCACGCATCGGGCCTGCACCGTGGTCTGGCGCAAGGAAAAGCGGATCGGCGTGAGGTTCGGGTGAGGCGAGGAGTTCAGCCCTGAGCGCGCCCCACAATCTCACGAGGAGAATTCAAGGGACTCACGTCTCACGCCGCCGCCTGCTCGCCCAACCTGCTCGCCAAAATCTTGTCGATCCGACGTCCGTCGAGATCGACCACCTCCATGTGCCAGCCGGCGAAATCGAAGGCGTCGCCGACATTGGGCAGCACGCTGAACTGTTGCAGTACGAGGCCCGCCACCGTGTTGTAGCGATGCGGCGGCAATTCGATGCCGAGCAGCTCACCGAACTCGTCGACCGGCATCCAGCCGGAGATCAGGAGCGAGTCGTCGTCGCGCCTGACATAGGCCGGCTCGGGCGGCCCTTCCTCGGAATGAAAGGCGCCGACGATCGATTCGAGGATATCGGCGGCGGTCACCATGCCTTCGAAGGCGCCGTATTCGTCGTAGACCAGGCCGACATGGACCGGCGCGGCTTTCAGGATGGCCAGCACGTCGCGCGCGTCTGCCGATGCCGGAATGCCGGGCGCCTCGCGCACCAGCGCGCGCAGATCCGGCGTGCGCGCGTGCATATGGGCGACCAGCAGGTCCTTGGCCTGGAGCACGCCGATCGGCTTGTCGCGATCGCCGTCCGAGACGGGAAAGCGCGAATGCGGGCTCTTCGCGATGATGTCGCGAATGGTCTCTGCATTGTCGCTCAGGTCGATCTCGTCGACCTCGGTGCGCGGCGTCATGACGGCGCCCACGGGACGATCGCCGAGCCGCATCACGCCGGCGATCATCTCCTTCTCGCCGGGCTCGAGCACGCCCGCCGTCTCAGCCTCCTTGACGAGGTGATGGATCTCGTCCTCCGAGACCTTCTCCTCGGCGCTGCCGCCGCGACCGAGCAGCGTGAGGATCAGCCTGCCGGAGACGTCGAGCAGGAACACCAGCGGCAGCGAGATTCGCGCCAGCAAATGCATCGCGGGCGCGACCCTGACCGCGATGCTCTCGGGATCGCGCAGCGCCACCTGTTTCGGCACCAGCTCGCCGACGATGAGCGTGGCGTAGGTGATGAGCGTGACGACGAGGCCGACGCCGACGATGTCGGCGATGCCCTTGGAGAGGCCGAACTCGAGCAGCCATTGCGTCAGGCGCTGCCCGAGCGTCGCGCCCGAGAATGCGCCGGAGAGGACGCCGACCAGCGTGATGCCGATCTGGACAGTCGAGAGGAACTTGCCGGGATCGGCGGCTAGCGTCAGCGCCCGCTCGGCGCCGCGGACGCCCTTCGCCGCGAGCAGCGACAGCCGCGCCGGGCGCGACGACACCACGGCGAGCTCGGACATGGAGAGCAAGCCGTTGATGACGATCAGGACGACGACGATGACGAGTTCGACCGAGAGCATTGATGTTCCAGGGGGTAAGCGAGTGTGGCCGCACGGCGGCACTGGTCTGGATATAGGTATCCCAGTGGAAAATGCCGGTCATTGTGTCGCGTTCCGCGCTCCGTAGGAAGCGGTCGGCGGGCGCTGTTCGATCAAACCTGCGACGAGATGGCGCCCCCGCGGAACTACGGGCCTTTGCTTAACGGGCTCTTAGTGGGGGCCGGCTAGTTTTCCCGACATTTGCAGGATGTATTCGGGGACCAGGATGCGGATCGGAAAGCTTTTTGCGCTGTCGATGCTGACGGTGACGGTGTTTGCAATCATCCTCGGCGCTGAGGTGCTCATCCCCCAGACGCGGATCTTCGCGAACCGCTCCGATGCGATCAAGACCGTCGATGCCTTTGGTGCGACGCTGATGGCCAGCCAGCACGTCGCCAGCCTGCGCGCCCCCTATATCGGCCCGATCTTCCAGGAAGCGGCCGCGAGCCAGGCTCAGCTCGAAGCCGCCGCGAAGGCGACGAAAGCCGCCGAGGCGGGCTTCGAGGCCGCAAGGCGCGCCGTCATGGTGCTGGATGACGGTGCAGCGATCAGCGAAAATCTCGACCGTGCCGCGCGGCGGCTGAAGGACATCACCACGGCGGCCGATCGCGCGATGGGCGTCGCTCTGGCTGCGCGCGACAGCGCCGCAACCAAGGGCTTCCTGCCCGGTGTTGCCGAGGTGCTCGCCGCTCTCGAGCCGGTCATGAACCGGCTCGAAGCGAAGGTGATCAATGCCGATTCCTCGCTTGCGGCGCTGCTCAGCCTGGCGCGGACGGCGCAGGATCTGCGGGTGTCCGCCGGCAGCCGGGCCGCCACGCTGTCGCCGGCGCTGTCCGCACGCCGCCCGCTGACGGCGGCCGAATTGTCGCTCATGGATCGCATGCAGGGCCGCGTCGAGGCCAACCGCGAGCGCATCGAGGCCGGCATCGCGCAGCTCGGAAACCCCTCCCGCATCGCGACCGCGCTGAAGGCGGCAAATGAGTCCTATTTCGGATCCGCAGCGGGTGCCGTGGATAAGGAAATTCCCGCAGCCCGGAGTGACGGCAAGTACAGCGCCACCGCCGACGAGCTCGCGAAGGTGATCGTGCCCGCGATCCAGATGTTCTACGGCGTCCGCGACGCCGCGCTGGCGGAAGCAGCCGAGCGCGCTTCGGCTGCGCGCGATGGTGCGCTGGCGATGCTCGCCCTCGCGGGCGTGGTGGTGCTGGCACTGCTCGGCACGCTCGCCGGTGTGACCATGATGCTGCGCAGCCGCGTGGTGACGCCGCTGGCGAAGATCGCCGACGTGATCGGAACGCTTGCCGCCGGACAGCACGAGGTCGAGATTCCCGCGACGGGCCGCAACGAGATCGGCCAGGTCGCGGGCTCGCTCCGCCACTTCAAGGATTCGTTCGCCGCCAAGAAGGCGGCCGACGAGGCCGCCGCGGTCGAAGCCGAGGCGAAGCTCCGCCGCAGCCAGCGCATGGACCAGATCGCGCGCGAGTTCGAAGCCATGATCGGCGACGTGATCAATACCGTGTCGTCGGCATCGTCGGAGCTGGAAGTCTCGGCGGGAACGCTGACGAACACGGCCGATCAATCGGAAAAGGTCACCGCCACCGTCGCGGCCGCCTCCGAGCAGGCCTCCACCAACGTGCAGACCGTTGCGGCCGCTGCGGAGGAGATGGCTTCGTCGGTCGACGAGATCAGCCGCCAGGTGCAGGATTCCGCGCGCATCGCCGGTGAGGCGGTGCAGCAGGCCAGCCGCACCAACGATCATGTCGGCGAGCTCGCCAAGGCGGCGGGCCGGATCGGCGACGTCGTCGAGCTCATCAGCCAGATCGCGGGCCAGACCAATCTTCTGGCCCTCAATGCCACCATCGAGGCGGCGCGCGCCGGCGAGGCCGGTCGCGGCTTCGCCGTCGTCGCCTCCGAGGTCAAGGCGCTCGCCGAACAGACCGCCAAGGCCACCGGCGAGATCAGCCAGCAGATCTCGGGCATCCAGACCGCGACCGAGGATTCCGTCGGCGCCATCAAGTCGATCAGCGACACCATCTCTCGCATGTCGGAGATTGCCTCCGCGATCGCCGCGGCCGTCGAAGAGCAGGGCGCAGCGACGCGCGAGATCTCCCGCAACGTGCAGCAGGCCGCCCGCGGCACCCAGCAGGTCTCCGCCAGCATCGTCGACGTGCAGCGCGGCGCGAGCCAGACCGGATCCGCCTCCGCCAATGTCTTGACCTCGGCGAGGTCGCTGTCCGGCGAGAGCAGCCGCCTCAAGGTCGAGGTCGGCAAATTCCTCGACGCGATCCGCGCGGCGTAGAATTCAGCGATAGCTAACGCTGCCTAGTCCCATTCCGAGGAGTCGGCGATGCTGGCGCCTCCGCCTGACCATTTGATGTTGCGGCAACGGTGCACTCCCTCTCCCGCTTGCGGGAGAGGGTCGGGGAGACGTTGTTTCCGCGCTGGGACAATCCCCGAGCGGAGAAAGCCCTCAGCGGGCCGCGGGACGATGCTTCGCATCGCCCTGGCGCGCCGACCTCTCCCGCGAGCGGGAGAGGTGAACCACGGCCGCACCGCCTCGAGGATCGAACGGTGCTCAGAACTCCCCGTGCAGCCGTCCTGAGAACACAGACACCGGTCCGCGGTCGGCGTTGTAGGCGGGGTTGACGATGAGCTGGTAGTCGCCGGTGAGGGTGAGGTTCTTGTTCAGCGCGTAGGCGTAATAGGTTTCGAGGATGCGCTCGTTGCGGTAGTTGAGCGCGCCGTCGCCGACGAGAACGCCGAGGCCGCCGGCGGCGAGGAAGTCACGATAGTCCTGGGAAATCGCGTTGACGGCGCCGCCGATGCCGATCACGTCGTCGGGCCGGCCCCATTTCGTGCCCTTGATCGACAATCCCGCGGCCAGGCTGCGATGAACGTCGGTGAAGGCCAGCGTTTCGAAACGGCCGTCATTCCAGCTCCAGCGGCCGAACAGGCCGATGTCGTCCGTGATCGCCTGCTCGAGGTTCAGTACATAGCCATATTTCACGCGTCCGCGCCGAGTCTGCGTGATGTCGAGATTGAGTGCGGGATTGTCCAGCGTTTCGCGGAAGCTGCCCATGTTGGCGCTGTCGACCCAACCCATGGTCCGAAGCTTGCCGGGCTGGCCGAGCAGCGAGAAGCGCGTCTCGAGCTCAAGCACGTACTGGCCGCGTTCGCCGACCCTGGTGTCGAAATGATTGGAATTGGATTCCGAGACCATCAGGAAATAGCCGCCGCGCAGCGCCCATTGCTTCTGGTTCAGCTCGGCAGTGACGCCGTAGGTGAGGCCGACCTTGTCGGCGGAATAGTCGAAGGCGCCGGGCGCCCAGATCGACCAGTTCATGAAGTCCCTGCGGGTGTCCTTGGCGTAGGCATTGCCATCGAACACGTCGACCACTGCGAACTTGCCGGCCTGAATCGTGAGGCGCGACACGTCGACTTTCTGGCCCAGCTGCAGCTGCCCGCTCGCAAGCTCCTCCTGCTCGCCGCCAAAACCGAACGTCTGGCGCACGAACAGGCGCGAGGTGTTGTAGTGCGGATAGGGGAAGTTCGACTTCTGCGCTTCGCCGTTCGGGAAGCCGGCAGCGCCGACGGTGTCGTTCAATCCAAATCCCTGGAGCAGCTCGGGATTGTAATAGACCTCGCCGCCGTCCCACAGCCGCGCGTTCAGGAACAGGCTGTTGCTCCATGTCGCTTTCGCCTGCCGCGACGGCGACAGCGAGTTCGGTCCGCTATAGAGCGCGGGGAATGACGGATAGCCTTGCGGCAGGTAGGTGGTCTGGCCGTGGATCTCCCAGCGATCGGATTCCGTGTCGATCAGCGAGCTCTTTGGATCGTAGCTGGGCAGGCCCGGCCAATCGACCTTGCGATTGAGGCCGAGCCTGACCTGCTGGAAGTCGAGCGACGAGGACGAGTATTGCGCCCCCGTGGAGAAGGCGACATTGGCGCCGTCGAAGCGGCTGTAGAGATATTCGAGCCGTGCGCTCCAATGCGGCGCGAAGCCGTATTCGATGCCGGCGCCCGCGATCCAGCCCGGCCGCGTGTTCAGGATTTTCGGGACGTCGGCGCCGGAGGCGGGCGTGTCGAAATAGCGCTCGCCCATCCATGCAAAGCCGCCGGTGGCGTAGACCAGCCACGGGCCACTGGTGTAGCCGACGCGGCCGCGGACACTCGCCGCGTAGTCCCATTGCTGCGTGACGGTGTTGGCGGGTGTCGCCAGGAAGGAGACGATCGAGTTCGAGGTGATGTAGTTGGGAAACGTAAAATCGCCTTCGACGCCGACCAGCCAGCCGGAGTTGAGCCGGTAATTGTAGCCGGCCTGGACGCCGCCGATCATGCCGCTGAAGACGCCATTGTTGCCGATGGCGGTGCCGTCGTTCAATGCGGAATGCGACGAGCCGTGGCTATAACCGGCATGCGCGCCAATATAGAGGCCGGTCCAGTCATAAACCGCCTTCAGCATCGGCGCCTTCAGCGGCAGGTCGGCCGCGTGGCCGGTAGCGGGTAGAGCCAGCACGCCCGTGGCAATCGCCGCCGCCGTTCGCAAGTACCAGTGTCGATGATCTCTCAGCGTCAAACGCACGCCCCCACAACGCGACTTATGTCCCATTCCCCGCAACCGGCATCCCTGCCGATTCGCGGCGATCTTGTCATCAGGTCTTGGTTGGCCCCCGATTGCTTCGGATGATCCAGATCCGATGTGATTTCGTCCAAGTCCTTAAGGCTGCTGCAGACGTTATTGCGAATAATTCGCAATAACAACTGACGCTTGCTACCTCCCGGAATGGTTCGCACCACTGTGTGACGGGACTGCAACAAACTTGCGGGGGCGCAACAGATGACCCCGCCCGGGGGGGGACAGCCGGGCGGGGTCGGGGGGCACGACACGGGGTGGATGAGGCGCCCGTGTCGGACGCAGGATCCACGTGCTAGATCGGCCTCAGGTACTCAGATCAGTAGCAGGTACGAACGCGGCCGACATACTGGCCGAAGGCGTTGTACTGGGCGACCCAGCCGCAGCGGCGATAGCCGTGGTAATAGGGATCGTTGGTGGCGGCGATCGCGGAGCCGACGACGGCGGCAGTGGCGATGCCGGCGCCCACACCCCAGACCCAGGCGGGCTGCTTGGCTTCGGCCGAGGAGGTGGTGGACACGATGCTGCCGGTGACGGCGAGAGTCGCGAGGGCGACGGCGGCAATCTTGGTCTTGATCGACATGTGAAACTCCATCCGGGTTGAGGCGGTCCGTTGTGGCCCGCGTGCCCAATTGGACGGAGGCTCTTCGCGTCCGGTTCGAAGACCGCAAATCCGGCCGTGGAGTCGCGATCTTTTCCGAATGATTCCAGAGAGATGGGAGTTACCCGAGGGGCCCCTTGGCGAGCCTGTTCACGTCGAAGTTATCGACCTCGCCCAGCAGCTCGCAGAACGTCGTGGCGCCCCGGTCGATCAGCTGCTCGCCTTTCTCGGCAACAGCCAATGTCGCGTTGCCGACCGCGCCGCTGGGGTTGAGATCCTGCGCCTGCCAGGCGAACGGCGCGGGCCGCTGCGTCGACAGCCAGCGATATTGCCGCTCCAGCGCGATGCTGCTCGCGGCAAAATCTGCGATCGCATCCAGGCGCACCTGATCGGGATAGCGCGCCAGCATGATCGAGGTCTCGACCGCGCCGCCGTGAATGCCGTGGCGCACTTCCTCGGCTGGGAACAAAGTATCCGCGCCCGATAGCCGCGACCACGATGTCGTCACCACGAACAGCTTTTGGTGCGCGCGCAGATCCTGCGCGATTAGCATCATCGCCGCGCTGTTGCCACCGTGGCTGGTGATGAGGACGAGCTTCCTCACGCCGCGCCGCGCGACGTCCTCGCCGATGGCGGTCCATTTCTTCAGCGCAGTTTCGGTTGGCAGCGTCTGCGTTCCCGGATAGTCGATATGCTCGGTGGAAATCCCGATCCGTTCGACGGGCAGGAAGCTGGCGGGAATGCTCTCGGGCAGCAGCTCGCGCACGCGGGCCAGGTAAGCCTCCGCAATCAGCACGTCGGTCGTCACAGGCAGATGCGGGCCGTGCTGCTCGGTCGCGGCCAGCGGCAGCACGGCGATCCAGCGCGACAGGTCCGCGGCGGCGGCGTCGGCCCAACGGATTTCGTTCCAGTCGCGGGACGGCGTCATCAAGGTTTCTTTGCCCGAATTTGTCACGTAATTTGGGGTTATGAGGGGACGCGGGCCCGACCGGCTCGCGTCCCCATGCGGTTTTATCGCGTTGGCTTGGTATCGGCTAGAAGCGATCGACGGAGTGCACTCATGAGCCCCTCTCATCTGCGGCGAGCGTTAATTGCGGGCCTGACGGCCGCTGTCGTGTCTCTGGCGCCGACGCGGGCCGAGACGCTGGACAAGGTCACGTTCGGCACCAACTGGGTTGCCGAGGCCGAGCATGGCGGCTTCTTCCAGGCCGTCGCCGACGGCACCTACAAGAAATACGGCCTCGACGTCACCATCATCCCCGGCGGTCCCAACGAGAACAACCGGATGCTGCTGATCGCCGGCAAGATCGATTTCTTCATGGCCGCGAATACGCTGATGTCGTTCGATGCGGTGGCCAACAACGTGCCCGTCATCACCATCGCCGCGATCTTCCAGAAGGACCCGCAGGTGATGCTGACGCAGCCCGACGCCAAGGTCGCCAAGATCGAGGACCTCAAGCCGCTGACGCTGTTCGTCTCCAAGGAAGGCATGACCAGCTACTTCCAATGGCTGAAATCCGAGTACGGATTCAGCGAGAAGAACGTCCGCCCCTACAATTTCAATCCGCAGCCCTTCATCGCCAATCCCAAGAGCGCCATGCAGGGCTACGTGACGTCAGAGCCGTTCGCGGTCGAGAAGGCGGCGGGCTTCAAGCCCAACGTGCTGTTGCTCGCCGATTACGGCTTCAACACCTATTCGACCCTGATCGAGACCCGCCGCGAAATCGTCGAGAAGAAGCCCGATCTCGTCCAGCGCTTCGTCGATGCCTCCATGATCGGCTGGTACAATTATATCTATCGCGACAATTCCCCGGGCAATGCCCTGATCAAGAAGCTCAATCCGGAGATGACCGACGATCTGCTCGCCTATTCCGTCGCCAAGATGAAGGAGCACGGCATCGTCGATTCCGGCGATAGCTTGAAGAACGGCATCGGCGCCATGAGCGACGAGCGCTACGCCTCCTTCTTCAACAAGATGGTCAAGGCCGGCGTCGTCAAGGCGGATCTCGATTTCCGCAAATCCTACACGCTGCGCTTCGTCAACAAGGGCGTCGGCGTCGAGCTGCGTCCGAACAAGCCGTAACGCACGGGCGATGTCCGCTGCCCCAACCTCCGCTGCCGTCGAGGCCAGCCTGACGGCGCTCGCCGTCAGCCTGCGCGGCGTGACGAAGACCTATGACAACGGCGTGATGGCGCTCGGCCCGCTCGACCTTGCCGTGCGCAAGGGCGAGTTCATCTCGCTGCTGGGCCCGTCCGGCTGCGGCAAGTCGACGGCGCTGCGGATCGTCGCAAGCCTCGCGGCGCCGTCGTCGGGCACCGTGCGGGTGGCGCATCACGAGGGCGAGATGCAGCCGGGCCACGGCATCGGCTTCGTGTTCCAGGAGCCGACCCTGATGCCCTGGACCAGCGTGCGCGAGAATGTGCGGCTGCCTCTGCGGCTCGGCCGCGTTCCGAAGGCGGAAGCGTGCGAACGTGCCGATGCGGCGCTCGCCAGCGTCGGGCTCGCCGATTTCGCCGAGGCCTATCCGCGCGAGCTGTCCGGCGGCATGAAGATGCGGGTGTCGCTGGCGCGCGCGCTCGTCACCGATCCCGATATCCTGCTGATGGACGAACCGTTCGCCGCGCTTGACGAGATCACGCGCTTCCGCCTCAACAACGATCTGCTCGCGCTGTGGCGCAGCCTCGGCAAGACCGTCATCTTCGTCACCCATTCGGTGTTCGAATCCGTCTACCTGTCGCAGCGCGTCGTGGTGATGACGGGGCGGCCCGGCCGCATCCAGGCCGACCTCCGCATCGAGACGGTCGAGCCGCGCGGCGAGGAGTTTCGCACCTCGACCGCCTATTCCGATTATTGCCGACGCGTGTCGGCCGCGCTGGCGCCGTCATATTCGGGACAGTCGACGCTATGAGCGCGCAAGCCACCGTCACCGCGAAACCGCGAACTGCGCAACGCGCGATGCGCATCGTCCTGCCCGTCATCGTGTTCGCGGCCGGCCTCCTTGCGTGGGAAGCGGTCGTCCGGATCAAGGAGATTCCACCCTACGTGCTGCCGGCGCCCTCCGTCATCGTCCTGACATTGATCAAGGATTGGGCGGTGCTGTCACAATCGCTCGCGACCACGCTCCTGACCGCGCTCGAAGGCTTCATCGCGGCCAGCATCGGCGGCATTGCGCTGGCGCTGCTGTTCAACCAGTCGAAATGGGTGGAATATTCGCTGTTCCCCTATGCCATCGTGCTCCAGGTGACGCCGGTCATCGCGATTGCGCCGCTGCTGCTGATCTATCTGGAGCAGCAGACCGCGGTCGTGGTCTGCGCCTTCATCGTCGCGTTCTTCCCGGTGCTGTCCAACACCACGCTCGGGCTCAATTCGGTCGACCGCAATCTCGCCGGCCTGTTCCAGCTCTATGGTGCATCAAAGCCCCAGACCCTGCGCTTTCTCAAGCTGCCTGCGGCGCTGCCCTACATCCTCGGCGGTTTGCGCATCGCCGGCGGCCTGTCGCTGATCGGCGCGGTCGTGGCCGAGATTGCGGCCGGAACGGCCGGTGCCGGCTCCGGGCTCGCCTATCGGATCGCCGAGTCAGGCTATCGATTGAACATACCCCGCATGTTCGCGGCGCTGCTTCTGTTGTCGCTGGCCGGGATTGTCATCTATGGGGTGCTGGCGCTAGTTTCCCACCTCGTTTTACGGCGCTGGCACGAGAGCGCGCTTGGAAAGGAAAGCTGATGTCTACCGGTTCGATTTCGTCCGAAAAGATCGATCTTTTGATTTATGGACCGGTGCGGCCGATCCTCGACAACGGATTTTCCGACCATTTCGTCGTGCACAAGGCCGAGACCCGCGGTGACCTCGAGCGGCTGACGCCGGCGATCCGCGAGAAGATCCGCGGCGTCGCCGTGACCTATCACACCGTGCGCGCCGACAAGGACTCGCTGTCGCAATTGCCCAAGGTCGAGATGGTGGCGAGCTTCGGCGTCGGCTACGACCACGTCGACGTCAAATATGCAGCCGAGCACAACGTCATCGTCACCAACACGCCTGATGTGCTGACCGAGGAGGTCGCCGACGTCGCGATGGGCCTGTTGATCTCGACTTTGCGCGAATTCATCAAGGCCGACCGCTATGTCCGCTCCGGCCTCTGGCAGACGCAGAACTACCCGCTCAGCGTCGGCTCGCTGCGCGACCGCAAGGTCGGCATCGTCGGCATGGGCCGGATCGGCCAGGCCATCGCGCGCCGGCTCGATGCCTCGCTGGTGCCGGTGGTCTATCACTCGCGCAATCCGTCCAAGGACGTCTCCTACAAGCACTATCCTGACTTGATCGAGATGGCCAAGGCGGTGGACACGCTGATGGTGATCGTCCCCGGCGGCGCCAGCACGAACAAGATGATCAATGCCGACGTGCTCAAGGCGCTCGGTCCGCGCGGCGTACTGATCAACGTGGCGCGCGGCTCGGTGGTGGACGAGCCGGCGCTGGTTCAGGCGCTGAAATCAGGCACCATCCTCGCCGCCGGCCTCGACGTGTTCGCGGCCGAGCCGAACGTGCCGGACGAGCTCAAGACCATGCAGAACGTCGTGCTGCTGCCGCATATCGGCTCGGCCTCGGTGGTGACGCGCAACGCGATGGATCAGCTCGTGGTCGACAATCTCAAGGCCTGGTTCGGCGGCAAGGCCCCGCTGACCCCGGTTGCGGAAACACCATTCAAGGGACGCTGATGAGAGCTCTTCGGGTCGCAGCATCCGCCGTCGCGGCCTCTTTGGCCGCGATCGGCGCCGTCGTGGCCTGCCTGGCCGCGATCGGCATCGCGCATGCGCAGGATGCGGCGGCCCTGAAGAAGCAGATGCCCGGACAGTGGGAGCTCTCGACCACCGAGCGCAGCAAGACCTGCGTTGTCACTCTCAAGGGCGACGCCGCGGGCCAGGGTTTCAAGCTCGAGCTCGAGCCCGCCTGCAAGGCCGCGCTGCCCTTCACCAAGGACATCGTTGCCTGGAGCGTCAGGGGACTCGACATCGTCCGCTTGCAGGACGCTACCGGTGAAGCCGTGATCGACTTCACCGAGGTCGAGGCCGGCATCTTCGAGGGCCTGCGCCAGGGCGAGGGCGTCTACATCCTGCAAGACCTCGCCGCCGCCCGCGCCATGGCCAAGTCGATGGACCAGATGATCGGTGATTGGTCGATGGTGCGCGGCAATGGCCAGCCGGTGTGCGGGCTGACGCTGACCAACACCGAGGCGGGGCCGGACAATTTCCAGGTCTTCCTCAAGCCGAGATGCGACGCGTCGATCGCGCAGTTCAACCCGACGCAATGGCGGCTCGAGCGCGGCCAGATCATCCTGATGTCGAAATCGGGCGATGCTTGGCAGTTCGAGGCCGACGACAACGCGCAATGGCGGCGCGTCCCCGACACCGCCGATCCCCTGATCATGCTGCGTCAATAGGCGGCCCGCCGCTGCCGAACGACGGACGGCACGCGGAACTCGTCGGCAGGGCATTCCGTTGACGGAACAGGCGATTCCGTTGGGAGATCCGGCATGGCCAAGCGCGTCCTCGCGATCGGCATCGAGCCCGGTAATGCGGATTACAGCGCATTCCCGCAGCTCACGCCCGAAAATGTCCGTAGCTACATCGAGGCGCAGCTGCTGCGTTTGCGCGGTCTCGGTTTCGAGGTCACGAGCTGCCTGATCGATCTCGATGCGACCGCCGAGGCTGCCGTCACGGCGGCGCTGCGCGACGAGCGCTTCGACTGCATCGTGATCGGCGCCGGCCTGCGCGAGCAGAAGGAGCGATTGCTGCTGTTCGAGAAAGTGCTCAACCTCGTCCATCGCCTCGCGCCCGATGCTGCGATTTGCTTCAACACCACGCCGGCCGATACCGCCGAAGCCGTGCAGCGCTGGGTCGAGCCATGAGAGTCCGCAAGCGTCAGCGGCATTGCGCCGAACAGCCGTCGGATGCACGTCGGCGTTGACCCGGATCAGTTGACTGTACGCGCATGGACATGATCATCAGCACCAAACCTCTCGGTACCAAGGTACCAAGCGGTGGGACGCGTGCCTGGATCAACCGCATCCCCTGCAGGCTGGCATGCCGTTCTTGCCCACGATGATGTGCTCGTGCACGGCAACTCCCAGCGGCTTTGCGATGTCGATGATGGCTTTCGTCACCTGGATGTCGGCTGCGAGGGTGACGGATCGCCCGATGGATGATTGTGCATGAGCCTGCGGCGTCTATTATCTATTTGAGTTTGCTGTTATTTTAGATTCTGATCGAGCTGTAGGAGGCGGAGACTGGGGCATGTAGTGGGTGATTGTTCGTGATAGTCACGAGAGTTCACGCTCGGTCCTGGCCGCTTCGATTGGAGTCCTTGTTTCAATGCCCGATCTGTCCGTGACATGCATTTCAGTGCGTATCGACGGCTTACGGACACCGCCGAAAGCATCAGCCTGAATGCTCAGGTTTTCCGTTAACGTGTCCTTTCATCGACGGCTTCCTCCAATACGTGCAACGTATCGCGCCGCTCGAACAGTAAAATTAGCTCTCTGACCCGGGCCGATTTGCGGTCGCCGGGAATTTCGTCAATGTCCACGCCCAGGAGAAAGCAAAGGTTCTTAAACTCTTCCATATCGAACGCCGTACACAGCTCATCGAACAATTTCTTACGTTGAGCTATCGAAATACGCGACTTCGTTGCCGCTACCGAAGCAACGGACTTCGGCCACGCCCCCTCCGAGAGGGAAACTGGGCGCGACTCAATGAAGCTTCGCAAGCACGAAGCCGCGGAATACGCTGCGTACTCTTGCCACATGTCATTCTTTTTGCCGTCGGCGAAGTCGCAGATGGCTCGGATCGTCAAGAATCCCACCTTCTTGACAGCGCTGAATGCCGCAGAAGCGACTCCTGCACTCTCCATCTCAATTGCGATGAGATCGCGTTGCAACGACCGAAGCTCTTGGGCAGCCTCGCTTGAAGCAATCACCTTCTCTCCAGAGGCAATTGGTCCGACATGAATTCTCGGCTCGATGGCGCTCGCGCTTTTCCCATCGGGCCTTGAAGGCAAATGTGCGCGCCACGTTGAGTCGGTCAAGTTCAGTATTCCATCCACGAGGATGGGGTCCGCCTGAAATTGCCGAGCTCGATGCTCCTGATGATTGGGTCGAACCTTCGAGAGCTCATAATAGAAAATGGAGTTCGAGGCCACGATATCGCCGAAGCCCTGATCCTTTCTAGAGATTCCACCAGCAATTCCATTCACAAGTACAAATCGCGGCTTCCATTTGTGGATGAGGTCCGATGTCGCATGTGCGGCATCGAGATTTCCCATCGAATGAAGGAGAGTGGCAACAACTCGATACGAGCCGCCGCGTCTTGTTGGAATCGTTCCGCGAAGGTACGTGCGGGTCGAATCCGATGTCGACGAAATCGGTACCAGCTCAGGAAAATAATGCTTAAGCGCAGCCAATTCCTTCCGCAACGCGACGACAACTGCGAAGTCGACTGATTCGTCCTCCACCTGTCGCGAGAGGTCGGTAGCCTGCTTGTCAGTAAGCTCGACAGCAACCGAGCTGAGAAATGCTGCGACGCGGCTCTCATGGCGCCGTTTCATGAGAAGCAACGAATCCGCTGTGTAAGTGGTCGGATCCTGATCGACCAAACGATGATGCGTTGGACATAGGATGATCAAGTTGTCTGCGTCGTTGCGCGACTCTTCGGATTGCGCGGGATCGAATCTCGGCCCCCCGGGAGAGGCCGCACGAATGTGGCAGAGTTCGCCCAGTAATGCGCGAGATTGAGGCTGAACGAGCTGCGTTGTACATCCCGGGAAAGCGCATAGGCCCCCCGAAGAAGCGAACAGAATCTTTATCGAACGATCACTGGGTTGTCGTCGCATAGCACCTCAAGCACGCTCCGCATGCCGTCGCCCCGTAGTCAAGAGATCATAGCCTTCAACGCCCATCAACCGGATACGTGTCGATAAGCCGACACTTTGTGGCTAACGTTGCTATTGAGCAGGCCGTCTAGAGCTGCGCGACATCGAGTAGCCTTCTAACTCTTCTTTGCGGGGGGCATGTTCTTTCCATTTGCATCGTGGAGGCATTCGCGCTTAAGTTGATCATATTGAAGGTCCGTCTTAATTGACATGGCGTACTTCCGCGCGGAAACGCGACGGGGGATGGATGATCGACTCTCTTCGCGTTGCAAAAACAGCAAATTTTCACATTCTTAAGCGGCAGATGAGCAATGCCGCATTGGATGACCTTTTTCGCCAAGTTCGGGCAAGCCAGCCCTCGGCCTCCCAAAACATATTCTACCATCGGCGCGTCCAAGCTGGGCGCGCGCGTTGGTCTGCGATCTCCTTCCTCTATGACCGCTCGCCTTCATTCTTAACCGAAGACGCAGGAATCCGAGAACGAATCTGCGGATTTATTCTTTTGATCGAATATCGCGATCATCTCGCGATTCTTAAATCCAAGCTCGATCTTCCGGCAGGATTTTTCACCCGCTATCTCGGTCGAGTATCAGCCGAACGCGTGGATCGTGCGGTCGCACGGCAGGGAGCGGTGTTCGAAAAGATTCGGCTTCGAAACATGTCGGTCTCCAAGCACGTGATGAGGAGTAAAACGTTCGAAGCCGATGACCTACAAAATGTTGTCGGGCCTGCTGGCGCAAACCGGTATGTGCCCCAGGCGTACGCGGTCCGGTCGGGAACTGACCACTATTCTACAACTCCTAGCACCGGCAGGATAGGGCAGCGGTCTGATCGGGTCGATCACCTCGCACTTGTGGAGTACGCGAAATCTGTAATTGACGAGCTGGTAGGTGGAAGAGCTGCACCTGCCAGCTTTCTCCGTACCTTAGCCCGCGCTATCGATTTGGCGAGTATTGGCGGCACCGCGCGTCCAACAAGTTTTGCCGTCGACGTTGCGGGATTTGTTGATGCGATCCATGTCGATCGCGAAATCAGACTTGTACATGAAGATAGCGGTAGACTCACTCAACTCTCCAAGCATGAAATCGATGCAGCGTTAAATGAGCTCGATCGTGCGTTTAGGGTCAGCGGCGACGGAAAGAGGATGGATATCTTCGACGGTGCTGATTCGGTTGGAGCAATTGCAATCAACCAAGCTCGCGTAGCATTGCGTGACTTGCAATTGCCGATCACTGCCGGCATCGAGGTCGAAAGTACAGAGTATGCTCTCGGTCACGATCCAAATCGGATCTCGCTCCGACGCTACATCGATCGCGAGGATAAGTTCATATTGCTGTTCGACGCCCTCTCTTTAGCTTACATCGACGGGACCTTGTTCCGCGACGAAGGCTTTGTAGATGGTGGCGCAGCCCTGTTGCGCCATTTGCGCTCTGATCCGCTCCTAGACGGAGTGACTGATGAAAAGGGTAACTTTTCGACGCGAAAGGCCACCTTTGATGCTGACTCCACTTTCGGTGTGATCGAAGCGAGTGTTGCGGACGGGGACGATGTGCTTGTGTGCGACGATCTTGGCGACGAATGGGCGGACTATATTGGGCTAAACAACTCCAGCAGCCCGCCTAGAATTACCTTTTATCACGCAAAGCATGGTCCACTATCGCTCGGTGCTGGGCCGTTCCATATCTCCGTGAGCCAAGCAATTAAGAACTTGCAGCGTATGAGCCTTCCGCCGGAATCGATGGAAGCGAAAATTCGTGGTTGGAACAACAAGTATGTAAGCGGTAGCGGAGTCAAAACCCGGATCAAGAGGATTGTCCGAGGCGATGCCGACGAGCTAATGAACGAATTCGCTCAAGTGCGGCTTGCGCCGGATGCAATTCGTCGGGTCTTCATCGTGACCTCTTCGCTGAGCCGCGGTGCTGTTGAAGAGGCGCTAAAGGAAGTCGCAGCCGGCCAAGCGCCAGACCCATACTTCGTTCAGCTCTATTGGCTGTTGATGTCATTCTTCTCGGCGTGTACCGAAATGAACGCACATGGATACGTGATCTGTCAAACTTAGCAGGCGCTGATCACGGAGTCGGTATTCGAAACTGCGATTTGGCTATTCCGGCTGTTAAGGCCCGACAGCCGGCTGACTGCTAACCTATGCGCAGTTGTAGTAAAGAGCGCGTGCCATGCTTACTTTGCAGCAGATGGAAGAGGTAAGGGTTCGCCTAGCGCAGCAACTGATATTCTACATGCCCGTTAAGCTGTTTCCTATTGCGCAGAAATTAGCGTTTCCGATTCTTTTAGAGTTCACACGACTAGTGGATTTTAGGAATCTGGAAATTCCACCAGAGAAGATCAAAATTACTGACTTGATCTACGAAGACAGGCTTCCGTCAGTGTTCGAGTCGTTTATCGCTCGGCGGTTTTCCGAGGGGAATAAGCAAGCGGAGTTGCGAGTAGCGGGAATCATTACACCAGATCACAAGATCGTCCTGGCAGATCGTAAAACGGCAGAGGGATTTCTAATAAAGGCAAACTCAGCGGTTTGGTATGAAATTGTAGCAAGCCTGCAATCGGATTGGAGCCAAGCGTATTCACTTTCTGCGACGCGTTGGGAAGAGATCGTCGCTGGTGCCTTCGATAAAGCGGGGTTCGACGAGGTGACATTAACGCCACGCTCAGGGGATCACGGACGGGATGTCATAGCTGTTCGAAGGGGGTTGGTTGCATCAAGATCATAGGATCGGTGAAGGCGTATAAGCCGAGGAACGAGGTTTCATATGATGACATTCGTGCATTGCTGGGCGTACTCAGCGGGGAGCAGAATGCCTCTAAGGGAATCCTGACTACAACGTCGGACTTTCCGCCAAGGCTAATATCTGATCCGTTCATAACTCCCTTTCTGCCGACGCGTCTCGAATTGATGAACGGTGACAGCCTTCAAAAGTGGCTTGGTGGCCTCCTGAAAAAATAGGCTTCTCCCGTTCGGATACATGCCTCTACGAGAGAGGGCTTGGGTCCGGACTTAATTGATCCACCAGGTAATCGCAGCGGCGAGGAGGATTGCGGACAGGAAGATGTCCGCGCGCTTGTCGCATCGGGTTTAGGGAATATCGAAGGTCCGTATGAACCCGTGCGATCGATTGTTGTCGTAGAGCCGGAGGGAAAGATCCGATTTGGGCATCCAGACGCGGCCGACCTCGACCGCCAGGGAGGCGGGAAGCGCGGGAAAAACATGCAGCAGCGTTCCCTCGCCATGCCGAGCCTTGATGCGGTCGTAGAGCCGTCGGAGTTCGCGCCGAAATGCGGCCTGATCGTCAGCTCGCCGCAAGACGTCGTTGTGAGGTTGATCCGCGCAGAGCGACCAGATCGCGGCTTCGTCGCCGAGAACCGCCTGGAGTCGCGCGTCGGTCACGGTAGCGCTGACACCGAGCTTTAG
This sequence comes from Bradyrhizobium daqingense, assembly GCF_021044685.1. Taxonomy (NCBI): domain Bacteria; kingdom Pseudomonadati; phylum Pseudomonadota; class Alphaproteobacteria; order Hyphomicrobiales; family Nitrobacteraceae; genus Bradyrhizobium; species Bradyrhizobium daqingense. The sequence goes on from NZ_CP088014.1 coordinate 1,484,707, forward strand.
CGCGACCGAGCCTGACAGCCCGATATCCGGTTCGGTGACCTGGAATGTGATCGGGGGGCCATCGGACGCCCATCGCCAACTCGCGGGTTCGCGATGCCTTTGATGAACGACGGCCGGAACGATATCGCAGAGCAGCCGGCCAAGCTCGATCAGCAGCGGCTGCGGTGCGAGTGCGAATACGCTTAGATGCCTAATCTCCTGTCGCTCTACGCGGCCTCGCACCTTCGCTTCGAACTGGCGTCTCAGGTTCTCGCGCTGGACCGTCCAATAGGCAGGCTCGTTGTCTCGAAACGCACAGCCTACCATTTCAAGATCCAACCTCTGGCCGCTGGCTGGGTGGCGGTCGGGCGGCATCGCCGAAAAGATCGCCTGCGTCGATACAAGCGCCTCGTTGTCACAAATGCTCGCCCCAAACCTGATGACGTGAGATGCCCGGTCTTCGTCGATGCCGGCAACGATCGCGATCCGGCCCTCGTGCTCGGCTTTCATAGTTAGCAGAACAGATTCCGGATGATCGGCGACGGCGTCAAGATCGATCAGCTTGTGATGTCGGGCGCACATCAACATTAGATTTTCCAGACTACGCGCGAGCTGAGTCGACCGGATCGGATCGCCGCGCGGGCCGCCTTCGACGTCAGCCACGATGTGTGCGATGAAGCCGAAGATCCCGTCTTGCCGCCCGGCCACCAGGTCGCCGACCAAATCAGTATTGCATCCACGATATTGGCAGCGGCCAGCAGCCCGCGCCCACAGCGCCGATTGGACCTTTTGCGGAATGCTGCTCTTAGACACCGACGCCACCTGCTACGACGTGGCGGCCGCTCGCTGTCCATTGACCCGTTGCGCGCCAGCCCTCGTAAGCGGCAAGCCACTCGATCACCCAGGGCACAGTTGTCTGCGAGAGGCTGTCGAACGGCGACCAATCGTCGGAATCGGGATCGAGCATGCATAGCGTCACTTCGCCATCCGAACCGTAGTACACGTGAGGGAGCCTACCCTCCGGGTCGCCCGGACGGTGCCGTAACGGCGGTGACAAGACTTTGACGCATGGCTGGAGAATGCGCACGTCGAGCCGTTCGATCACCAGCGGCGCTCGATAAGTGATCTCGACCTGAAACGTCTGAAGCAAAGGCCGGAGAGGGCCCTGCCACGCCGCGATTGCGCCGTGGCGGCCGATGAGTTTCAAGTTCGGCCACAAGGAAGCCATGTCAGTGATCTGGGCGTCGACCGTCATCACCACTTATCGGCGCTCTCCCATGTTGGTGTGTGCGCGAGCCGCGACTGGCGCCAGGCTGGTCGCCGCGCCGATGATCGCCGGCGCGGCGGGAACGAACAGGCCGCCGGAGCGCGTATAACCATGCTGCCGTGATTGAACTTGGCGCCCGAGCCGCTGGTTGAAAGCTTTGACAGAACGCGTGACGACCCGGTCCCCGAACTGCCCGCGCAACCACTCCTGCAAGTCCTCCAGCTGCACGTCGCCGGTGCGGGCGGCTTCGAGCCCGTTAGCGAGGGTGTGCAGGTGGCGAGAATAGGTTGTCTGTTGCAGCTGAGATTCTGGCCAACGGTCGGTGAAACGCTCGACCGGAAATTCGGGGTTGGGCACGACCAGGAGCTGGCCGCGCTTCGCGGCGTCGTCGATCGCGCGGGCCGTCCAGCGCGCCTGCCGGATCAGCATTTCCGCAAGCCTCATGCCCGGACGGGCGGCATGGCCGGCATGGCACGACAACATCACCGATGGCGGGATCCGGCCCGTCTCGGTCGCGTAGGCGATGTTGCGGTGCCGCTTGATTAGCTGCAGCGCGACCGTCGTCACGCTCTTGATGATGAGCGGCGTTTGCGGCGGAACGTCCTCGACGTCCGCTGCGGCGAAGGCGATTCCGGCCTGTTCGTACAGCTGACGATTCAGCGCCAGCGCGAACCGCTCCTCGGTAGGCGTTCGGGCGCAATACCACTTCCCGAAGGCATATGAGTTCATCGGCACATAGCGCGCCGGGTCGCTGCGAGTCCCCTTCTTCGCATGCGGGATCTCGCCTTCCTTCTCCTTCGGCGCCCGCCGCCGCGACGGCGTAATGTCAAGATGCATGCCGTCGGCGTAGTAGAGCGTGATGCACCGAGTTTGGCGCACGACCTTGCTTACCGGGTAGCTCTCGAGTGCGGCTTCCAGGTCATCCAGCAGCGCCTCGGGACCGAGGTCGGGGCCTTCGATCTCGGCGACGATATCGAGATCGTACTCGTCGTCCGTGCCGCGGGTCGACGTGGTTGCGTCGATTGCCATGGAGCCCTGGGGATAGAAGCAGGCGACCCTGCCTTCGAGCGGACTACCGGGTCGTTCGATGTAGCGTCGGACCGCCTCATATCGCTCGACCGCCTTGGCATGCAGGCCGGGCGGAAGCTGAATATTGATGGCAAGCTCGGCGAGTACCGCGTCCAGCGGGTCGGCAAAGGGATCATCAGGCCGATCATCGCGGCGCAGGGACGGAAAATTCGACATCGATATTGGTCCTCTTCTTTGAATGACCTCCGCGCGCCGATCCGACCGGATCGCCCTGGTGAGCGATCCGTTGGGTTATCCTTTCGGCGGGAAGGGATCGTTTCCGTAGGAGTTGGCGTCGCGAATGCGGCCATCGGGACGGTGGATGACGACTTCGCCGTGCTCGCGAAGCGCAGTGCTACGCGCCGCCTCCGTCGCCTCGGCTTGGGTGTGATGGGTGGACCCCACCCGCAACGCCCCCTCACGTCGGGTTGCCCAACCTGATTCGTGCGGCACGACATGAATGCGCTTCGACATCTCGGTTCCTTCGCCTCGTCGGTGAGCGTCGCGCTCTCCGGCGGGATATGGATTCCTGAGATTGGCCAATATGTCAAGTAATGATCACACTAGTAAGTTTGTAATAAGCACATAATGTTTGCGGGATTGACATTATGCCCGAAGCAGCGCAAACATCGGCGATGGCGGGCAATCCGGTCTATATAGCGTTCGGCAACGCGGTCTCGACGCGGCGCAAGGCTCTTTCGCTGACCCAGGCCCAGTTGGCGAGCAAAGTTAAGATGTCTCGCGCGTCGATCGCCAACATCGAGAGCGGCCGGCAGAACATATTGCTGCACCATGTCTATGCCCTCGCCACCGCGCTTGATTTCGCGAAGGTCGCCGACCTGCTGCCGCCAATGCCGCATAAGTCCATCGGGGAGGAATTGAAGATGACGCTGGTCAATGAGAAGCTTTCGAAGGAGTCGCTGTCCGAGAACGCGGGCGCCCAGGTCGCTGATTTGATCAGCAGCGCGCTCGCGCCACGCCGCGGCTCTAAGGTCGGATCGTGAGGGACGCTGATCCAGGTCGAGCGCGCGAAGCTGCGCGCTCGATCCTTCGGGAGTTCGGCGTTTCAGCGCCGCCCGTCCCTGTCGAACGCATCATTAAATCGCGCAAGATCGTCCTTCAGTACGCACCGCTGGAGGAGGATCTTTCGGGCATGGCCTATATCAAGGACGGCATCGGCATCATCGGCGTCAATGCGCTACATCATCCCAACCGCCAGCGTTTTTCCGCCGCCCATGAACTCGCCCATCATGTGCTGCACGACGAAGACATCAGACAAGCCGTTCACGTCGACAAGGGGATACGCGTTCTCTTCCGAGATGATATCTCAGCGCTCGGAACCGAACCGATAGAGATCGAAGCCAACGCCTTCGCCTCAGAGCTGTTGATCCCCGGCGACCTCTTAGCCGCCGTCTTGGAAGGCGGTGGTGTGGATCTCGAGGACGAGGCAGCGATTGAGGGTCTCGCGCGCCGGTTTAGGGTAAGCCCGGCGGCGATGCGTTTCCGGTTGACTCGTTGGTAGCACACCCATGAGCTTCGTCTTTTTCGACACCGAGACGACGGGGCTTAAGCGTGGCTTCGATCAGATTCTCCACTTCGCCGCTGTTCGCACCGATGAAAACCTGAACGAGGTGGCTCGGTTCGAGACGCGCTCGCGCCTTCAGCCACATGTGCTTCCCCATCCTTCGGCGCTTCGGACGAACGGATTGCCGATCGAGTCGTTGACTGATTCCAGCCTGCCGTCGCACTACACCATGGTAGGAGATATTCGCCGGACCTTGATTTCCTGGAGCCCTGCGGTTTTCGTCGGCTTCAACTCCATCCGCTTCGACGAGGAGATGCTGCGCCACGCCCTCTTCCAGTGCCTATATCCGGCATATCTGACAAGTAATCATCGAAACTGCCGCGCCGATGCGCTCAGTCTGGTGATGGCCGCCGATGCCGTGTCGCCTGCGCAACTAGTTGTGCCGGTCAGCGAAGAAGGGCGGCGGACATTTCGCTTGCAACAGTTGGCGGCGGCAAATGGCGTCGCACATGCTCGGGCACACGACGCGATGTCCGATGTGCTTGCGACGCTCGAACTGAGCCGATTGGTCTATCGAAGGTCTCCGGAGTTGTGGCAGCGCTTCGTGCGCTTCTCGAACAAAGCGACCGTCGCGGATTTCATTGAGGTCGAAGACGGCTTCGTGTTGACCGAGTTTTTCGGCGGCCAAGCTTATCATACGTCGGTCGTCTGCATCGGCAGGGATCCCGATCAGGCCAATGGCCGGCTTTGCTTGAGTCTCAACGAAGACATGGGCCGGCTTGCCGCGATGAGCGATCTCGAACTGCAAGTTCATCTGACGCAGAAGCCAAGTCCGATTCGTCGCTTCAGGATCAATGCCGCGCCCACGCTGACGGCGTTCTACGACGCTCCCGAGCATATGCTGGATGGCGGTTCGATGGGCGCCACCGGAGACCGGGCCTGTCTCATGAAGGCGGACACTGGTCTGTGCGCGCGGCTTGTGGCTGCTTACATGGCTGCGCGCGAGCCCTACGCATTATCTCCGCACCTCGAAGAGCGCATCTATAGCGGCTTTCCCGGTCCTGCTGATGAGGCACGCATTGCCGCGTTCCACGATGCGCGATGGGAGGACCGCCTCGCGATCGTCCAGGGCATGGAGGACGAGCGACTGCGCTGGTTCGGGCTCCGGTTGATCTATTTCGAAGCGCGCTCGGTTCTCCCCGAACCTACTCGATTGGAGGTCGAGCGCTACTTGACCGATCAGATGACAGGCGACGGTTCGGGCTGCCTCACCATCGATCAGGCGATGGCAGAGACGGAAAGGGTGCTTGGCGAGTTCGCCAGTCCAGATGATCTTCTGATCCAATATCGCACGTATCTGCAGGATCGACTGGCGCGGCTTGAGGCCTATCGGACACGGCTGATTGCCTGAACCGACCGGTTCGGAGCGCTCAACTCAACGTCGCCTTCTCTGCGCTGAGTATTTGGTCACGGACGGAGTGCCGCGAGGACATGGCGTCAGTGTTGAGCCGACTTATGATGAAAGCGGTGGTCTGACGGTGCACCGCTGAACAGGGGAAACGCAGCGCGGTTCGCGATTTTAGCTCCCTATCATTCCGAGCACAGCAACCGAGTCGTTGTCTCGAGCGTGCCAGCGGATTGAGTCATCATATTAGAGCGCGATTTTGTTTTTCTCAAGCTAGCTCACGTTCAGTTCTTTCGACGCACTACAAATCACCAGATTTCCCCGATCCCATGCGTCAAGCTCGTCCACCGGGTATAAGACGGCTTTGCCGATCTTGATGTATGCAGGCCCAGTTCGCATTGCGCGCCAATTCCGCAGCGTACCCACGGAGACCTCGCCACGGTATCGTGCAGACACTTCCTCCGGTGTCAGGAATTTGGACTCCGTCATTCGTCTTCTCCATCACTCCGCCGCACGAAACGTCACGGTCGAGATGACTGAGATGTTGGCACCCAGAATGACGGAAGAAAACGATATTCTCGATGACCCCGCATAGCTCGCGTCAAACGCGAGCGAGTTAACGCGTCAGCCTGCGTTGATAGCCGCAAGATAGCGTAACGGAGCGCAGCAAAAATACTTGCGGCTCTCGGCCGCAGGTACACTGACCAATCGCGAAGATCGGAAGGTCGTCCTTGTAGGAAGTGTCTTTGGTTAGAAATGCCTTGAGCTGATCGTCTCCCAACCCGTATCCGTTGTCTTTGCAGGAAACGATCATGGACTCTCGGTCGTCGAGCATGTCAGCTCGAATAAATTAGACGTCGATTTCAACCAGCATGTCCGTTTCAGAGGCGTCTTCGTGCTTGCGGATAAGGAATGAGTCGGTCGCATTTGAGATCGGTTCCTCAAAAACGACATACAGGTTCGAGCTGATCTTCGTATTCTTGATGCTGCCCCTGATATCGAACGTCATTTTCGTTTCAATCGCTGACGTTGTGGTCTGTGGAGGATCGTTCTGCCGGTGTGTGGGACGTCAAGTCAAGCTGTCGTATGAAAATGGCGAAAGCACCCGCCAGTTGGCTCCGATGTTCAGTTCCCCTTGTTTGCGCGCGCACTAACTTTCCGAGCTGGTCCATCGGGTTACGCAGCCTGTTGCTCCGATGATATGGCGAATTCCGGCGGTGCGCCTTTGAGGGGAAAGCCTTCCCCCTGGTCGGCGCCGCGGTCGCCGACGCACCCCCTTCTGCGGGGAGACCCCGCAACGCCCCCATTAGAGTGAGAGGACGGATCGGCTTCGCCGTGACGGGTTGATGATCGGAGGAGAGGCCTCCGGCGCCCGTCATGGAGATTGTCCCATGACCCAAGCAGAAGTTTTGATCGCTGCCCACGACTGCGCCGGCGGCTACAAGGTGGATGTGAGTCGCGGCGAGCGCATCGGCCGCGTTTCATCCGAATGGTTCTCGCGGCCGGCGGACGAACGCTATCTGTCCTTGTCGGATCTCTACTCCGCCGTGCGCAGCCGGAGCGAGCGCAGCCGGACCCGAACGGTCGAGAGCACCGCGATCCGAGTGGAGGCCAACCGCGACGATGCCGAGCGCCTGACGCTGATGCTACCCGGTTGCGACGCGCCGATCGCGCCGACTCATTGGAGCTTCGGTCAACTTGCCAGCTTGGTCGGAGCGCCGGCGGCTTACCTCCGTCAGCTTCCGGCACCGCTCGCTGGCATCAACCTGCAGTTCGGCCTCAGCTTTCATCGAGCCGAGCAGATAAAAACGCTTGAGGTGCAGGGCAGTCGCCTCGAGCTTCGCGCCGCGACGGGTCCGGAATATGGGCGTATATTTGACCACGAACTCGTGGCAGCTGTTCAGCGCATCGCCGGCAATGGCACGGGTGACACGCGCTGGAAGGTCCCAGGCGTGCTTGATTGGTCGACTGGCGTTTACAACCCGCGCGTCGACATCACCCAGGATACGACGACGCTCTACGCCTCCGATCGCGATGTCTTCCTGTTTCTGGTCGACGACCTCAATCCGATCGAGGCCGGCCGGCTGCCCGACGGCTTGCCGGACCTCTACTTCCGCGGCTTCTACTGCTGGAATTCCGAGGTGGGCGCGAAGACGCTCGGCATAGCGAGCTTCTATCTTCGCGCCGTCTGTCAGAATCGGAATTTGTGGGGTGTTCAGGATTTCGAGGAGATCACCATCCGCCATTCGAAATACGCCGCGACGCGCTTCGCCCATGAGGCGGCGCCGGCGCTGACACGCTTCGCGAACTCTTCGCCGATGCCCTTCGTCAACGGCATCAAATCGGCGCGGGAGCGGATCGTCGCCCGGACCGACGAGGACCGCAGCGAGTTTCTGCGCAAGGGCGGCTTCTCCAAGACCGAGACGGCGAAGATCATCGACACAGTTCTGTCCGAGGAAGGCCGGAAGCCCGAGAGCGTGTTTGATTTCGTCCAGGGCATCACAGCCGTCGCGCGCGACAAGACTCATCAGGACGCACGACTCGACATGGAGGCACGGGCGAAGAAGCTGCTCGACCGCGCGGCCTGATTCCCGGACAACCGGAGATACGGAACGGTGCTTTTCCGGTTCCGAGGCTTTCCGTCTTTCCTGTTCGTTGGCTTTGCGACGCCGCCCTCCAAAGTGAGAGGGCGGCGCTGCGCTTCGTGACGAGTTGATGTCGAGAGAGAGGCTCTCGGCGCCCGTCGCGGAGTATCATCCCATGGCGACTACCGTTCGCAAGATCACCCTTTCGCCCTCGCGCGATATCCCCTTCAACAGGCTCGTGCTGAGTCAGTCGAACGTCCGGCGCGTGAAGGCCGGCGTCTCGATCGAGGAGCTAGCAGAGGACATCGCCCGCCGGGGCCTTCTGCAGGGCCTCAGTGTCCGGCCCGTCGTCGACCAGGTCGGCGCCGAGACCGGCGTGTTCGAGATCCCGGCTGGCGGCCGGCGCTACCGCGCGCTGGAGCTGCTCGTCAAGCAGAAGCGCCTCGCCAAGACCGCCCCGGTGCCCTGCGTCGTCCGCGATAGCGGCATCGCTGAGGAAGACTCGCTCGCCGAGAACGTCCAGCGCGCTCCGCTTCATCCGCTCGACCAGTTCCGGGCATTCCTGGCGCTGCGCGAAAAGGGCCAGTCGGAGGAGGAGATCGCTGCCGCCTTCTTCGTCTCCGTCAACGTCGTCAAGCAACGCCTCAAGCTCGCGTCGGTTTCGCCGACGCTGCTCGACGTCTATGCGGAGGACGGCATGACGCTCGACCAGCTCATGGCCTTCGCTGTATCTGGCGACCACGAGCGTCAGGAAGTTGTGTTCGAGCGGCTGAAGGCGTCCCACGACAAGCAGCCCTACGTCATCCGCCGCATGCTGACAGAAGGCGCGGTCCGCGCTTCCGACAAGCGGGCGCTGTTCATCGGGGTTGACGCCTATACTGCCGCCGGTGGCACGGTGCTGCGAGATCTGTTTCAGGGCGACGATGGCGGCTGGATGCAGGATGTCGCGCTCGTCGACCAGATGGTGGCCGACAAGCTGAAGGCGGAATCCGAGACGATTGCCGCCGAGGGTTGGAAGTGGACCGAGGTCGCCCCCGATTTCGCTTACGGCCACGCTTTCGGTCTGCGACAACTTCGCGGCGAGATCGTCACCCTCACTGCCGAGGAGGAAGCGGCCCGCAACGCCTTGCAAGCAGAGTTCGATCAGCTGTCTGAGAAACACGCGGACGCCGATGAACTGCCCGACGAGGTCGACGAACGGTTGTCCGAGCTGGAAACAGCTTTGGAGGGGCTCGAGAGCCGGCCGGTTGTTTTCGACCCGGCCGAGATCGTGCGCGCAGGCGTCTTCGTCAGCATTGGCGCTGAAGGCGAGCTTCGTGTTGAGCGCGGCTACGTCCGGCCCGAAGACGAACCGTCGGCGGAGCCGGAGCCCGGTCTTGCTGAAGAAGATGGTGAGGCCGAACGGGCCAAGGCCGCGAGCTACGAAGGCGGCGAGCGCAACGTGTCGGTCGAGCCCGGCGCCGAGCAGGAGGAGGACGAGGGCCTTTCGCCCATCTCCGACCGGCTGATGACCGAGCTCACCACCCATCGGACACTCGGCCTGCGTCATGCCCTCGGTGAGCAGCCGCAGGTCGCCTTTCATGCGGCCCTGCATGCTCTGACATTGAAGACCTTCTACCACTACGGCTCGGATAGCTGCCTGGAGCTGGATCTGAAGAGCGTGAGTTTCGGCGCCCAGGCGCTCGGCCTGAACGACAGCGCCTTAGCCGAGGCGATCCGCGCTCGGCACGAGCGCTGGGCGAAGGCTTTGCCGAAGGAATCGGCCGACCTCTGGGACGCACTTCAGGCGTGGGACGGCGACAGCCAGGCGATGCTCTTTGCCCATGTCGTCAGCCTGTCGGTCAACGCCGTGCATGAACCCTGGAATCGGCGGCCGCGTGCGCTCGCTCACGCCGACCGTCTCGCCCGGGCTGTCGATCTCGACATGGCTGCGGCGGGGTGGAAACCGACCGTAGACAACTTCTTCGGTCGGGTGACGAAGACGCGAATCCTCCAGGCCGTGGTGGAGGCAAAAGGGCAGCGCGCCGCCGATCGGATCGAGCATCTGAAGAAGGGTGACATGGCTGCCGAGGCGCAGACCTTGCTCACCGACACGGCCTGGCTGCCCGAACCGCTTCGCACGCTGGGCCGAGCCATTGGCGACGAACCGGCGGTCGAATCTATAGTCGAGGAAACTCCAGAGCAGCCTAGCGAAAACAAACTGGAAGACGAAGAAGAGCGGACCGCCCACAATCAGCGAGCCGGTGAGCAGATTATGGCAGCCGAATAAGCCGTCGAGAGCAACAACAAGGTCCGCTGGCGACGGCGGACCTTTTCTTTTTGGGGATGACGATGGCCGATAACGCACACGATCTCGCACGGCGTCTCGGCCGGCAGGCTGAGTCCGTGTGCCGTCACTACCTCTCTGCCGGACGACGGGAAGGTAGCTATTGGCTCGTCGGCGACGTCCGCAATACGCCTGGCCGCTCAATGTTCGTGCGGCTCAAGCAGTCGGCGAAGGGAGCCGCCGGCAAATGGACCGATGCCGCCACCGGGGAACATGGCGATTTGCTCGATGTCATTCGCGAGAGTTGCCGCCTGGTCGACTTCAAGAACGTCCTCGACGAGGCGCGCTTGTTTCTCAGCTTGCCGCATCCAGAGCCCGAGCCCAATCAGCCGCGGCTCCGCAATTCCAGCGCGGCACGAGGATCGCCGGAGGCCGCTCGTCGGCTCTTTGCCATGTCGCAGCCGATCGAACGCACACTCATAGAAGCGTATCTCCGCAATCGCGGCATTACGTCTTTGCACGAAACCGGAAGCCTGCGCTTTCACCCACGTTGCTACTACCGGCCCGACGACCACAGCCCGACCGAGACCTGGCCGGCGATGATCGCCGCCGTCACCGATCTGTCCGGCGAGCTGGCTGGCGTACACCGCACCTGGCTCGACCCGCATGGTTTCAGCGAGGCGACGCTGGGCAAGGCGCCAATCGACACGCCAAAGCGGGCGATGGGCGACCTGCTTGGTCACGCTGTTCGATTTGGCGTCGCTGGTGAAGTCATGGCGGCCGGTGAGGGCATCGAGACGATGCTGTCGCTCCGCTGCGCCCTGCCGACCATGCCGATGGTCGCAGCTCTCTCGGCAGCGCATCTCTCCGCCGTCCTTCTTCCGGATACGCTCCGCCGGCTCTACATCGCCCGGGACGACGATCCTGCCGGTGACGGCGCCATGGCGACCTTGATGGATCGGGCGCAGGAGGCCGGCATCGAGGCAATCGTGATCTCGCCACAGCTTGGCGACTTCAACGAGGATCTTCGCCTGCTCGGATTTGACGCCCTTCGGGCCGCAAGCCGCGTACAGATCGCGGCGCAGGACGTCGCGCGCTTTATGGAGCTGGCGGCATAGCCGAAACGGGATGAGGGGCGACGCGGCCGCTTCGTTACCGCACGGTCGGTGAACGTGTTTCCCCTCGGCGCCAGAGGACTGCCCCACGGCCTTCTGAGAGGGCGATCGGGCGGCAGGCGGCCCGGACCGGCAACCTCGTGGGCCGACTATTTTCCGTCGGCGGCAGAGCCGCCTTTACATCGCGAGACAAAATAGTCGGCCCCCTTCGGTCCTCCGCCAAGGCTCCGGCCCTCCGCTGCGCTGCGGGTGCAAGTCCGTTCCGCCTGCCGCTTTCGTCGCCATGAAGGCCGCGATGGGCGCGGTCGATCCGACGAGGGAAAACCGCAATGACCGCCGACCACGACAACGATTTCGAGCCGCACCACAGCTCATCCCCGACCGACCAGGTCCTCCAGGAACTCCAGCTCCATGGCTACCGTCCCTTCCACGATGATCCCGATCCCCGGGGGCTTCCTGAAGCGCGAATCCTCGCCGGCAGCGTCGCCGACATCTTCGATGCCCTGGTGGTGGCGCTGTCCGATACCCGTCTTGAGCCCGACCTCGACGACCTGCTCTGGTCGATGGTAAACGTCTTCCATCGTGCGATCGACAGGATCGAGCGCGAGCTCGACGATAACGAGCTGGCCCAGCAGCGCTCGCAGCGGGAGCAGGACGGCAGCGAAATCAAATCCGTCGAGCTGGAGCGTCTGACGGCAGAAGGGCAAACGCTGATCGAGCGACGCAACGCCTTCGAGCTGATGCGCGACCAGGCCGCCGACGAGTTCGAACGCCACGCCCATTCCGCATGGCGGCCGCGCAACGGATCGAAGGTCAACCACCGCAATCTGACGTCAGCGATGATCGACAGCCGCGATTTCCTGGCCGCGAAGAAGCGCGCCGAAAATCAGGTGCTCATGCCACGCGGACCGAAAGTCGCGCTCACCGGTGGACTCGACTTCAACGACTACCGGCTAATTTGGGCTAAGCTCGACCAGGTGCACGCCAAGCACCCGGACATGGTGCTGCTGCACGGCGGATCGCCCAAGGGCGCCGAGCTGATTGCCGCCAAGTGGGCCGACAATCGCAAGGTCCCGCAGATCGCCTTCAAGCCCGACTGGACAAAGCACGCCAAGGCCGCGCCGTTCAAACGCAACGATGCGATGCTGGAGACGCTACCCATCGGCGTGATGCACTTTCCTGGCACCGGCATCCAAGACAATCTCGCTGACAAAGCGAAGAAGCTAGGCATCCCGGTCTGGAGGTACGGCGGCTCGTGAGCGCCGCCGTACCTTGTCGTGCAGAACGACAGACGAAATGAGAGCCCAATCGTGCCATGAAATGCCTAGCTGCCCTCAGGCGTCCTGATCATAGTAATGTGAGTCATCAATGGCGCCCGACGTCTCCAGCTCCGGCCGCATATAGCCGGTTCGACCGGCCACACGCTCAAATGTTATCATCGTCGTGAAAGCGATCGAATCCCCGTGGAACGGCTTATCCGGATCGTTCTCTCCATTGAGAGAACCTGAGACATTTGCCACGAGCACATCGTCTCCGACGTCTAGGCTTACTTTGTCTATGTAAAGCTCGTCAAAAAAAGCATTCGTCATAGCCATCTCACCCGAGAGAGCGTCCTCGATCATCATGGGATCTTCTTGAATGAAGGATACATCGATATACTCCTCGAGATCTCGGGTGTACCAAACCTCACCTGAAAAGTAGCCGTTTGCGTTAAGAAAGCTCGAGAGCAGCGAAGCCAGCTCGTCAACATTGGGTAGACCTGCAGGGAGACCATTGAGGTGCTGCACGCGCTGATCCATCAAGCGCAGATCAGGCATCAGGATCGCGGCTTTATCCAAAGCCGCAAGCTGATACTTCGGCTCGGCCCTTAGAGCCGCCGCGGTACCATAGCCGAAATACGCAGCCACGATCTCGTGGGCGTGACCTGATCCGAGCTTGCCGCCGGCCAGATCGTTGAAGGTCATACGCAGAAAGTCTGCGCACTTCTTTTGGATGGTAGACATGGCAAATCCATTTCACACCGGCGTCTTAGTGGCAGTCACAAGCGCTTCATGACCACCGCGCGCCGGCAGAATGGTTGCCGTTCGGGTGTTCGATTGGGAAATCGAGATGCCGCCTTTTGGGTCGCTTGCAGCCCGGGCGATCGGCTCCTGACGCTCAATATGGTCATTTTGTCATTCGCCCGCAACCGGATTTGTGACGATTCCGGTCGCTGGCATTTGCTGCTATACTGCGTTTGCGCCGTGGTGGTGGTGGAAGGCGCGACCGTCAGACCCCTATCTCACGGAGCCCACCACCATGATTGCCTTGGGACCACTGCTTATTTTCCTCGCCATAGGCTTCTTCGCCTGGCTACTCTTCACGCTTGCGGTCTTCGCGGTGCCCGTCTTCGCCGGCGTGACGATTGGTCTTCGGGCCTTCCACACAGGGGCTGGCGCTCTGGGCGGAATCGCGGTTGCGTTCGCGGCTGGCGCCGTAACCTTCGGCATCGGCCAACTCGCGCTCGCCCTCGTGACATGGGCTTGGCTGCGGCTCTTAATCATCATCCTCTATGTCGCGCCCGCGACCGTCGCCGGTTACAGCGCGACGCATGGAATCGCCCAGATGGCGATGTCTTCGCCCACCTGGCAAACGGTCTTCGCGATCGCCGGGGCCGTTGCGGTCAGCATCACGGCCTTGGCTCGCTTCACCGGCATGGCCGCAGACGGGCCGGCAAGATAGCGCTTGACGCCGGGCTGATATCAATACCGGGGCGGGCCCGGCAGGAACCTAATCCGGCCGGATATCACGAAGGCTTCGAAGCTTACCGCCGATCGATGTGGACGCAGATACAATCAGCATCATGGGGCGTTCGAGTTCTTCGGCCAATTGCGGCATCTGCTGGATCTGCTCGCGTGTTGGGGCAAACTCCTCGATCCGCCGAATTTGAAGGCCTGCGCCGATCAGCGTATTCAAGGTAGTGCCAAGTGTCCTGTGGTATTTCAGAACGCCCTTGGCAAACCAGTCCGTCCGACGTTCGCCCTCGACGGAATATCGATTGACCGGCCAGGTTTTGCGGCCCTCCTCATCGGAAATCCAGTGCGGATGTGCCGCGGCCATGAAGATCGGATGCTCAATCGTAAAGACGAAATGCCCGTCAGGAACGAGCGTTTTGCGGATCACATGTACGAGACGGCCAAAGTCCTGAACATAGTGAAAGGTCAGTGCGCTGTAGGCGAGGTCGAAAGCCGCCTCAGGGAGGTCCAGTGTGTCGAGATCGGCGATGCGATACTCAATGGCCGTATCCGCTGTGTCCGCCCTGGCACGCTCGATCATGTTCTGCGACAGATCGAGACCCAGAACCGAGGCCGCGCCCTGCTCGCGCATCCAGCGCGAGGCCCAGCCGAAGCCACATCCGAGATCAACGACACGTTTCCCGACCAAATCGGGCAGCATGGCCCGGATCGCCGGCCATTCAGGAGCGCCGTCCAGCCCATGCACCTGCCGGGGCAATTGGCTGTAGCCAGCGAAGAAATCGGGATTGTCGTAGATATTCTGCGCCATATCTGCCTGCTATTCGGCTTTTCGCTCTGTGCCGCTCCGGATGATTCTTACGCATCCAAGTCGAATTGTCGCAGTGGGCTGCGCCATTTGACGAGCCTATCCGGTCAAGCTGCTTCTCGCGCCGGAAACGAAAAACCCCGGCATGAAAGCCGGGGCTCCCGTGATGCCACGACGTACATCCGGCCGCGACAAGCAGGCGACAGTTAGCACGGAGTTTTCGAAGAAAATGTGACCTTCGCCTCGTCGTTCTTGAATGCCGGCCGATTTCAGCGTGCTCGTTCATTTCATCGAGTGGGGCACTCTATTTCTTCTGTCCAAGACCTACGAACGGGCGGGACAACGGATCCCATCGAGCCGCTTTCGCGCGGAGACTTGCGATCGGCTCGTTCAATGATTTAGATGGGAAGGTGTTTTTTCTTTTTGGAGCAAATGACGTGGCGTTAGGGACTGTTAAGTGGTTCAACCCGACCAAAGGCTATGGGTTCATTGCGCCGGACGACGGTGGCAACGATGTTTTCGTGCACATCTCGGCGGTAGAGAA